>NZ_JEMA01000232.1 GCF_001589285.1 Sorangium cellulosum | reverse complement strand
CGTCGCCGGCCAGCGCCTCGACGCGGCGCTGCTTCGGCTCCTCCTCGGCTTCGTTGTCGTCGAGCTCGCCGCGCCGCGGGTCCGGCGGCGACACGNGTCGAGCTCGCCGCGCCGCGGGTCCGGCGGCGACACGAGCTCCTCGAGCGGCGGGGGCGGCGCCGCGGCGACGAGGGAGCGGAGCGGCAGGCGCAGGCCGAGGGCGCTGTCGCCGGGCAGCAGGAAGAGGTGCCCGCGCCGGAAGCCCCAGCGCTCGCTGATCCACGACCCCCACTGGCGCGTGAGGGGCAGGACGAAGCCGACCTCGGAGCCGAGCCCCCTGTCGAGCACCCGCGCGAGGCGCCGCCGCTCCTCCGGGTCGTCGAGCTTCGCCTCGAGCGGGTCGACGTCGACGGGCAGGCTCGCCTCGTCCTGGAGGTGGCGCCAGGGGTCCTCGTAGGCCGGCAGCAGGAACTCGGAGAGCCCGAGGCGCGCCGCGAGCGCCTGGGCGAACTGGCGCGACTGCAGGAGGCCGCGCCCGCGCGACGAGCTCCGCGCCGAGACCGCGGGATCCGCGTGGCGCGCCTGGGACATGTCGGTCCACAGGGCGACGCCGTCGCGGCGGCCGATGATCTCGAGCGCCCAGCGGGGCAGGCTCTCGCCGGGGTAGTGCTTGCCGGCGCGGAGCAGCAGGACGCCGCCCGGCGTGATCCGGCGCCGGAGCTCGTGCGCGAGCTTGAGGCCCTGCGACCACTTGGTCGGGCCGAGCGCGCCCTCGCGCCACTCCGGGGCGTCCGGGTACTCGCGCGAGTTGAAGGTCGGCTCGCCGCCCATGGTGAGGGTGAGGCCCGCCGCGGCGAGCCGCTCGTCCGCGCGATCGGCGACGGACAGGAGCTCCTGCCACACGGGCTCCTCGTAGGGCGTCGTGGGCCGCGGCTCGTGGCCGAGCCGCCCGACCTTCATCTCGAAGCGCACGTCGCTCGCGCGCACGTCGCTCGTGCCCTCGACCGGCGCCGCGAGCGCGGGCGACGCCGTGCAGGCGAGCGGGATGTGGCCCTCGCCGCAGAGCAGGCCGCTCGTCGCGTCGAGGCCGATCCAGCCGGCGCCGGGCAGGAAGACCTCGGCCCACGCGTGGAGGTCGACGACGTCGCGGCTCACGCCGCGCGGCTGGTCGGGGATCATCCCCTCGTCGGTGAGCTGCATGAGGTAGCCGCTGACGAAGCGCGCGGCGAGCCCGCGCGACCGGAGCGCCGCGATGAGCAGCACGGCCGAGTCGCGGCAGCTCCCGCGCCCGTGGCCGAGCGTCTCCTCCGGCGTCCAGATGCCGGCCTCCTCGCGGATGACGTACTTGACGCGCCGGTTGACCGCGGCGTTCAGGGCGATGATCAGCGAGACCGTGTCGCCGTCCCTCGGCAGCCCGGCGAGGAACTCGTCGAGCAGCGGGCCGCGGGAGATCGTTGGATCGGCGCTGGCGAGGAAGGGGGCCAGGTCCTGCGCGAGCTCGGCCGGGTAGGCGAACGGGACCTTCTCGACGCGCTCGTCGAGGTAGAAGTCGAACGGGTTGACGGGGCGCACGCTGACAGCGAGCTCGACGAGGATGTCGAGGTGCGGGACGCGCTCCCCTGCGGGCAAGAGCACCCGGGCGACGTGGTTGCCGTACGGGTCCTGTTGCCAGCGGACATCGATGGGGGGGTCGATCTTCAGGCTGTACGACTCGATCTTCGCCTTCGCGTGCGTCGCGGGCCGCAGCCGGATGAGGTGCGGGCCGAGCGCGGCGGGGGTTGGATAGCTGTAGCGGGTCCGGTGCTGGATGAGCAGGCGCACGGTGGTTGTCTCCGGGAGTGGCGCTATCCAATCAGAAGTGACTGCGTTCGTCTCGCTCTGCGCGAGGCGGCGCGCGATCGTTTCCGGGACGATTCAGCCAGGGAACGGCGGTGTGGCGACGCGGGGTATCCCTCGTCTCTCGAGCTCGTCACCTTGTCGCGCGCGGGTGAGGCAACGGCGAGCTGCCCGACCCCCGGCGACGGTGTTCTCCGCGGGCCTACCGGGGTGATGAGGCCGGGGATGAACCTGGGCGATGCGGGCGAGCGCGGCGAGATCGTGCGGCGGCGTCGCTGCACCTTTCGGCCTGTTCTGCTCCGCGTGGGACGCCGGGGCGGCTGCGCCGGCGCCGCGCGCTTGCCGTCCGAGGGCGAAGCGGTGATCATCGGCCGCGGTGTCGGATTCCGAGACAACACGGCCCTCGGTGGCCCCTGTCGAGCCGGGGACCGTGCTCGCCGGCAAGTACCGCGTGGAGCGGATCATCGGCCAGGGCGGGATGGGGGTCGTCGTCCAGGCGCGGCATGTCGTGCTCGACGAGCGTGTCGCGCTGAAGTTCCTGCTCCCCGAGTTCACCCGGCACCCGGAGGGGTCGGCCCGCTTCCTGCGCGAGGCGAAGGCCGGCATGCGGATCAAGAGCGAGCATGTCGCCCGTGTTTCGGACGTCGGCACGCTCGAGAACGGCGCCCCGTACATGGTCATGGAGCTCCTGGACGGGAGCGACCTCGCGCACCTGCTCCGGGACCATGGCGTGCTCGGCATGGAGGACGCTGTCGACTACGTCGTCCAGGGCAGCGAGGCGATCGCCGAGGCCCACGGGCTCGGGATCGTGCACCGCGATCTCAAGCCGGCGAACCTGTTCCTGACGACGCGCGCGGACGGCTCGCCGCTCGTGAAGGTGCTCGACTTCGGCATCTCCAAAATGGCGACCAACGCGGTCGACATCCTGACGGGCACGGACGCGGCGCTCGGGTCGGCGCTGTACATGTCCCCTGAACAAATGCGGCAGACCCGCTCGGTCGATCACCGCACCGACATCTACGCGCTCGGCGTCTCGCTCTACGAGCTGCTCGCCGGCCGGCAGCCGTACTACGCGGAGACGCTGCCGCAGCTCTGCGCGGAGGTGCTGACGGGCACGCCGACGCCGCTGCGGGACATCCGCCACGACGTGCCCGCCGAGCTCGCGGCCGTGCTCGAGAGGGCCTACGCCCGCCAGCGCGAGCACCGGCATGCGTCGGTCGCCGAGCTCGTCGTGGCGCTCGCGCCGTTCGCGCCCGCGCGCACGTACCCGACCATCGACCGGATCGCGCGCATGGGCGGCCTGTCGCTGCGCGCCGCCGCCCTCGGCGGGCACCGCGCGTCGCAGCCCTCGTTCTCGGACGCGCGGGGCTCGTCGCCCGCGATCCGCGAGCCGTCGTGGCCGGGGATCTCGTCGCCCCCGCCGGTCGGGCACGCCGACGCCGCGCCGCTGCCGCGCCCGGCGACGCCGTACCCGCACCCGCCGTTCTCGCAGCAGGCGCCGGCGGTCGCCCACGCGGCGACGCCGTACCCGCACCCGCAGTCGCCGTTCTCGCAGCAGCCGCCCGCCGGGGCCGCCCACGCGGGGGCGCCGTACCCGCAGCCGCCGTACTCGCAGCCGCCGTACTCGCAGCCGCCTTCGGGCGCCGGCGGGGCGCCGGGGCCGCACGGCGCGGAAGGCGGCAGGCCGAGCCCGGTGCCGCCGGACGGCCTCCCGGCGCCCACGCCGCAGCAGCAGATCGTGCCCGGCCCGTACAACGCGCCGATGAGCTCGCGCGCCGCCGCGACGTTCGCCTCGTCGACAACCCTCGGGATCTCGTCGGACGGGCGCCGGATCCCGGGCTTGCAGGCCTCCCCTGCCGCGGTGGTCGCGATCGCGCTGCTCTCGGCGACGCTGCTCCTCGGGGTCATCGCCGTCGGCGTGTTCGTGATCCGCGGGAGCGGCCAGGACGACGCGGGGACGACGCCGGCCAC
>NZ_JEMA01000231.1 GCF_001589285.1 Sorangium cellulosum | reverse complement strand
CGAGGGCTCGGACCGCGGCGCGGACCCGGACGGCGGCGAGGGCTCGGGCGGCGAATCCGCCTGCTCCGGCGCGCCGAGGAGCTGCGCCACGATGGCGAGGGCCACGCCGGACAGCAGCTCCTCGCAGCCGCTCCGTGTTCTGAACCCGTCGGCCCATTGGGTTTTCCCCTCGCCGTCGCGCAGCGCCAGCGAGGCCGTGAGCTCGGGTCCCTCCCGCGCGATGTGGATCGTGAGCGCCCGCGGCGCGTCGTCCTCGAACGGATCGGCCCCGAGCCTGCGCGCCACCTCCGAGCCCAGGAACGTCTCGTCGGGACAGCCTTCGGCGCCGGGCCCTCGCTGGACCTCGATCCGCACCGCAGGCGGCTCCGGCGCGGCGCGCGCCTCCGCGGCGCAGAGCAGCCCCATGAAGGCCGCGACGANCGGCGCAGAGCAGCCCCATGAAGGCCGCGACGACCGCGCGCGCCGCGCGTCGAGCGCCCCGGAGCGCCCCGGCGGCGCAGCGGAGAGGCGGCCGGTCGAGCTCCTGTCGCGCCCTGGGCCTGCTCATCGCGACGACGCCCTTTCTGGCACGCCCCGCTCCGGTGGGGCGGCGAGACGTGTCCGGACGAGCGCGCGGAGCCGCTCCCGTACGGACGTCAGCCGGCCGAGCGGGAACCGCTCCTCGTGCGCGGCGAGCTGCCGGCGCTTGGCGCTGCTCCGGGCGCAGCCGCTTGACGGCGGCGCGGTAGTCCTCGCGGGCGAGGCGAAGCCGGTTGCTGGCGGTGTTGTATTTGAGGCCGAGCGCGCGGGCGATGTCGACGAGCGGCACCTCGTAGACCTCGTACATGACGAGGAGGACCCGCCGTTCGGGATCGAGCGTGTCGAGCACCTGGGTCGCGAGCTCCAGCCGCTCTTGCTTCGCGAGGTGCTCCTCGCCGCTCGGCGCGGTGTCGACCGCGTGGCGCTCCGACGCCAGGAGCAGGCCGGCCGGCACCTCGCGGCGGCGGTGGGCGCGGTGCAGGTGATGACCGCGATCGCTCATCGTGATCTCCCTCGCAGGTCAGAGGAAGGTGTCTCTTTTTCCTCTGTTGCAGTCAAAGCACAAGGTCCAGAGGTTGCTTCGCTCGTTCGTGCCACCCTTGGCGACAGGTATCTTGTGGTCGACCTCGAGGCGAGCTCCCGAATCGGCCCGTTTCCCGCAGATCTGGCAGCTATAGCCGTCTGCCTTGAAGACGTCGAAACGAACTTTTTTGGAAAGTCCGGTCCGGACTGGCCCTTCCCGCCCCTCGAACTCTTTGACGGCTTCATCGAGCGCGACCAGGGCCTCGGCACATGCACCACGAGAACGTAGATGCTCGTTGAGCATGTCCCGAGATGTAGTTGTCACCGGAAAACGCTTATCACGCTTGACGTCTGCAGCGAGGTCCCCGATCGGGTCATCCCGGTGGTCCTGTCTAGCAAGCCACTTCAAGAAGTCGGTCGGCGCTGCCCGCCTCCGACGCTTATCTGCTGCTGCCTCATCCGCAATGATGTTCTTCGCTTTACTCGGCCGCCGATACCGGATCGTCTTCGACTTTTGCAGTGCCCTCCAAGCGTTCACTGAACGCTCATAGAGTTCGACTCGGCGCTCAACGTGATCCTCGGTATTGAAATGCCCTCGCCCCTCGAAGGCATCGCACCGCGCGCAATAGAATGACTCTGCGGTACCCTCGCGCTCGTCACCGTGAACATAGAACCGGGTTGTCTGAGCCGTGTTCGCCATGAGCTTCTCGTGGCCACGTCGTCGTTGTGGCCAACAGAACGTCCGTCCAACGACTGCGGCTGTGCTGCGGGCCGCGCGCAGCGCGGCCTAGGTGCAGCGCGGCCCAGGTGCACCGCCAGCACCAGCCGCGAGTTAGCCAGCCCCACGGGGCTGGAGTGCACGTACCTCGCGCATGAATTCTACGACCCACCGCGCCACCACGAGGGCTTGCTCTGCATCCGCTTCGATAGCGTTATCGCCGCTGTGGATGATTCCATTGCGACGACTCGGCACCACGCCTCGATTCGATCGAGCTCACGAAGCGCCCGTCGCGCGAAGCGACTCGCAGTCACGATGCACGAGAGCGGAAATTCGCGAGCACCTCCTCGGTAGCGACCGTGTCGCCCGCGTCGTCCTGCGCGATGCCCTCGGCCAGCGCCGCGTGAAGGGCCACGCGCTCGTCGTCATCGAGTTCGTCTCCCCGATCGCGACCAGATCCACCACGGCTCCCTCGGGCAGCTCGGTGGGCTCGTCGAGGATGAGGCGGCCGTTTCGTACACTGGCTTTCAACGAGAGCATACTGAAGTGTAGCATACTGCGACCCCAACAGGAAGGTCGGGCCTGCGCCTGGGCGGCGCTCCTGACGAGCCCATTCGCGGGGCACGGCAGGGGCGGCTGGTGGTGCAGCCGCGCGACAGGGGGCCTCCGTGGTGGCGCGGGCACGCTGCTCCCGTCAGGTGTCGAGGCGGCCTCCCCGCATCCCGCTCTGTAGTCCGGTTCTGACTTGACGGTTCCCATGACAGCAAGGATTCATCCAGGAGATTGCGAATGAATAGCCGATCCTGATTCGGGAACGCCAGTAATTTGGGCCTGTGCGAGACCCCCATCCTGCTCTGCAGCACGCTCTGCGTCGACGACCATGGCGGCGAGCTTCATCCGCCCCTTGCAAGCTGGGCACTCGAGGACATCGATCGCACATGTGCGGCGCGAGAGCTCGGCACGGGTTGTCGACCGCCCGATAGCCGCCACGCTTGCGTTTGCCGCGAACGCGGCGAATTGTGCTCGCAAATCGAAAAAGGCGGAAGCGCGAGCGCGGCGCGCGGCGGTCGCTGACGCCCGCCTGCCGGCGGCGCCCGCTCCAGCCGATCCGCCATCCACCCGGTCGCCGCGACTCCGGGAACTTCGCACTTGCGTCGATCACGGCATCTTCAGAACCGATGCCTGGGTTCTGCGTCAGAGGCTCTCCGGATTGCGACAGGGCGGTCGAGTCAACACGTTCACCTCGACGTGAAAGCAGGTCGACCCATGCGCCTACCGGACTTCGCGGCCGCAGAGCAGATCCATGATTTCGATGTGGCGGTCGTCGGCGGCGGCGTATCGGGCGCCTACACCGCCTTCAGGTTGCGCCACGCGGCGACGGAGGAGCTTGGCCCCAAGCTCCGAGCGCGCGCGGCGCAGCGCCCCGACGGGAAGCTCCGCGTGGGCCTGTTCGAATCCAGCGATCGCATCGGCGGCAGGCTCTTTTCGCTCACGCTTCCAGGCGTCTCCGATACTCCAGTGGAGCTCGGCGGGATGCGGTTCCTCAACTCGCATCAGCGCGTCATGGCCCTCGTCAACCTGTTCCAGCTCGCCTACCGGCCGCTCCCCGTCGAGGATCCGCTGGCCCGGCACATGTATTATCTCCGCGGCCAGCACTTCACCGCGGCCGACTGGGCGGACCCCGCGTTCAACCCGCCCTATCGGCTCGAGCGGGGAGAGCGGGCGCGCTCCCCCGGGAGCCTGCTCCACGAGGTCGTCCTGCGGCACCGAGCCGCGCTCGAGCGGTATCCGGAGCGCTACCGCGACGTGGGGTTCTGGAATCTGCTGCTCGCCGAGCTCAGCGATCAAGCATATCGCCTGATCCGCGACGCCACGGGCTACGACAGCCTGGTCAGCAACTGGAGCGCGGCAGACGCGATTCCCTACCTCATCGCCGACTTCGCTCCCGGTTCCATGTACTTCGCCCTGCGCAAGGGCTTCGAGGAGCTGCCGCGCGAGCTCTCGCGGCGCTTCAGCGCGGCAGGAGGCGAGATCCGGATGCGCCATCGCCTTCACCGCGTCGACCGGGAGGGCGAGCTCCTCCGGCTCACGTTCGACGTCGGCGAGGGCACAGACAACGTCCGTCGCGTCGACGCGCCCGTGGTCTGCCGCGCGCACCACGTCGTCCTGGCCATGCCCCGCCGCGCGCTCGAGCTGCTGCACCAGGACAGCTTCATGTTCGACTCTCCGCGGTTCGAGAGCGACGTCACCGCGGTCCTCCCGCAGGCTGGATTCAAGATCTTCGCGGCTTACAGGCGGCCGTGGTGGAAGACGACGCGCGGTATCACCGCGGGACGATCCATCACCGATCTGCCGGTTCGCCAGTGTTACTACTGGGTGACCGGCGACGAGACGCCCGGCGCGGGCAACCCCAACTCCGTCCTGATGGCCAGCTACAACGACGGCGCATCCGTCGCCTTCTGGGCGGGGCTCACGCGCAACGCCGAGCGCTACCAGGCGCCGCCCGAGGTGTTCCCGCCGGGCGTCGCCATCCCCGAGGATCTCCGCGGCGCCATCGCCCCGGCTCCGCTGATCCTGGAGATGCAGAGTCAGCTCTGCGAGCTCCACGGCCTCGGCGTGCGGGCGCGCGACGGCACGTTCCCGGCCATCTTGCCGTACCTCGCGGTCTTCCAGGACTGGACCAGAGATCCCTTCGGCGGAGGATGGCACTTCTGGAAGGTAGGCGCCGACTCCAAGCGGATCGCGCGGCGCATGCAGCGCCCAGTCGCCGACGCCCCGCTCTATGTATGCGGAGAGGCCTGGTCGCACCAGCAAGGCTGGGTCGAAGGGGCCCTGGAGACCGCCGACGCTGTCCTCGAGCAGGAGCTGCTCGTTCCTACTCCAACGTGGATCGGCGGCCGGGGCCGCCCGAACGGAGCATGACCATGACCGCCTCCTACACGATCGCCGACTACATCATCGACCGCCTCGCGGCGCTGGGCGCAGAGCACCTCTTCACGGTACCGGGCAATTACTGCGCCGAGTTCCTCTCTGCCGCCGACGCCTCGGGAAAGATCGAGTGCATCGGCACCGTCAACGAGCTGGAGGCCGGGTACGCCGCGGACGCCTATGCCCGCCTCCGCGGCATCGGCGTCGCCTGCGTCACCTACGGCGTCGGCTCGTTGAGCCTGATCAACGCCATCGCCGGCGCGTTCGTCGAGCGTTGCCCTGTCGTCCTCCTCAATGGCAGCCCTCGCGCCGACAAGGCGAAGCAGCTCGTCGAGCAAGGGGTGCTCTTCGCGCACGCCATCGACACGATGCGCACCGACGAGTCCATCTTTCGCAACATCACCGCGGACACCGCGGTCATCCTCGACGCGGACGACGCTACGGCCCGCATCGATCGCGTCCTCATCGCCTGTATCACCGAGAAGCGGCCGGTGTACCTGGAGGTCCGCGACGGCGTGTGGTCCGCACCGTGCGAGCGGCCCGCCGATCCGAGCCGGCCGCTCGCGCCTCTACCGCTCGCCCCCGACGTCGAACAGGACATCGAGCAGTCCACCTCGGCCGCCGTCGCGACTGTCCTCGATCTCCTCGGCAAGGCGGCGCACCCGGTCCTGTGGGGCGGTGAAGAGCTCCAGCGCTGGGGCCTGCAAGACGCCTTCGAGGAGATCGTCGAGCTGACCCACCTCCCTTACGCCACGACCCTCCTCGGCAAGGCGGTCATCTCGGAGAACAACCCGCAGTTCGTCGGCGTCTATTCCAGCGTCTATGCTCCTGGAGATACGATCAAGGTCGTCGAAGGCAGCGATTGCCTCTTCGCCCTGGGGACCATCCTCACCGACTTCTACGGCGCGATCGTCGCGAAGACCTACGACCGGATGATCCTCGCCGCGGGCGGCGCGGTCCGCGTCGGCCGCGCTGTCTATCCCCGCGTGCCGCTCGATCGCTTCGTTCACAAGCTGCTCTCGGCGCTCCGGGACGGAGGCCACACCCTCATCGACCCGGCGCAGCACACGCCGCCCGCAGGCTTCGAAGAGGCCCAGCGGGTCACGAAATGGGAGGCTCGGCGCGAGGCCGCGTCTCGCGAGGTAGAGCGCGGCGCGTCGCTCGAAGAGCAGAAGATCACGTGGGACTCGTTCTTCGACCGACTCAGCCTCTTCGTGGATGACTCCACGCTCGTGCTCGCCGACACGAGCCTTGGTCTGTTCCCGTCCGCGGAGCTCCTGGTCACCAGGAGATCCAGCTTCATCACCCAATCAGGCTGGCTATCCATTGGCTACTCCGTGGGAGCCGTGGTCGGCGCCGGCGCGGCGGTCCGCGCTGCGCGGCCCATCGTGCTCACCGGCGACGGCGGCTTCCAGATGGTGGCTCAGGCGCTCTCCACGCTCAAGCGGCAGCGGATCCCCGCCGTCGTCTTCGTGTTCGACAACACCCTCTATGCCATCGAGCAGCTGCTCGTGAACAAGGAGTTCTTCAAGGGCCCGCACGCGCCGCCGGCCTTCTTCAACGAGCTGTCCCGCTGGGATTACGTGAGCCTCGCGTCGGCCTTCGGGGCCAGAGGCTTCCAGGTCGGGACGATGGCGGAGCTCGGCGCGGCCCTCGGGGAGGTCGCAAAGCTCGACGACGTGCCGGCGCTCGTCGCCGTCCAGATCGATCCGCGCGATCTGCCCAGAGAGATCGCCAGGAGCGTGCGGCCAGGCGGGAGCACCGAGCTCGGAGAAGGCCCCGCTGGAGCTTTTTCTCCTGCAGGGTTCGATTGAGGTCTCCAGTGACGACGACCCCGTTTCCCTATGGTTCCTGGCGATCTCCGGTGAGCTCCCAGCTCATCGCCGCGGGGTCCACCTCGCTCGCCAACGTGCTGGTCGACAGCGGGGATATCTACTGGGTCGAGGGGAGAGCCCGCGAGGGAGGTCGCAACGTCCTCGTCCGCCGCGGCGCCGACGGCCAGGCGGTCGACGTCACGCCGCCTCCGTTCAACGTGAGGACGCGCGTCCACGAGTACGGCGGCGGCGCGGCGACCGTCCACCGGGGCACCGTCTATTTCTCCAACTTCGCCGATCAGCGCCTCTACAGACAGCGGCCCGGCGAGGCGCCGGAGCCGCTCACGCCCGAGGGCGATCTGCGCTACGCCGACGGCCTCGTCGACGCCGCGCGCAACGCGTGGATCGGCGTGCGCGAGGACCACAGCGCGGGTGACGCCGCGCCGGTCAACACCCTCGTCGCGATCGATCTCGCGACGGGCGGACCAGGCCGCGTCCTCGCCGGCGGGAACGACTTCTACTCCTCGCCGCGGTTATCGCCCGACGGACGGCACATCGCCTTCCTGACCTGGTGTCACCCGAACATGCCCTGGATCGGGAACGAGCTGTGGGTGGCGGAGATCGGAGCCGACGGGGCCCTCGCGAAGGCGACGCGGGTAGCCGGCGGACCGGAGGAGTCCATCTTTCAGCCCGAATGGTCGACCGAGGGGGTTCTCCATTTCGTCTCTGACCGCAGCGGGTGGTGGAACCTCTATCGCTACGATCGAGGCGAGTCTGTCGCGCTCTGCCCGAAGGACGCCGAGTTCGGCCGGGCGCAGTGGAGCTTCGGGCTGTCGACGTACGCCTTCCTCTCGTCGGGGCGGCTGGTCTGTACCTACACCGAGCTTGGCGTGGATCGGCTCGCCCTGCTCGATCTCGCCTCGGGCGCGCTCGCTCCCATCGAGCTCCCGCTCACGGAGTACGGCGATGTGCGCGCCTACGGAGGTCGCGTTGTCTGCCTGGCAGGGTCGCCCACCCTCCCTCACTCCGTCCTGCTCGTGGATCCGGTAGCTGCCGAGTCGGTCACCCTCCGCACCTCGACCGAGATCGCCGATGATCCCGGGCTGCGCCGCTATTTCAGCATGCCTGAGATGGTCGCCTTTCCGACCGAGGGAGGGGAGACCGCATACGGGTTCTATTACCCGCCGTTCAACCCCGACTACCCCGTCTCCCCGGGCGAAGAAGAGAAGCCGCCGCTCCTCGTCCTGTGCCATGGGGGGCCCACGTCGGCCGCCTCGACCTCGCTCAACCTGCGCATCCAATACTGGACCAGCCGCGGCGTCGCCGTCCTCGACGTCAATTATGGGGGCAGCACCGGCTACGGGCGCGCCTACCGGGATCGCCTCAACCGGCGCTGGGGCATCGTCGATGTCGACGATAGCGTCAACGGCGCGCGGAGCCTGGTTATGCGGGGCGAGGTGGACGGGCGGCGGGTGGTCATCGCCGGGGGGAGCGCCGGCGGCTACACGACGCTCATGGCGCTCGCCACGCGTGGCCTCTTCGCTGGAGGCGCGAGCTACTACGGCGTCAGCGACGCCGAGGCGCTGGTGCGTGATACCCACAAGTTCGAGTCTCATTACCTCGACTCGCTCATCGGGCCTTACCCGGCGGAGCGCGCCACCTACCGTGAGCGGTCGCCCATCGAGCACGCCGACGGCATCGATGTGCCCGTGATCTTCTTCCAGGGAGACGAGGATCGCGTCGTCCCTCCGAACCAGGCCGAGATGCTGGTCGAGGCGCTGCGCAGCAAGCGGATCCCGGTCGGATACTTGCTCTTCTCCGGCGAGCAGCATGGCTTCCGGCAGGCGTCGAACATCCAGCGCTCCCTCGACGCGGAGCTCTACTTCTACGCCGCGACTGTCTTCGGAGTGAAATTGACCTTCTGAACGCGCCAGGGCGGGAAATGGGGAGGTTCAAGATGGTAAAGCTCATCGATACACGTGATTTCAACCATGACCGTGCGACGGAGGCGCGCCTCTTCGAGCTCGGTCGGATCGCCGCGCAGGTGGGGCCCTACATGCCCGAAGGGACGGGCATAAAGATGAGCCGCGTCAACGCCATGACCGGCATGCCCACCGTGATCGAGTTCCTTGGCACGCAGCCAGGCGGGACGTCGTACGTCGCGCGCTCGCTCGTCATGATGGAGACGATGATCGGGCTGGTGAGCTTCGCCGGCGAGGCGCCGCCGCGCTTCAGCGTCGATTCCAGGGTGCAGAAGACGCGCGGCGGAATGAAGGCGGTCCACATGCAGCAGGAGTACCGCGGCGTGCCCGTCTTCGGCATGTTCCAGGTCGTGCGCTTCGGCAATGACGACGCGATGCGGGACGCCGCGGGCGATGTCGTCGGCCTCCCCAAGGATGTCGATGTCGACCCGAAGGTCGATGTCCTCGAGGCCGCTGCGGCGGCCGTCCGCCACCTCGCGCAGAGCGACGCCGAGCAGCCAGAGCAGCGCAAGGATCAGTTCGGCCAGCCCATCCCGGAGGTGCACATCGATCCTGCGGCCTTCCAGCCGACGGTCATCTCGTCGTTTCCCCTGGCATCACGGCCCTTCGTCCTCGACAAGGGGCTCTTTGCCGACGACATCCCGGCGCACCTGGTGCTCTTCTATCAGGGGCCCAGGGTGCGACTCGGCTGGAAGCTCGTCTTCACCATGCCAGAGCACGCCGGGCAGTACGCGATCATCGTGGGCGCTGACGACGACAAGCTCGACATCCTCTATTGTCAGGAGAAGTCCTTGTCCGCGGGCGTCCGGATGCGGGTGTTCCGGTGGAACCCCCGAGATTTCACGCCCGTCGACCTGGAGGTCCCGCTGCCGGAGAAGGCCTACCCGATGCACCACCTCGGCCTTCCGTCGATAACGAGCTTCCCGTCGCCCTGGGTCGAGGGGAACAGCACGGTCGGGAACAGCACCGTCGTGCTATCCAGCGAAAGGCGCCCGGTTCTCGGCAGGCGCACCGCAGAGGGCCTCGTGTTCGCGCCGGAGAGCCCCGAGGGGGAGGAGCAGTGGATCGTCAACGCCTTCTACTTCTGCAATTACATGCACGACTTCTTCTACCTGCTCGGCTTCGACGAGAAGGCCGGCAACTTTCAGCGGAAGAATGAGGCGTCAGTCGGCCTCGCCGGTGATCCGCTCGTCGCCCAGGTTCACCGTGGACGGCTGTCTGGTACGGCGTATATCCAGCCCGCCATCGACGGCCAGAGCCCGCAGATGCACCTGGGTATCTTGCCCGAGACGGGCCGGCACACAGCGCTCGATGCGGATGTCGTGTTCCACGAGTACGTCCACGGTGTCACCAACCGACTCGTCGGCGGCGAACGATCCGAGCTGCAGCTCGAGCAGCCGCAGAGTCGGGGCATGGGCGAGGGGTGGGGCGACTACTTCGGTCTCAGCATCCAGAACTACAGCACCGGGACCGAGCGCACGACCGTGGGGAGCTGGCTCGTCAACAACGGGCGCGGCATCCGCCAGCTCCCCTACGATGAGAATTTCCCGGACCACTTCGGGAAGCTGGGCACCGGGCGCTACCGCGAAGAGCACAACGTGGGGGAGATCTGGTGCGCGACGCTGATGCAGTTGAACCGCGCCATCGTCAGCGTGCTCGGCGACAAGGAGCGTGGATACGCGCTCTGCTGGCAGATCGTGTACGGCGGTCTGCCGCTCACGCGTGGTAACCCGAGCTTCCTCGACGCGCGGGACGGCATCCTGCTGGAGCTCGACGCCCTGAGATCGACCGTCGATTCGCCCGACGGGGCGCAGTTCCGCGCGCTCCGCAAGGCGGTGTGGGCCACCTTCGCGAGGTTCGGCATGGGCCCGAACGCGCGGAGCAACGGGGCCTCGCTCACCGGGATCAGGCCTGACTTCTCCGTACCCGAGGAGCAGTGAGCCTCACCCCGTCAGGAAGGTGGCGCCCGCCGATCCACTTCTTCCGCGCGCAGGAGGGCACGCGATCAGCGAAAGTTCTCCACTTCTCGGCGCATGCGGCCTGTTGATCCTACCACACCGTCAAGTTGGAGCTGCCGCTGCTCGAGGGGTTGAACACCTCTGTCGCCATCACCTGGTAATTGTGAGCGCCAAGGTTCCACCCCTTCGACGCCCAGGCATTCACGTGATTGGAGAACGTGATGGTGCTGTTGGTCCCGGTGGGCCTCTTCGTCCTTCGGACACTCCAGTACTGATAGAACGTCGCATTGCCTATGATGGAGGGCGCGTTGACTCGCTGCATCCTGTACAGGTCGTAGGTGCCCCCGTCCGTGGTGACTGTGCCCGCCGACGCTCCACCCGGCGGTCTCCAGCTGCCCCAGCTGTCAACGACGTAGTACTCCACGAGTGGGTTTGTCGTCCACCCATAGAGAGTCAGATATGCATTGCTGCTGCCCGTCGACCAGACGCCGGCATTGTAGCCGACGTTCCTGCTCGACGACCCGGTGCTCCAGCCCTTGCCGCCAACGAAATTATAGTTGCCGTTTGCCCAGTTGACAGCGTAGTTTCCGCCGCCGTTCAAATTCATGCTGACCGACCCGCCATCTTTCCAGAACGTGTACCACCGGCCGTCCGTGCCGGTTTGATTCGTGTTTATCGTGAGAGCGCTTTGATCGGTGGTCAGATCGGTCTCGGTCATGTCCATTTCTGCGCCATCCATGACGCAGTTGGTCAGTAGGAGCCCAAGGACGGAGCACATGCCGAGCCGGGTGATGTTGTTCATGGTGTATCGCCTTTCTTGGCCTGTCTATTGTTCGAGACTGGCAGTTGCGTCAAGCCGATTATCCATCGCAACCGGGCATGGCCATCAAGAAGGTGCGATATTACCAGATACAGAGTGACGATGGTGGCTTGGCGTCGACAGGGGGGGCCGAGGCCTCGACGGACGCGAGCGACCGGCGCGCCAGGCGCGCAAATCTCGTCGAAGATCGCCTGCGACCAGCGGGCCGCGCCGGCCGCGCTCGGCAGGCGCGCGCGCTCGAAGAGCTGAAGCGAGATGGACCAGGCGCCGCGCGCCGGCAGGGCTGCACAAGGCCCCTCCCGGCGTGAAGCGACTGGATCTGCTCGAAGCTGAGCGGCCACGCCAGAAATGCACAGTGGCCCTGTCGTGGAGGCCTGTGCGCGGCGCCCGCGAACGCGCCGTCGCATGTGTCCGCGACGGACGAACCATGGGAGCCGGTGAAGAGATCGATCCCGATCCCGATGACGGAGGTCCCGGTGCTCATGACGGCCAACTCAGGGAAAAGCGTAAGGATGAGCTCTTATTGTGAACGTTCACGTTGCGCATGTCAATGCCTATCCCCCGCCCGCGGCGATCCGCCAGCTCGACCACCCTGACGAGGCCGCTTCGAAGCGTGGCTGGCCGCAAACCACGCGCAGGAGACGGAGCTGTGGCTGGGGATCTACAAGAAGGACTCCGGCGTGCCGACGGTGACCCACGCGCAGGCGCTCGACGTGGCGCTTTGCTGGGGATGGATCGACGGGACTCGAAGATCCCTGGATGAATCCTCGTTCTTGCAGCGGCTCTCGCCGCGCAAGGCGAGGAGCGTCTGGAGCCAGATCAACCGCTATCACATCGCCCGCTTGACGGCCGCGGGGCGCACGACGCCGCACGGGCAGCGGCACGTGGACGCGGTCAAGGCCGATGGCCGCTGGTATGCCAAGCCGGATGGCAGCGCGAGGAAGTGTAGCGGGGCAGATCGAAAGACGTCCACCGCGACAGTCCCGTCAGCGAAGGCGCGCTTGAGCGACAGCCGCACCACGCCGTCCTGCTGCGGCTCGACGCGCTCGTTTGCGATCGGGGGTCGCAGCACGTGACGCAGCAGCGCCTCCCTCGCCGCGGCATGGTGCGCACCGGCGCGTGTCGCCGGCAACCAGATCGCATGATCTTCGGTCGCAGCGAGCTGCGCGCTACCCCGGCTTCTTCGTCACGACGAACGCAACCATCCCCCCAGCACCAACCTCCCTCTCCTCGATCTCGACGAACCCTACCTCGCGCATCTCGCGGAGGATCGTCTCGCGATCGTAGACATGGACGACCGGCGCCTTCCCGAACCAGCGCAGCACCGTGATGATCGCGCCGTAAGGGACCCAGGTGCTGCCGAGGCAGACGTTGGACGAGATGAACGAGCCGCCGGGCTTGAGGAGGTCGAAGATTGTCTTGAGGGTGCGCCTCCGATCGGGGACGAGGTGGAGGATGGAGTAGGCCCAGGCGCTGTCGAAGTGCTCGGGCTCATACGGAGCACGTCCGTCGAGCGTGCCCTGGCGAAAGGTGACGTTGGTCACGCCTTGGACCTGCTTCTTCTGGTTGGCGATGCGGATCATCTCGGACGAGACGTCCATCGCGTGGATGTGGCCGGCGAACGGCGACATCTCCAGGGCGAGCGAGCCAGTGCCGCAGCCGATCTCGAGGACTGTCGAGCTCGGGCGCAGGTGCTCGCGGGTGATGGCCTTCTTGCGCTCGAAGGCCGTGACGTTCCCCACCGGCTTGGCGGCGTACTTCTCGGCGATGCCGTCCCAGAACTTGGCGTCGGTGCTCATCGTGGTCGACGATTCTATGCACGCGTCGCGTCTGCGTCCGGTGCAAGTTCGTGACGCAGGGGCGCAGTTTCGCGCCACCCCTCGGCCTCGCCGCGGAACAGCGCTGCGCGCTCTGTCATCGCCGCGGTGATGCCCTCGCGCGCGGCGCGCAGGCGCGCGTTGTCCCGGAGGTCGCCGTGGCTGAGGAGCCAGAAGTCGCCGACGTAGCGCAGGTCCGGCTTCGCGAGGCGCTGGAGCCCTGGCTCCGGATCGCCGACGTACGTGGGTAGCATCACGAAGCCGAGGCCCGCGTGTGCGGCCTCCATCATGATCGCCATCGACTCGAACGTGCCCCAGATCGGAACCTCGGGATAGCTCGACGACGCGACGAGCTCCTCGGCGATCTTGCGCAGGTTGGATCCGAGCCAGCGCGCGGGGCGCGCGCCGCGCTCGGGGTCGAGCTCGGCAGCGTGCGCGGTCGCGACGTAGTTGCAGAGGGTGATGGGGACGAGCCGCCGCCCGATCAGGTGCTCCGGCGGGGACGCGCTCGGAGAGAGCGCGCGCACCGCGATGTCGGCCTCGCGCTTCGACAGATCCAGGTTCTTGGCGTCGGCATCCAGCTCGAGCTCGATGCCGGGATGCTGCTCGCAGAGGCCGGCCAGGGCGCGGAGGAGGATCTTCGCGATGAAGGGGTCGGTGCATGTCACCCGCACGGGCCCCTCGAGCCGCGCGTCTTGCCCGGCGAGGCCGCGCTCCAGCGCGGCCATCTCCCGCTCGACGCGCTCCGCCCCCGAGACCATCTCGTTGCCCGCGTCCGTCAGCAGGTACCCATCGCGGTGCCGGTCGAACAGCTTCACGCCGAGCCGCGTCTCGAGGGCTTCGACCCGCCGCGCCACGGTCGAGTGGCTCACGCCGAGCATCGAGCCCGCCGCGCGAACGGAGCTCGTTCGGGCGAGCGCGAGAAAATGGCGCACGTCATCCCAGTCCACGATGCCCGCCAGCATACCCCTCCCGGGTACGCGCGACAGATGCAGACACGAGCCGCCGTGACCGAGCGCGCCGAGGCGCTGCGGGTCGACGCGACGGCCGAGGCGCGCGGCAAGAAGAACGCCCAGTCGAGGAGGAAACCATGTGAACCAGGTGGAGTCCGCTCACGTACAGGCATGGTGGCGCGGGCGAGGGGTCGGGCGGGGCGAGAGGGTACCGGAGGGCGCGCGCCTTCCGCCCCACGAGCGGGTTGACATCCGGCGCGGAGGTAAAAGAGGCGCGATCGCGGGCGCGGGGAGGTGTGGAGCGGGGCGGAGCCCCGAGGAAATAAAGCCAGGGCGCCGCCGCGAAGCGGCGCAGAAGTCCGGCCATCCCTGGCCGGGCTCGCGCGGGCGGAGCTAACCGACAGGGGGCGCGCCGCTGGGCGCGGCGCCGAGAGCCGGCAGGGCCGCCGTGCCGGCC
>NZ_JEMA01000230.1 GCF_001589285.1 Sorangium cellulosum | reverse complement strand
GAAGCGGGTGACGTCCGACGTCGACTCGGCGCGGCGCGCGGCGCGCCCCCGGACGACCTCCCGCGGCTGGGCGGCGCGCTGGCGCGGGTCGGAGAGATCGGCGCGGTAGAGCGTCCTCGATGGGTCGGGCGAGCGCGCCGCCCCGGCCGTCTCCGGGTCGCCTCCGGGCGGCGGGCGCGTCGAGCCCCGCCCGCCCGCGGGGCTAGAGGACCGTGACATTCAGTCGATAGAAGAAGGTCGCGTTCGGTACGAGATCCGCGGCCCGGATCCTCACGTGGTAGGTGCCCGCGGCGAGGTCGCTGGCCGAGGCATAGGAGCAATAGCCGACCCCCGTGTCGTCGTCGGCGACGATCACGGTGGCCCCGTCGGTCCCCAGGATCTCGACGTGGCTGTCGAGCAGCCCGTTCATGCACGCGCCCGTGCCGTTGTCGCTCACGTTCACGTGGATCGTCGAGCTCGGCCCCGGCACCTGCACGGCGATCACATCGACGTCGCCCGCGGGGGCGATCTCCGCGAGCCAGGGGGACGCGTAGGCGTTGGCCTGCGCGGGGGTGCTGTTCGGCTCTGTCTCGTCGAGCTCGAAGCGGCACGTCGGGCTGCACCCGTCGAGCGCAGCCGTGTTGCCGTCATCGCACTGCTCGCCTTCGGTGAGATTGCCGTCCCCGCACGCTTCCTCGACGAGCGTCACCTCGAGGCCATAGGGAAACGTCGGAGGCCCGCCGGACCCCGCCGTGACGCGCACGTAGTAGTCGCCCGCCGCGAGCGACGGCGCCACCGCGCGGGCGCACAGGCCGGTCTCTCCGCGGTCGCGCCGCACGATGGTCGCGCCGCTGTTGTCCAGGATCTCGATGACGCTGTCGAGCCGGTGGTTGAGGCAGTCGTTGCTCGTGACGTCGGTGGTCTCCGCGATGAGGACCGTCGGGCCGCTCGGCACGGTGACGCGCACGACGTCCTGATCGCCCGCCGGATCGATGGAGCCGAAGAACGGCGCGGCGTGGGGGTTGGCCGTGGCCAGGGTGTTGTTGGGCTCGACCTCGGTCGGCTCGATCCGGCAGTCCTCGTCGCAGCCGTCGTCCTCCTCGTCGACGGGGTTGTCGCACGCCTCCGTCGAATCCTGGATGCCGTCCCCGCAGACGGTCTGGCGGCTGCGCACGCTGAGGGCGAACGGCCCCGTCTGGCCCTCGTCCGCTCCGGTGACGACGATGTGGAACGCGTCGCCCTCGCGGACCGGCACGGTGAGCCGGTTGTCGATCCCGGGGCCGACGCTGACGTTGCCGCATGCGACCGTCGTCGCCGCGTCGGCGCAGGCGCCGCGCAGCACGGCCAGGAGCCTGGCGTCCGTCTCCGGGACCAGCACGACGTCGAGCAAGCCCGTCGCGGCCGCGGTGAACGTGTACGCGACGCCCGGGCCGCTCGCCATGCAGCCGCTGTCGATGACCGCGTGGCCGCTCGTGTCGCCGGTCGCGGCCGCGGGGTCCGGGAGCGCCACCGGCGCGGCGCACATGTCCGCGCAGGCCGCCTCGCACGCCGGATCGCCGCAGTCCGCGAGGCCGTCGAGGTCGTTGTCCTGGCCGTCCTGGCACGCTTCGGCGCTCGAGCAGCGCGACGCATCGACGGCGCAGGCGGCGCTGCACTGGAGCTCGCCGCCCTCGAACCCGAGGCTCTGGCAGCTCGCGCCCTTGAGATCGGCTTCGTCGCACGCCTCCTCCGCTTCGGCGACGCCGTCCCCGCAGGCGCCCGGGGGGGCGCCCCCGCCTCCGCCCTCGCCGCCGCCGCCCTCGCCGCCGCCGCCTTCGCCGCCTCCCCCGGCGCCGCCCGAGGACGACGGGGGCCTCGGCCGCGGCCTGTCGTCGTCGCCGCACGCCGCGATCGTCCCCGCCGCGGCGCAGAGCAGCGCGGCCGCCGTGATGCTGCGCCTCACTCGGAATCCGGACATGAATACGTGATCTCCCAGTCCTGCACCTGGACCCCGCCCCCGCCGGTGCTCGTCGGGTTGAGCGTCATCTGGAGCTCGAGGTACTCCCGTCGCGCGTCGGGGAGCTCCCCGAGCGCGTCGAAGAGATCGATCGCGCACATCGGCATCGAGCTCTCGTCGCACACCTGCGTGTCGGTCGGCACGGCGTGCGCGGTCGCGACGAGCGACTCCGACGCCGAGCCGAGATCCGCCGTGTTGTCCGCCGTGCGCATCCGGAACTCGACGCTCGAGTCGCCCGGGGTCGTCGTCCTGTACCTGAGGTACCCCCACTGGGTCTTGGTCCCGGGGGGGCAGACGCCGTGGTACCGCTCCCAGGCGGTGGTGATCGGCGTGAGGCTCGTCGTCACGCACGGCACGATGGCCCGGACCTTCCCGCCCGGGTTCTCGCGGATCGAGGAGCAGGTGGTGGGGCAGAGCTTCACGCTCGTGTTCGTCGCGTCGGCGAAGTACCAGCCGCCGCTGGCGCAGTTGCCCGCCCCCGTCCGGCGGGTGAGCGTGGTCGCGGCGCCGGTGCCGCTCACGTGAACGACGGACACCGACGCCGGGTCCGCGACGCCCGCGAGAGGGACCGTGACGTCGCACGGCAGCGCCTGGCCGCGGATCGAGACGAGCGCGTTGAGGAGGCCGCCCTGGAGCGCCGATCCGGTAGTGAGGTTGTACGCCTGTCCGCCGCCCCGGGCCGCGATGAGGTTGATGATCTCCGCGTTGGAGTTGCCGAACCCCACGGCGTGCACGCGGACGCCGTAGTCCTGGAAGGCGCGGCGCGCCAGCTCCCCGATGTCGTTGGGGACGGTGTTGCAGTGCGACGGGATGCCGTCGGTGACGAGGACGACCGCGACCTCCTCCTCGGGATGGGCGTTCTTGTAGTTGATCGCCCACGTCGTGGCGCCGTTGAGCGCCGGGTGCATCGGCGTGTCGCCGTAGGGGGTCGGGAAGTTGTCGAACGCCTGGAGGAGCTTGAGCTCCTGCTGGTCCCCCATCAGCGCGGATTCCTCCATCAGGCGGTCGGCCGGGGCGCCGTTGAACGGGACGAGCGGCAGCGCGCAGTCGCCGCCGTTCGCGCCCGGGCAGGGGCCGTCGCTGCACCAGCCCGGATTGTTGTGCGGCCAGAACCTGAAGGCGATGCCGAGCCCAGCCGACGCCGGATCCCTGAAGAACGCCTTGAGCGCGTCGGTCGCCGGTGTCCAGCGCGCGGAGCTCGGCGAGCCCATCGAGGTGGATCGATCGAGCGCCACGAACAGGGTCACCGGCCTGATGAGCGACACGCTGGCCGTGGCGATGCAGCCAGGCGACTCGCACATGGCCGATTGATGGATGCTCCCGTTGTTGGCGCACTGGCACTCGGCGACCACGCCGTCGGGGTTGACGATGAGCTCCATGCCGTCGGTGAGGCCGGTGCAGCCGGCCACGCTGATGCACTCGCCCGGGGCGATCGGCTGGGCCGTCGTGCAGGCGACGGCGCCGCCGGTCGGGCTGCACGCGTCCAGGATCCGTCCCGGGGCCGAGGAGGGGAGCTGTCCGGCGCCGGCCGGATACCTGTGGATCTCGATGCCCGCGGGGGCGGGGGTGTTGCCGCGGTTGCAGACCGGGATCGTCCCGCCGCAGGGCACGCCGAGCGTCAGATCCACGCCGGGGCACGCCGGGTTCGTCTCGTTCGGCGCGTAGGACCTGCAGACGCCCTGCTGCGGGCACGTCGCGCCGCAGAGGCTCTTCGCGAGCTCGACGCACTGATCGGTCCACTCCGTCGTGCAGCAGCTCGACATGCTCGCACAGACCGTGCTGACGCATGCGCCGCACTGCGTCGCGTTCAGCGCCGGCCCGGCGTAACACTCGTCGTGCGCGCACGTTGCAGTGGGCGCATCCTCGCAGTCGGCGCCGCAAAGCTCCTCGGCCAGGGCCACGCAGGCGGCGCCCCACGTCGGGGTCGTCGTGGGGCACGTCTTACCGCACTGGCCAGGAACGAGGCCCACGCACGTCGCGTTCCATACGCCCGTGCAACTGCCCGTGACGGAGTCGCGGGTCGTTCCCGCGGGACACCCGCTGAAGGGCTCGATGCAGACGCCCGGGTCGATGCAGAAGCTGTCCGCTCCCACGAGGGGCAAGCAATCCGCGTCCGACTCGCACCTGATCTCGCAGCACTGGGGACGGGCGGCGCAGATGCTCGCGATGCACGGATCACCGCAGGTCGGCGTCATGTTGGTCGCCGGGCCGCTGTATGCATAACAGGCGTCATGCCCGCAGTCCGCCGGTATTACCGTCTGCTTGCAGCAGCTCGGGTTCGCGTCGCAGACCTTCGTGACGCAGCCGCTGCAGCTCGACAGCAGCGCGGAGCCGGTCGCGCACGGACTGTGGCCGCACGCGCCGCGGGCGGGGTTGTCGCAGTACTGGTCGAACTGGCAGTCCTCGGCGGTCGTGCACGGCTGGTGCGTGCCCTGCCGCGCCACGGTCTGGGGTAGCTCGTTGATGTCCCCGACCGACCACGTGTACGTCGTGCCCGTGGTCGAGAGGTCGATGGGGCCCCCGTCCGGCAGCTCCTCGAACGACTGGCACGTCGGGTCGCACGGGTTGGTAGAGCACAGGCCCCCGTCGGAAGCCTCGGAGTTGGCGAACGGGCGATACCCGCTCTCGCCGCTCCCCCGCGGCGCCGCCCCGAACGGAGAGCGCCGCATCGTCATCGACCCCTGGCAGCTCCCGTAACGCCCGCCCTCGCAGCGCCGGACGCCGTCCAGGCACGTCAGCACGCCCTCGTGATCACCGACGGTGACGTGACACTCCAGCTCTTCGCCGTCCTCGCACGGGTCGCCTTGGCCCGTGTCGGGGCCCGTCCCCGCATCGGGCCAGCTCGCCCCGTCGTCGGGCCCCTGAAGGCCGCTGTCGTCTCCGCTGCACGCTCCGGCGATCACCGCCGACGCCGTGAGCAGCGTGACGAGCAGCATCGCTCTCGGCGCCCACGCCTCGGCGGAGCCTGATCGGGAGAGCGCTCCCATCCACTTGGTCGAGGGACCAGCCATCGGCTTCTCTACCTTCCACTGGGGTGCTGACGAGAAAATTGTACCTGGGCGCAGAAGGCAAAGTCCAGGCCTGTCGCTGGCGAGCCGACGGCTGCCCAAAACACGGTCGCAGCGCCCGCGCGCGGTTCCCCACGCGCGAGGCGCCGCGGTCGGCGAGGCGCGCGACGCACAAAGAAATGCCGTGCCCCGCAACGATTTCATAGCGAGTCCGGCCCGCCGCCGGTGTTCCGCCGCGCGGCGCGGCTGCGGTCGTGTGGGTCGGCGTGCGCGCGCTCATCGGGGCACGCTGACCGCCGTGATCGCGTGAAGCACGAGCAGCGCGGCGGCGACGCCGAAGGTGATGATGTGCGCCGGCAGCCCTCCGCGAAGCGCGGCGAGGAGCGCGCGCTGGGCCGGGAGCGCGCGCAGCTCCACGGCGAGCCGGATGAGCTCGGCCAGGCCGGCGAGGCGCTCCGCGCCGCGCCCTTCGAGGACCTCGTCGATGCGGGCGCGCAGCGCGCGCTCCTCCTCGCGCAGGCCGCGCCCCGAGGCGAGGAGCGCGAGCGGGCCGAGGGGGCTCTGCGCGTAGGGCACGAGGATCTTCTCGACGAGCTTCTTGACCAGCTCGCTGCGCCCGCTCACCCCGCGGTAGAAGCGGTCGAGGAGCTCGCGGCGGGCGGCGGCGAAGTCCTCGGGGAGCGCCGCGGTGCGCTCGATCCGGGCGAGGCGCCGCGGCGGGAGCCGGTAGGCGACCGCCGTGAACGCGCCGGCCGCGGCGGCGGCCCAGAAGGCGAGGTGCAGCGCCGCGCCGAGCGTCGGGCGGCCGGACCGCGGCCACGGCGCGTGCGCGAGCGCGAGGCCGGCCGTGACGAGGCCGATCGCGAGGTGCCCGGACAGGTGCGGCCGCAGCCGGCTCCTCACGGGCGCGGCGTCGCCGCGCTCCTTCGTCGCGGCGTCGCGCCGCCTGGGCCGCATCCACACCCACTTCCCGGCGCGCTTCGGAACCGCGTAGAGCAGGAGCAGCGCCATCCCCACCGCGGCAGCGACGCCCGCCGACAAGGCCGCGCCCTCGCCGGGCCGCGCTGCGTCATCGGCGCGCGCGTGCGCCGCGATCCTTGCCGCGCCTAGCCCCGCCGCGGCGATCGCGCTCCCGGCGAGCAGCGCCGCGTCGCTCCGTCCCGCGCCGGCGCGCTCCTGCTCGCGCCGCGCCCCGCCGAGCAGATCGCGCACGTCGGCGATCTCCTCCGCCGGGTTGACGCGGAAGATCGACCCCGTGGGGCAGGCCTTCACGCACGCCGGCCCGTCGTGATCGCGGCAGAGATCGCACTTCACGGCGATGTCCGGGGAGCCCGCGCCGCCCGGGCGCGGCGCGTCCGCGGGCCGCGGCGCCATGGCGATGTTTTCCCACGGGCACGCCTTGGCGCAGGCGCCGCAGCCCGTGCAGAGCGCGTCCCGGATGAACACCTCGCCTCCGGTGTCCTTGCCGATGGCGCCGGTGGGACACTCGATCATGCACGCCGGGCTCTCGCAGTGCTGGCAGGAGTTCGGCAAGAGGAGGCTCCGCGGCGCCTCGTGCCGCGCGGCCTGCGGCGCGTCGTCGACCCGCGCGAGCACCTTGTCCCCGCGGCGCACGAGCCGCGAGACCCCGTGCACATCGGCGCACGACCACGCGCAGTGCCCGCAACGGGCGCACGTCTCCAGGTCGATGACAAGGAGCGACCGCGCGACCTGCAGGCGATAGAGGTCCCTGAAGACGTGCGCTGTGTGATTGCGCGCCTGGCCGGCGACGATCGCCTCCTGGGCGGCGCGCTGCTCGCCGGTGATGCGCCGGAGTCGGGGGATGAGATCGGGGTGCTTCCGCGCGAGGAAGGCGAACGTCTTCGCGGGCACCGAAAGGAGCGTCGCGGCGCCGCTCGCCACCGCGGTCGCCGCCCGACTCCGTCCCTCGTCGAGCTCGACGTCCCCGAAGAAATCACCTCGGGTGAGGTACGCGCGCACATGAATCCGATCTCCGTCCTCGGTCTGGATCTGCACCATCCCCTCGGCGATGAGCCACAGCTCCGCCGCCGGGTCGCCGGCGCGATAGACGGATTGGCCGCGCTCGAAGCGCCGATGACTCACCGCGTCAAGGACGATCTCGATGTCATCCGGGTCGAGCGCGCGCGTGAAGGCGAGGGTGCCGAGGAGGTCGCGCGTCGCGCTCCTTCGCAGCGCGCGCTCGAGCTTCTCGGCGATCTCGGCCTTTCCGGAGCGCCCGGCGGCGCGGCGGAACAGGTGGACGGGGATCTCCGCGAGCACGCTCTCGGCGAGCGCGACTGCGGTGGTCCTGCGCGACATCCCCACGACCGCCTCCTCGCCGAGGACATCGCCCACAGCGGCGGTGCGCACCTCGGTTTCGCGATCATCTCCGCGGCGTGTCGCGCGCAGCGCGACGCGCCCCGACGCCACGACGAAGAAGGCGTCGCCGGCGTCGCCGGCGCGATAGGCGGCCTCGTCCGGCGCCAGCGCGCGGAGCCGCCCCGCCTCGGCGATCTCGCGCCGGGCGCGCTCGTCGAGCCCTCGCAGCAGCGGCGCGTCGAACACCCCCGGCGGCCATGCGCGAGGGCGTTCCGATCCCGCGCCGCGCACGTCGCCGCGCGTGTGGTCCGATGAGGGCATCAGCGCAGCTCCCCGCCGCCGAGCGCGGAGGACCGCGCCGGTAGACCTCGTCCCGCGGCGCGATCGACGCGCGATCCGCGCCGCGGACCGAGGTCAGCAGGAGCGGCGGGAGGAGGCCGTGTCATGGCGCCGGACACCGTCGCTTCATACCATCGCGCATCAGATATCTTGTGGGACGACATGGTCTTACGTCACGTTCGACGCTGAAGAAGCGTGAAAAATTGGACGAACGTCCCGAAAAATCCTTGACACCCAAGCCGATTATAGGGAATATCCATCCTGCTAGACTCGGCATCTTCGGCGCCAGGGTTCGTTTGATGGTTCGGCATGAAATGACTAGCATCTGTTCCAGAGTGCACATGCAATGTCATTCGAAATCAACGAGGTAGATGTATGAGTAGGCGCACGACGAGTTTGGCTGTTGCATCCCTGGCTGCCGCGTCCTTGATCACGCTCGGTTCGGCGTCCGCGAGCGCCAAGGACCACGCGGATTGGGCCCTCGAGTTCCTCGACCACACGGAGCCGGAAAAGAACCTGTCCGGGACCGACCCTTGTTACATGAACTGGGAGTCGGAGCCCGACCCGTCGCTCGACGGCAGCCTCGTGCCCGGGGAAGGCATGGGGGCCTGGGCCTCCATGACCAAGGGCGCGTGCCTCTTCACGCTGACGCTGCAGAAGTCGATGGGGTACACCCGGAACGACATCAAGCGGCATTGGCAAAAGTACAGCCCGACGTCGGAAGAGTACTTCGACAAGATCAACGCGAGTCCGGCGCTCGGCGCGCCCCCTCCTGCGCGGGAGACTTTCTTCCGCCGCGTCACGCGGGCGGTCGACATCGAGAAGGGCGATATTCTCGTCATCGACAAGAAGATCGAGATCGATCCGGTGACAGGCATGCCAGTGATCGATCCGATGACAGGCATGCCAAAGGGTTACGCCGGCCACACCGTCATCATCACGGGCGCGCCGAAGGAGATCCTGGTGCAGGTCAACCCGCGCTACTCGGGGACGAAGCAGTACGCCGTGCCGATCGTGGACTCGACGGAGACGGCGCACGGGTGCAACGAGGCGTACAAGGACAGCCGCTGGAGCGGGGACTGCAGCGACGGCTCCATGACCCCGGGCATCGGGAAGGGCTTTATCCGCGTGTACACCGACTCGCTCACGGGCATCCTGCTCGGCTACACGTGGAGCGTCACGTCGTCGATGACGAGCTACTACTCGCCGTCGAACCGGCCCTACCGGATCGGCAGGCCGTTCAAGCTGATGGCGCCGCTCCCGACCGAGCCGCCCCCGCCCCCTCCCTGATCGCCGGGGCCGCTCTTCTCGAGCACCGCGAGCTGAGCCTTTCAGCTCCTGACCAGCGAAGCCCTTACCCCGCGGGCCGGGGTAGGGGCTCGCCCCTTTTTGTCCGCCGGCCCGTCGGCAGGCCTGTCTCTCCTGTCGCTCCATCGCGGTGGCCTCCTCGGCTCAGGGGATCTCGACCTCGGCCCGCGCGAGCTCGACGACCTCGAGGCGCGCGAGCATCGACTCGGTGACCAGCGGGCCTGTCGGCCTGAGGCCCCGCCGCGCCTGCTCGCGCTCGTAGGCGGCGAACGCGCGGATCAGGAAGGGCGGAAACGCCCGGAAGAGCAGCCTCGCCTCGGCCCGGAGCGGGCCGCGCCGGTTGCCGACCGGGAGTTCGTACGTGTAGCGGATCGGCACGCCGGGCGGCACGGAGCGCGTGTCGATGATCGCGTCCGGCCCCTTGACGGCTCCGCGGCTCGCGTCCAGCGCGCCGACGGGAAAGTACGTCTCCAGGAAGGCGTTGTGGCCGGTGAGGTTCGAGCCGCACGCCCCGGTGTCAATGTCGTAGTCGCCGTCCGCGAACCGGTCGGCGTGGTGCAGCCCCTGGCCGGGCCCGGGCTCGCACGCGCCGTCCGCGGTCACGACGCCGATGCAGCGGACGCAGCGCAGAAACCCGTTCTGGAAGTTGATGAGCCCGCGTCCCCGGAACGAGGTCCCGCCGAGCCGTGGAGGTGGATTCCACAGAGGGACATCCGGTCCGTCGCGCACGTCGGCGCCGAACAACCCTCCTTGCGCGCCCGCCCCCCGGAAGGGATTGTTCGCGTCCGGGTCGGTCGTCACCCGGGCGAACACCTTGTCTCTCAGGTCCTCGTCGGCGCGGTCGACCCGGCCAACCTCGTAGAGCACCCGCCCGTCTCCACCCCTGACAACGAGGTGCACCCAGATCTCGCGCTCCTGACTGAAGCCGGCCGGCACCTTGTGCCCGGCGCCGATGTTCTCGATTTCCATCGGGATCTCGACGCGCTCTCCGGCCGCTCCCGCGCGCCGCGGGGCGCCGAGATCGAAGCGGAACGTGTGGCGGAGGAGCAGATCGCGGCGGCGCCGGGCGCTCGCGGGGATGCCGTGCACGTCGAGCGACGGCTCATCGACGAGCGCCTCGGGGAACTCGTCCGACAGCGGCACATCCACGCCGGAGAAGTAGTGGGTCGCGACGTCCGCCGGAGCGGTGGAGTGATCCGCGACACGCCCCCGCGGCCGCGACCCCGGCGGGCGGGGGGAGAAGCGCGTTCCGGGCGGGCACTCGGGATCTCCCGCCGGCGGCTGCGCGGCGCCCGACGCGGGAGCCGCCTCGCAGACGCCCGGGTAGGTGCTCATGTGGCAGTCCTGGCAGGTGGCCGCGCGGCGGCCCGCGCGCTCCTCGGATCGCGCCCAGTCCGACCACTCGGTGTAGGCGTTGCGCAGGCGCTTGAAGTGCTCGCCCCGCGCCGCGGCGAGGCTATCGGTGCCGAAGAGGCGCACGTCGTGGCACGCGCCGCAGAACTCGCTCGATCGCAGGTAGGCCTTCGCGCTCGCCGACGGCCTCCCGTGCACGATGGGGTCGTCGCCGCCCGCCGATCCCGCCGACGACCGCCCGGCGCGCCCGTCCGCGCGCTGGCCTGTGGTGAGCAGCAGCTCCTCCGGGCGGAGATCGTAGCCGCTGTTCGCGATGCCGAGCAGGCCCCGCGCGTCCTCGGGGCGCGCCGGGAAGACGGCGCCGGTCACGAAGGACGTCCACGTCGGGTTGCCCTGGTAGCCGAGGCGCCCGCGCGGGCCGACGGGGCCGTGCACCTGATGGCAGAAGCCGCAGGAGATCCCCTCCAGGCCGCGGCGCGTGAGCAGGTCGCGCACCGGCAGGCGCGCGCGGGGATCGCCGCCGGGGCGGCCGTCCCACGCGGGCATCGCGGCGTCGAGGTTCTCCGCCGGGCTGTGGCAGTTGACGCACCAGTGCTCGCCGCCCGAGCCGGTCACCGCGACGCCGCTGCCCCTGTCGCGGCACGCGCGCGCCGGATCGACCTTGCGGAGGATGCCCGCGCCGTGCGGGCAGTCGGCGTCGCGCCCTACCTGCTCCTCGATGAGGCTCTCCAGCGCGTTGAAGAGCGGGCTCTTCACCGAGTGCGCCATCACCGAGCGGCGCCACTCCGCGGCCTGGCGGCCGTGGCACGCGGCGCAGTCCTCCGCCGCCGTCTCCTGCTGCGCGAGCGGCGCGACAGGCGCCACGGCGAC
>NZ_JEMA01000229.1 GCF_001589285.1 Sorangium cellulosum | reverse complement strand
ACGTCAGGCCGGCCCACGTGATGGTCGTGCCCTCGCGGCCAGAGCAGAGCGCGATGCTGTTCGGCTTCGGCTTCGGCAGGGTCGCCGCCTCGGGAGCGCGCGTCGGCGAGGGCGGCACGCACGTGTCCGGCACCGGGATCATCGGCTCGCTGGCCTACGCGGCGCCCGAGCAGCGCCGGGGATTCCCGCCCACCGCGCGCTCGGACGTGTACGCCTGGGGCCTCGTGTTCCTCGAGTGCCTCACGGGCAGCCGGCTCGGCTGCGGAATGTCCCCGGAGAGAGACGCTCTCCCTCCGGACAGCGGTGAGCCCGTCCGGATCCCTCGCGCGCTCCTCGATCACCCGCTCGGCGCCGTCGTGCGATCGGCGACGACCGAGGATTTCGCGGCGCGGGACGTCACGGCCGACGGCCTGCTGTGCGAGCTCGACGCTTGCTCGGCCGATGGGCTCCGCCGGGAGGACCTGACCCTGAAGGACGCCCCGATCGGCGCCGAAGACGCCCCGATCGGCGCCGAAGGGACGCGAAGAGAGGAGGCCGCGGGCCGCGCCGTGACCGCCCCGGGGCGAGGCGCGGCGACCCGTCCTGACGAACCGAGCGCGCCCGAGCTCTCCAGCGAGGAGGCCCCGCTCACGCTCACGCTGGTGGAGACCCCGGCCAGCCCGGCCTCTGGCGGGCGAACGCACGGCGCGGCGCCTCCCCGGACCGGTGATGCGCGGACGCCAGCGGAGCCCGTTGCGGCCCCCGTGCACCCGAGGGCCGGCGACGTCATCAAGCATTACGAGATCATCCGCAAGCTGGGCCAGGGCGGCATGGGGGTCGTTTACCTCGCGCGCGACACGACGCTCGGCCGCCTTGTCGCGATCAAGTTCCTCCTCGGCTACGCCGGGCAGAACGTCGAGCGCTCGCTGGACGAGGCGCAGGCCACGGCGCGCTGCAGGCACGAGAACATCGTGGTGATCCACGAGATCGACGAGATCCATGGATGTCCCTACCTCGTGCTCGAGTACATCAAGGGTCGCTCGCTGCGCGAATGGATGGCCCAGGGCGAGCGACCCAGCGCGCCCGGGTCGCCGGCCGCCCCTGCGCCGCCTGGCCCGAGGCCGGCCGGCGTCGTGCTCGAGATCATGATCCCTGTCGTTCGCGCGCTGGTGTGCGCGCACGACCTCGGGATCGTGCACCGCGATCTCAAGCCGGAGAACGTCCGCCTGGACGACGCCGGATGCATCAAGGTGCTCGATTTCGGCCTCGCCAGGAGGATCGAGGCGGGCGTGGTCCCATCGAACGCGAGCGCGCGGGCGGCGCCCGCCGGAGGCGCCGGCCGGCGCCGGAGGAGCACGCTCACCGGCACGCCCGCCTACATGGCGCCCGAGCAACTGCTGGGCAGGGACGTCGATGGTCGCACCGACCTCTGGGCCGTGGGCATCCTCCTGCACGAGCTGCTCACCGGCGACCATCCGCTGTGCCCCTTCTCGCTCGCCCGGCTCCCGGAGATCGTGAACCTCGAGCTCCCCATGCCCAGCGCGAGCGAGCGGCATCCGGAGCTGGGCGCGCTCGGCGCCCTCGTCGATCGATGCCTCAGGAAGCGCACGGCCGAGCGCATCGGCTCGGCCAGCGAGCTCCTCGCCGAGCTCGAGGCGCTCGTGCCTGGCCGGAGGGCGCCCCGGCTGGGCGAGGACGAGAGCCCGTTCCCCGGCCTGTCCGCCTTCCAGGAGGCCGACGCCGCGCGCTTCTTCGGCCGCGATCGCGAGATCGCCGCCGTGGCGCCGCGGCTGCGCAGCGAGCAGCTCCTGGTCATCGCCGGGCCCTCGGGCGCGGGCAAGTCGTCGTTCGTGCGCGCGGGCGTGCTCCCCGCCTTCAAAGGGTCAGGGGACCGCTGCGAGGCGTTCGTCCTGCGGCCCGGGCGCCGGCCGCTGTCTGCCCTCGCCGATGTGCTCACGCAGGTCGCCGAGGCGGAGCGCGCGAGCGGGGCGACGGCGCGAGGCGAAGCGACGACGGGCTCGCCCGAGCTCCCCGATCACGACGGGCTTGTCGCCACCTTGCGCGCCCAGCCGGGATACCTGGGCGCACGGCTGCGCGCGCGCTGTCGGCGTGAGGGGGCGCGTCGCCGTATCCTGCTCTTCGTCGACCAGTTCGAGGAGCTCTATACCCTCGGCGCCTCCGCCGAGGAGCTGGCGGTGTTCATCTCCAGCCTGGCGGGCGCGGCCGACGACGCCTCGTCGCCCCTGCGCGTCCTGCTCGCCGTCCGCTCGGACTTCCTCGAGCGCATGGCCGATGATCGTGGGTTCATCAGCGACGTGACCCGCGGGCTCTGGTTCCTGCCGCCGATGGGGCGCGCCGGCCTGCGCGAAGCCTTGATGGCGCCGCTCGAGGCGGCCGGGTACCGCTTCGAGGCCGCCGAGATGGTCGAGCACATGCTGGGCGCGCTCGAGGGCACGCGGAGCCCGCTGCCGCTCCTGCAATTCACGGCGGCGAAGCTGTGGGAGCGGCGAGATCGCGCGCGCCGGCTGCTGACGCGAGACAGCTATGAGCAGCTCGGCGGCGTCGCCGGTGCCCTCTCCGCCCATGCGGACGCGGTGCTCGTGGCGAT
>NZ_JEMA01000228.1 GCF_001589285.1 Sorangium cellulosum | reverse complement strand
GAGCGTCGCGAGCAAGCGGGGCGCGAGCTCCGGGCGTNGAGGAGCGTCGCGAGCAAGCGGGGCGCGAGCTCCGGGCGTTCGCGGAACATCTCGACGAGGGCGTTGTGCTCGAGCGTCGGCATGACGCTCGGCCTCGAGCACGCCCCATGCCGGCACGAAACGCCGGGAAAATGCGAGCAGAGCTCCAGCGCAGGGGGTGGCGGCGCCATGGCGGACGAGGCGGCCACAGCTCCCCCCATGGCACCCGGCGTATTCGCGATACGCGTGGCTCTGCCCCTCATGGTCGCGGGCGTCGATCTTGTTCTCGATGACGACCACCAGTCGCTTCTCGGGCACCGGCACGGAGATCACCAGGTCTGGATAGATGAACCGCGGCTTTGGATCGATCCGCCACTCCGGGTCGCTCTCGACCGTCGCCTCGTCGATCGAGGCTGCCGGCACCTCGATCTCGGCGCCGCCTCCCCTCACGACTCCGGGAGCGCATCCGCAATGATTCGTTAGCCGGCGCCCTCTTCACGCCGGAGGACCTTCGGTCGGTTCCGATCGTGCTCGAAGATCTTCAGCAGTCCGTCCCAGAGCCGGGCGATCACCTCGTCGGCCAGGTCGAGAGTGACGTTGACCTCCTGGTCGACACCGAGCTCATTGGCAGCGGCGGCGGAGAGCGTCAGTTCGAGAATGCTCCCTCGAAGCCGGCACGCCTCGATCCCAGAGTAGGTCGTGGCGCCCGTGTGAGTCGAGATGGAGTACGTGTCCTGCCCCAGCTCTCGGTCCTGGTCATCGAACGGGTCGAGCCGACGTTGAACCTCAATCCGCTCACCCTCGCCATCGGTCGACGATGCGAGCACGACCACGTAGGCGTCCATCTCCGGGACGGCGAGCGCTTCACCGGCCCGTGCGTTGAGTGTGGTCATCCGGGTCCCCGCTCCAACGCGCGACGAGCTGCAAGGTCCAGCGCGACGCCGTGGCCCGACGGCACAAGAAGGAGCTCGCGGCTGGCCACGGCGAGGTCGACCTGCCCCACGCTCTGCGAGCGAAGATGCCAGGAGCAGCCACGAGCCTCGCCTGGCAGTATCTCTCCCTCGCCTCTCGCCCTTGCACCGATCCTGCGACGGGTCGACAGGACCTCTACCACCTGCACGAATCGGCGGTGCAATGGGCCGTGCACGATGCCGGACGGGCGGCAGGGCTCACCAGGCGCGCGACATGCCAACCCCTCCGCCGCAGCTCCGCGACCCACCTGCTCGAGGCGAGCACCGACATCCAGACGATTCAGACATGGCTCGGTCAAAAGGATGTGCGGACCACCGTGGCCTACACCCACATCGTCGACCGCGGGCCTCTCGGCGTGATCAATCCTCTCGACCGCTGATGGGCGCTGTCGCGTGGAGCGTCTTGAACTCCAATCCCGCCCCCCCGTACCGCCCTCACGCATCGTGGAAAGATAGCGTATCCGAAGGCTGCCCCAACTTGTCAAGGAGACCGGGGAGACCGGCGCAGGACCGTCCGGGCGCTACACTGGACGAAGGCCGACGACGCTCCGCGACAGGTTCGACCCGGCCTGCGGCGGCGACCGCCACGGCGACGTCTCCGCGCTCGCCCCGGCCGAGCTCGACGAGCTCGTGGCGTACCTCGAGTCGCTCTGACGCCACCGAAGACGCTCCGCCGCTCACGGCGGCGATGGCGGCCCGGGGCGCGGCGGCGACTCGATCGGTATCGCCCACCTCGACGAGGACCGGCTCACCGTCGAGGGCGTCACCTCCAGGCTGGGGCCGCCAGGCAAGGGCGGCATCGGCTGAGACGACCAGGGCGAGATGATCGCGGGCGAGGACGGCGTCGCCGTGGCGATGCGCCGGTTTCCTGGATCGCTGGCGTGGAGCTCGCCCGCGCCCGCGCAACGTCCCGCC
>NZ_JEMA01000227.1 GCF_001589285.1 Sorangium cellulosum | reverse complement strand
CCGGCGACACCGTCCAGGCGGCGCAGCCAGCGCCCGCGGCCTCCGCGCCGGCGGCGCCGGCCTCGCCGTTCATCCCGGTGGCCCGCGCGCCCTTCGACGAGGTGCGCCTCCTGCCCATCGAGGGCGCGATGCTCCTCGCCGGCGGCGTCAGCATCCAGGACGAGGCCGACGGCTGGTGGGGCTACCCGCTCGGCGTGCTGCTGCCGGACGGCACGATCGAGGTCCAGAAGTCGCTGCGCCTGCCGTCCGGCCTGCGCCAGGTGGCCGGCGTGGTGGGGCGCTGGCCCGACTCGATCGACGTCATCGCCACGGGGGACACGGGGCGGACCGGCATCGCCGAGCTCTGGACGCTGGGGCCGCGGGGCTGGCAGCAGCGCCACGAGAAGCACGGGAACGCGTTCGTGGGGCTGGCGAAGATCGGGGCCTCGGTCGTCGCGCTGCAGGCCCCGGTGATGGCGCCGTTCCACGAGTCGCAGTTCGTGGCCGTGCGCGGGCCGAAGCCCGGGCTGAAGCTCACCCCCTCGGTGAAGAAGGAGTGCTCGATCGAAGGCTTCGACATGCCCACCCAGCGCACGGCGGTGCTCCCGCACGCTGTGGGCTCGACCGGCGACGGCAAGGTCCTCAGCTACGGGCGGAGCTGCGCGGGCGAGCCGTCGCTGGAGCTATGGCAGCCCGGCGCGAGGACCTCGGCGATCCTCGGGCTCGATCTCGCGAAGCGGGAGGACCACGGCGGCGCCCCGCCGCAGGTCCTCGCGGGCGCGGCGAACGACGCCTGGATCTTCGACGGGTTCGCGTCGCGCTTCGACGGCGCGACATGGAAGGAGGTCGAGGGCCCGAGCCCCGGGGCAGGCGTCGCCGACGCCGCCGTCGCCGGCGACGGGACGCTCTGGGTGCTGAGCGACGGCGCTGTGTTCGCGCGCCGCGGGGAGACGTGGGAGCGCACCCCCCTGCCCGAGGGCGTCAAGGCCCACGACCTGGCGACGGCGAGCGACGGCACCCTGTGGATCGCGGCGGGCGGGGCGCTCCTGCGCCACGGCAAGCCCGGCGAGCGCTCCGGCGCGCCCGGCGGCGCGACCGTGCCGCTCGACAAGGCGCCTGGACAGGCGCCGATGTCCTCGCAGCGTCAGCTCGTCAAGCCGGCGGGTCCGGCCTGCCCGCGCAACCTTGTCGTGCTCTACACCTTCAGCAAGATCACCCCCGACGACTACGACTTCCCCCTCACCCGCAAGGCCCTCAAGGGGCACACCGAGTTCGCGAGCGCGCGCTTCGCTGTGACCCGCGACGGCGGCCAGAGGTTCTTCGCCGCGCTCGTGCCGAGCTTCGACATGGGCCAGAAGCTCTCCGCGCTCATCCGCAAGGAGGTGCAGGGCTCGAGCCCCAACGTCGTCTGCGCCGACCCGGAGATCCTGCGCGAGCTGAAGGTCGATCTGAAGTCGGGCGAGGTGGTGAAGTAGCCTCATGACGGAGCGCGGAGGGCCCGCTGCGCGGCGAGAGCGCCCTCGTCAGCCCCGTGATCGGAGGCCGACGCTGGCAAGGTAGGCCTCCAGGGCCGGCGCATGCTCGGACGACACGATGGCGCCGATATAGCCGTCGGGCCGGACGAGCGCCCAGTCGCCGGGCGACACGCCATAGGCCGCGCGGAGATGGCCGCCCTCATCGACGATGTCGCCGCGCGGCCCGACGGCGTGGATGTGAAGCCCGGGGCGCGGCTCGACGGCCGAGAGCCGGTCGAGCCCGTAGCCCAGCAAGGTCCAGTGCGGCCCCTGAAAGAGCTTGAAGAGCCGTGTCGGCATCCCCGCCACGCCGCGGACGGGCGCGTCCGGCGCCCTGTCGCCCGCGCGGATGCCGCCGCTGCGCTTCGGCGCTTCCATGGCCAGCGACGACTCCCTGTATCCCAGATCGAGCTGATGCACCTCGCGACCGCGGCGCATGACGCCTCGCTTGGCCGCCTCCAGCAGCTTCGTCGTCAGGCCGAGCATCTCCGCGGCGATCGGCCGGCGCTCCTCCTCGTAGGTCGCGAGCAGCGCCTCCGGCGCGCCTGCCAGGACGGCGGCGAGCTTCCACCCGAGGTTGTAGGCGTCCTGCACGCTCGTATTGAGGCCCTGCCCGCCCGTCGGCGGGTGGATATGCGCGGCATCGCCGGCGAGCAAGACGCGCCCGTCCCGGTAACGGTCGGCGAGGCGCGCGTTCATTGTATAAGCCGAGGCCCAGGAGACAGAGCGGATCACGATGTCGCCTCGGCCCGTGCGGCCCGCGACCATCGCTGTGAGGCCTTCCGGGGAGAGATCGACATCGCCCTCCAGAGGAATCGGCGCCAGCACCTGGAACATGTCGGTGCCCATGAGCGGGCACAGCGATACCTGCTTTTCCATCGGCCCTGGCTTGAATTGATGCCAGGCGTCCCTGCTGAGCCCATCCAGGACGACATCGGCGACGACGGCGCGCACCCCCAGGGTCTTGCCGGGAAAGCCGATCGCGAGCGCGTTCCGTACGACGCTGCGGCCGCCGTCCGCGCCGACGAGGTAGCGGGCGCGGACGGCCTCCTCGCCCGCCGGTCCAGCGATGCGGGCGTCGACGCCCTCGCCATCCTGCTCGAAGCCCTTCAGCTCTCGGCCGAACTCCGGGTAGCTCCCGAGCTCCGCCAGGCGCTCGCGCATCGCGGCTTCGGTCAGGAACTGGGGCACGAGGAGCGCCAGATGATAGGGCTCGCCAGGTGTCGGATCCTGAGGCTCCATGATCTGCGACTCCTCGTGGCCTCCATCGTCGCGATACTCCCGCTGGGGCGGGTACAGGCCGCCAGCCGCGACGACGCGGTCGAGGATGCCCAGGTCCTCGAACACCTCCTGGCTGCGCGGCTGGATCCCCTTGCCGCGCGAGCCGCGAAACGGCCCGTCCAGCCTGTCGATGAGCCGGAACGCAACGCCCCGGCGGGCGAGCTCAATGGCCAGGGTCAACCCGGCAGCACCTGCGCCAACGATCAGGACATCCGTCGAACAATGTGATTCCACGGCGAGCTCCGCTTTTTCTTGGACCGCGTTTCGAATATGTGTACTATGCATATAGTTACGCCCGCCGGAGCGTCAAGAGAATTTGTGCAAAATACACGGACTACAAAAAAGAAGCTCCGCGAGCTCCACGGAGCCATGGTCGATCTGGTGGCGCTCATGAATCAGCCGCAGCGCGATCTGGCGCTGCTCGCGGAGGCGGGCATCTCCCTGGATCGAGCCCTCTTTCCGCTGCTGGTGGGGATCGAGCGCTACGGGCCGATCGGCGTTGTCGAGCTCTCGGAGCGAGCCGGGCGGGATTACACGACCGTCAGCCGCCAGGTAGCAAAGCTCGAGAGCCTGGGGCTGATCGAACGTCGGCCCAGCCCAGCCGATCGCCGCATCCATGAGGCGGTGATCACCGACAAGGGGCGGCAGATGACGGACGCCTTGGACGCCGCTCGTCAGAGAATTGCGGCCCCCATCCTCGCCAGGTGGAGTGAGGAGGACTTCAACGACCTGGTGCGCCTGATGCGCCGGTTCGTTGACGACTTGATGTCGACGTCCGGCGGACCGGACAGGACCTGAGGGGCAGACCACGCCGCTCCTCGACGGGGTGTCGCCTGGGAGAGGACGCCGGTGGCGGCCAGCGGTCGGCTTGCATTTGCGGGTCCGCGGCAGGTAGCTTGGTGGAGCCGCGGGCGCCCAACCTGGGTCGGTCCCCCGCGGCGTTGTACCCAGGAATCGCCTTCCTTTCGATCGTGGCACTGGGTTTGCCTGGGGGCGTTCGCCCGGCCAGTCGGGCGAGGAGGTCTTGGACGATGCGCAAGCTGTGGGCGGCTACGGTGATGGCGGCGGCGGCGCTGGCGACGGCGCCACGACCCGCCGAGGCGTGCGGTGGATTCTTTTGCGGACGACAGCCGGTGGACCAGACCGCAGAGCGGATCCTGTTCGCGACGAACCAGGACGGCTCGGTCACGATGGTGACGCAGATCCAGTATGCGGGCGCGGCGCCGGACTTCGCCTGGGTGGTTCCGCTCGCCGAGGTGCCGGCGGCGGACAGCCTCGCTGTGTTCCCGCAGCTCGCGCTCACCGCCCTCGATGCAGCGACGGGCCCGCAGTTCCAGTGGCCCGACGACCCGAGCTGCGACCTCCCCGTGTTCGCCGGCGCGGGGCCGACCGCGAGCGACGGCGGCGTCGACGACGGCGGCGTCACGGTGCACCTCCGGGAAGAGGTAGGGCCGTACGACGTGGCCGTGATCGAGTCGACCGATCCCGCGGCGCTCGTCGACTGGCTCCGCGGCAACGGGTTCCGCGTCAACGACGCGATGGCGCCGTACATCCGCATCTATACGAGCGAGGGGATGAAGTTCCTCGCGCTGCGGCTCCAGCCGGACGCCGAGGTCAGCGACATCCAGCCGTTCCGCTTCACGCTTCCGTCGGGGTCGCCGTCGATCCCGATCCGGCTGACGGCGATCGCGGCCGAGCCGGAGATGGGCATCACCGTGATGATCCTCGGCGACCGGCGCTACGGGCCGGCCAACTGGCCGGACGTCGAGATCGACGACGACAAGATCGTCTGGAGGCTGTACGACTGGCCGTTACAGACGAACTGGACGGCGCTCGTCGCGCGCGGCGTCGACGAGGCCGGCGGTCGCGGCTTCGTCACGGAGATGAGCGGACCGACGGCCGGCATCGCCGAGCAGGTCCGCAACACGATGAGCTCGGACGAGGCGCAGGTGGAGGCGCGCGACGCGCTGCTGCCGCTCCTGGAGGGCAACGCGACGATCACCCGGCTCTATACCCGCCTGTCGCCCGAGGAGATGACAGTCGATCCGATCTTCCGGCGCACCGACGGTCCCGATGTATCGAACGTCCGCGTGCTCCCGCGGTACGTCGAGGGCCGCGACATGTGCGGGGGCGCTCCGAACGCCGAGAGCGCCGCCGCGTCGCCGTGCGACTTCGCGGCGTGCGGCGCAGGCGGCCTGTGCCGCGTCGTCGAGGTCGCGGGCGGCGCCCAGCCTGTGGCCGCCTGCGCGTGCGTGCCAGGGACGACAGCGCGCACGACGTTCGATCCGTCGGGTCAGCCGATGGTGACCTGCCAGGACCTCCGCATGTCGTTCCTCAACCCGGGTGACCGGGCGCTTCCGGACGCGCCGCCGCTCGCGGATCCTTGTGCGACGTTCGATTGCGGCCCGAACGGCGAGTGCGTGCCCATGAACATGACGCCGACCTGCCGCTGTTCGGCGGGTCATGTGGCGGTCGGCGCCATCGCCGCCGACGGCAGCCGGGAGACGACCTGCGTGCTCCCCGACGAGCCCGTCCCCGCGTCCTTCTACGACCGGCGCGTCCCGCCGCTGCCCGATTCGCTGCCGGGTGGCCGACCTGTCGATGTCCCGCCGCCCGCCGTCCAGGCCGCGTCTGGAGGCTGCAACGCCGGCAGCGGCGCTGGCAGCGCCGGCGGCCTCGGCGGCGCGCTGCTCGGGCTGCTGCTGGCCGTGCGCCGCCGCCGGCGCTCGTAGGAGCCCGCGCCGTGGCCTGCGCGACGTCCGCCGCCTGTCTCGTCGTGCTCGTTGCGCTCGCTCCTGGCTGCGCCGGCGGGGACGAGCCGCAGGCGCAAGGCGTCGCCGAGCTCGGCACCGGCGAGTGGCAGTTCGAGCCGCTGGCCGACGGCCAGGAGGTCGAGCTCGCCCATGGCGCCCAGGGCGGCTGGCACCTGTGGACCAGCGTCCGGACGCTCGGCCTGGAGCCCGAGGGCGTGGAGCTCGAGGTCACGACGACAGTGATCGGCGACCCCTCCTCGGCGACGACGAGCCGGGGGAGGATCGAGCTCACGGAGCTCGAGGACGGCCGGTGCGAGTTCATCGGATGGCCGGCCGTGCTCGGTGAGCCAGCTTGTGCCATCGGCCAACCGCTCCGGATCAGGGGGGTGGTGACCGACGCGCGAGGCATGGTTGCGACCGGCGAGCGGCTTGTGCGCCCCCGGTGGGACAGCGACGAAGCGTGCGCCGGGCGGCCGTAGGGAGCCCAGGCCTGGCGGACGTCGCAGGCCACAGCAAAGTAATTTGAAGGATCGAGCCCCGCGGCGGCATCAAGAGCACCGAACAGAAGCTCCCGCCGCCAGGCAGCCGATGTCGGTCGCATCGCGTCGTCGCTCCTCGTCGCCTTGTCTCAGCAGGGCTCCGCGGCGCGCCTGGCGCTGCACCGACGTCGACGGCCTGGCTCCGTCCGGATTCGTCCGGCGATCCAGCTCGACGGAGTTTACCATGAAATTTTACACCATTCTTGCTTCATCCATTCTCCTTTCGGCGTGCATCGGACAGGTGAATGACGTCTCCACCGATGGGACGGACGGCAATTCCGCCGCCACCCTCGGAGGCGCTGTCGATGGCGCGCCGCTCTCGGGGGAGCGCCCGCCGACGCGTGAGGAGGCGGAAGCGATCCTCGATCGCGTTGTCGCGCTCTACCAGGACCACGCCGCGGCCGCGAATCCGGCAGGTACCCACGAGATCTCGTGGAGAATCGACTGGGACAGCGATGCGGTCAGCGCCCATGTGCTGCTCAACCTCGGGGAGGACTGGACGATTGAAGTGAGCAAGGGATACCTCACTGTCTCGAGCATGACGCCGGAGGTGTTCGCGCTCACGATGTGCCACGAGATGGGGCACTTCATCGGCGGGTTCCCGTTCAAGACCTCCCGCCGCGTGGACAGCGCGCTGGGCACGTCGGTCTCCTCCGAGGGGCAGTCCGACTACTTTGCCACCAAGGATTGCTTGCCGCGGCTGTGGGCGAATGAAACCGAGGCCAACGCCGCGGCGTTCGCCGCGCTCGACCCCTCCGCGCGCGCGCGTTGCACGGCGGCAACCAGCGACCTGGCGAGCCAGCAGCTCTGCGGCCGGATCCTGCTCGCCAGCCTGCAGACGGGGCGGTTCTACGAGGAGCAGGAAGTGCTGCAGGCTCCCAGGGAGCTCGTCTACCCGCGATTCGACACACCGGACCCGACCGAGGCCGCGGTGACGAAGGAGGGCCATCCTGCGTCCCAGTGCCGCCTCGACACGCTGGTGGCGGGAGCCGTGTGCAGCGTGAAGGCGACGGGGACCGGGATCCCGGGGCTCGTGCCGCCGTACGGCGAGTACAGCGATGCGAGCGAGGAAGCAGCGCGCCCGTTCGCGTGCCAGACCGGCCCCGGGGCTCGACCGAGGTGCTGGTTCCAGCCGGACACCGTGGTCACCGACTGCTCCGAGCTCGGTCAGCAAGCGTGCGTCGTCAACGACGACGGCACACATGGGGTCCGGTACTGCGGCACGACGTCCGGTGTGGACTATTACTGGTGCTTCCAGGACGAGGTGTGCAAGACGGGCAGAGACGGTTTCTCGGACTGCTATGCTCCCGATGTCGATCCCGACGAGGGAGCTCCCTGAGCTCGATCGGCCGCTGGACGGACGCGCCTCCGGACGAGCCCGCGAGCGCACGGGTTCCGCCCCCATGTCGACGAGATCCGTCGTCCGGAGCGCGAGGCCACGACCCGGGCAGCTTCCTTGCATGGCGGCGCCGTCTGCAGGAGGTACGATGAACGCTCGAACCGGGGCGCGGCTCGCCGCGCTCGCCGCCGTGTTTGCGACCGTCGCTGGGTGCACGCTGTACGATTACTCCGACCCCCTGGAAGAATTCGAGTATCCGGAGGGCGGCTCGTGGACAGGTCCGCCTCCCCGTGTCTCTGCGGTGCCGCCTCCCCCGGTGAGCGGCGGAACGCTCCTCGTGACCGCCGACAAGACGCTGGCCGTCGCTGCGGATCCGGATCGCGACAGGATATCGATCATCGACCTCTTCGCCGACGACGTCCACATTCTCCCTCTGGAGAAGGGCGACGAGCCAGGGCGGGTGACCGAGGGGACCGCCGGCATCGCTCATGTGGCGCTCCGCCGGGGGGGCGCGGTGGTCACGATCGACCTGGCGACCAGGGAGATGCACCGCAGGCCCGTCTGCCCCGCGCCTCGCGGGCTCGCCCACGACGCCTCGACAGGCCTCCTCCACGTGGCCTGCGCGGGCGGCGAGCTCGTGACGCTCTCCTCCGACGTCGCGGCCCCGCCCGTCCGCGAGCTTCGCCTGGACCGCGACCTCCGCGACGTCATCGTCCAGGGGGACTCGCTCCTGGTGAGCCGCTTCCGGTCCGCCGAGCTCCTTGTCGTCACGGAGGACGGGACGGTGGCCGAGCGCATCAAGCCGCCTGTCTTCTTTCATTCCGCCCCCCGGGCGAACAGCGGCGTCGAGATCGAGTTCATGCCGGGCGTGGCGTGGAGGACGCTCTCGCTGCCCGGGGGCGGCGTCGCCATGGTGCACCAGCGCGGCGTCGTCAACCCCATCGACGATACGCAGCCCGGCAGCTATTACGGCAAGAATTGTCAACAGAGGATACTCCACTCGGCGGTGACCGTGATGCGCCCGCGTCCCGGCGAGCCCGGATCGCCGCCCACCCCTTCAAGGTCCGACGTGGGGGGCATCGGGACGGGCGTGCTCCCGGTCGACATCGCTGTATCGCCGGATGGGCTCAACGCCGCGATCCTGCAGGCGGGCAGCAAGAGCGTGCTCGAGACGCCGCTCGCGACGCTCGAGCGGCGCGACGCGTTCGACACCTGCTCGGCCTCCGCTGACCAGCGTGTGCTCGACGTCGAGATGAGCGGCGATCCCATCGCCATCGGCTACGACGCAGAGGGAAACCTGCTCGTGCAGCTCCGACAGCCGCCGGGCATCGTGCGCCTCGCGGCCCTGAGCGGCGAGCCGATCAACCTGATCGAGATTCCTGGCGAGAGCCGGCTCGACGACGCCCATTACTTCTTTCATCATGGCGACTGGTCCCAGACCTTGACCTTGGCGTGCGCTTCCTGCCACCCGGAGGGGCACGAGGACGGCCGGGGCTGGCACTTCGCGTCCACCGGGTGGCGCCGCACGCAGACTGTCGCAGGCGGCGTGCTCGCGACGGCGCCGCTGCACTGGGGGGGGGAGCTGGCGGACTTCGGCGCCCTCGTCGAGGAAGTGTTCCAGCGCCGGATGGGCGGCTTTTCCCAGTTCCCCGAGGAGGTCGCGGCGTACGCGGCGTGGATCGACACAATCGAGCACTTGCCCCGGTCGAAGCCGGCGGACGAGGCCGCCGTCGCGCGCGGCGAGGTGCTCTTCAACGACCCGACCCTGGCGTGCGCCACGTGCCATTCCGGCGAGAGGCTGACGAACGGCGAGACAATGGACGTGGGCACGGGCAAGCCCTACCAGGTGCCGTCGCTGCGCGGGCTCGCGGCGCGGGCCCCCTACATGCACGACGGCTGCGCCGCGACGCTCCACGACCGCTTCGGGCCGTGCGGCGGAGGCGACCTGCACGGCGTCACCTCGGCGCTCACGCCGGCCCAGATCGACGATCTCGTCGCGTACCTGGAGACGCTATGAGCTCGAAGCGCACGGGCGCCGCCCAGCGCCGGCGCCCGTGCGCAAGGCGCCTGCCATCGAGCCCGTCGACGCGCGTCGCGACACGGGTTGTCGAGTTAGTCAAAGGGACGTGTTCACCGAGCCTGCACGTAGAGCGAGAACGGGAAATTGCCCTCGCCGCCGGCGAAGGTCGCGTCAGGGACGTCGATCACGAACTCGTGCATGCCGGCGCTCGCGGCCCCCCACGGGACGATCCGGGTGTCGATCACGTCGCCCGGGCACCAGTTGCTGAACGACTGCCATGCTTCGTCCGACCGCGGGGACGGCCCGTAGATGCCGTTGCTCTGGGTGTTGTACCTGCGAAACGGCTCGCACGACGTGCGCCCGGGCTTGTACTGCAAGGCCAGCTTGCCGTCGACGTATACGTAATGGTCGCGGCGAATATACTCCTCGCCGCCCTGGTTGGCGCCGTGGTTCGACGTGATCAGCACGAGCTGCGCATTCTGTGTATCTGCCGGCAGCTCGAACCTGACGGTCTTGCGGGTCGTGCCGACCTTGTCGCTGGCGCCCATGGCGTGATTGTTGAAGTCTTCACCGATCGCCAGCGGCAACAGGACGCTGAAGTCCTGGGCCTCCTGCGCGCTGTCGGTATACAACAGCAGCGATCCGAGCTGCGTGTCATTGCGACCGGCGCAACCGGCGACCTCGTCGTTCGCGGCGTAAGGCACGCCGAAGATGCTCAGCTCGAACCAGAGATCGTGGTCGGCCAGGAGGTCGGGATCCTTCAAGATCGGCACGAGGTTGCTGGCCTCCCATTCGTAGGGGACCGTCGTCGGCTGCCTGTTCATGTTCATGAAGGGCGTGACGAACCGTGCGACCTCGATCCGGTCGACCTCGCCGGTATCGTAGGTCTGGGCCCCCTTGGGGACCAGCGCCAGGTTGACCGAGCCGATTCGGTCGTAGTTGTCGCAACGCGCTCCCACGACCACGCGGACCTTCAGGGTGGTCTGGATCCTGGCGAGCAGCTCGTCGGTCAGCCTGGTCGCAACAAGCGAGTTGTCGTGGCGGATCACGCCGTCCGGGATCGGTTCGTCGACCGTCGCGGCGTAGCCGTCGTAGAACACGATGTTCTCTAGCACCGGGACCTCCTCGGGTTCCGGCAGCAGCTCCTCGCCGCTGTCGCCGCTGCCGTCACCGCCGCCAGTGCCGTCACCGCCGCCGGTGCCGTCACCGCCGCCGGTGCCCGCGCTGGTCCCGGTCGCTGCGCTCGTGCTCCCGGTGCTCTCGGAGGTCCCGGTGCCGCCGCCGGTGCCCACGTCAGGGCGCTGTTCGCTCGTGCACGCGGCGAGCAGGGCCAGCGGACAGAAGTACGGTATCGCGCGACGCAGGTTCATTCGTCGAACGTATCAGATCGCCGACTCGATGTGGCGCTGGAGCGGCGGCCCCACCTCGCCCGGAGGGGTGGTCGCCGGGAGCAGCGCTTGCCCTCGCTCCCCTGGCTTCGCTTCCACCTCGGGCAAACTTCCGCGCTCCGCCTGCCGCATGCTTCGACGACCCGTTGAGCCACCGCTGGGGCTTCCCCCGGGTCAGCCGCTGCGGGGGGAGCGGGCCAGTGCCAGCCGACCGAGGACCGCGCCGATCAGCCCCAGCACCAGGGCCACGATCGCCCCGGCTCGCCCGGAGCCGGTGCCGATCGCGCCGGAGTGCGTCCCGGCGCCGCGCCGATCCTTCCCGCCGAAAGCGTGTGATCCGGGCGAAGGCCTCCGGGGCGAGGCCGGTCTCGGCGGTGAACACGTCGATGAGCCGGCGGTGGCTGATGCCAAGCGTGGCCGCGACGTCGGCACGTGGCGGACACACAACACGTGGACATCATGGCCGACAATCACGCCGCCGGCCACATCGCCGCGCGGGCGGCCTCGCGCCCGGCGACGAGCCTCTCGCCCGGGTAGACGGGGCAGCGCCGCCGTCGGCGGCGCCAGGACCCTCTCGGGGAACGCTCACTTCATGTAGCGTCTGTCGAGCTTGCCGAGCTGGCTGGTGAAGCCGGCCCTCTGCATCTCCGTGGTCTCGGGATCGTGCATCGCGTGCAGCGTCACGGTCATGTGCGCGCCGTGCGCGAGCGGGGTCAAGAGGACTTCGATGTGGCTCTCGTAGGCCTCGACGCCCGGGAGAAAGTCGACGATGCTCGTGATGGTGAGGGCCTTCTGCGGCGAGAAAGCGCTGAAGCGGGCGCGCACCTCGTGGGACGTCGGCTGCCCGCCGCGCCTCATGGCCTCGATCATCTCCTGGGAGTCGGCGATCATCGTGTAATGGAGAAGCCCGTTCTCCTTCGGCTCGATCGCATGGACCTCGACCCGGAATCCCTCGGGACCCCACCACGATTCGAAGCCGTCCTTGGTGGCCCAGAGCTCCCAGAGCTCGGAGACCGAGGCCGGGTAGGTGCGTTCGATGAGGATGCTGGCTTTCTTGGCTGTCGCGTTCATTCACTTCGTCCTTTCGTGGTCCCGCTCTTCCGCGCCGCTCGTCTCGCCTCGAGCGCCTCGCCGAACCGATCCAGGCGCTTCTCCCAGAGCGACCGATAGCGCCCCACCCAGTCGTCGAGCTGTCGGAAAGGCTCCGGGCGCAGCGAATAGAGGCGCCTCGTTCCCTCCGCCCGCACCGCGACGAACCCGGCCTCCCCGAGGATCCGCAGATGGCGCGAGACCCCGGACTGCTGGATCGAGACGATCTCGACGAGCTCACCGACCGCGCGCTCGCCGTCGAGCAGCGCCTCCACGAGGAGACGCCGCGTCGGGTCGGCCAGCACTTCGAACAATTCCGAGCTGGGCATGGGCTCAATATGCACCACTGTGTATATTCACGCAAGTAAATATTTCGGGGCGGCGGCGGCCCTCGTCGCCTCGGGGAGGGCCCTCAGCTAGCTGCCATCCGCCTGGCGCTCTCTTCGCGGTCGAGGGGGGCCACCTCGTGCTGCTGGTCTGCGACGGATGGGCCTCCTTCGCTTATCTGGACTCGACCCGTCCGAGCGGGTTGGCCACGCCGGTCAGCGCGTCTTGCGCTTCCTGCCACGCGGAGTCTCCGGGGTAGAGCGCGCTGCGGAGGTAGGCCCAGGTGAGGCGCTGGACGGCAGCCACTCGCTCGGGGTTCTCGTCCGTGGTCTCGGCGACGTCATATCCCGAGACGCCGCCCAGCCCGTGCCCTGCGTCGAACAGGGTGACCAGGGATTTCGGGCTCGGGGAGAGGAAGTAGGGATCGGCGTGCCAGTCGGCGCCTGCGACCGTCAGGTGGCGAGAGTCGTCCTTGTCGCCGGCGACCACGAGCGCGGGCGTCGTCATCGTGGAGAAGTCGATGGTCGAGAAGAAGGGGTAGCTCTCGGCTGCTGACTTGCTGAGGGCGTCGCCTCTGCCGGGCGCGGCGAGCAGCACCCCCGCCTTGATCCGGGGCTCGGCGAGGTTCACTTCCGTTCCGTCGTGGGGATCCCTGTGCCGCGCGCCCAGGAGCAGGCTCGCTGTGTGCCCGCCCATCGAGTGCCCGACGACGGCCACCTTGCTCCGGTCCAGGCGCCCGGCGAGCCCAGCGACGGCGCCCTCGATCGCGTCGAGCTGGTCGAGGATGCGCTTCATGTCCTCGGCCCGCGCTCGCCAGTACAGAGGCGCATCGGGGTCATCGCGATCGAGGGTGAGCGTCTTCGAGTCGAGATGGGTGGGCTGGATCACGACGAAGCCGTGTGCCGCCCAGTGGTTGGCGAGCGGGGCGTAGCCGTTCAACGAGGAGAGGTGGTTGGAGTAGCCGTGGCCGTGCGAGAGCAGGATGATGGGCAGCTCGCTTCCGGTCACGGGCGCGGAGACGCGCACCTGGAGATCGACGGCGCGGCCGGGGGCTGGCAGCACGATCGGGCTGACCGAGAGGACCGGCGTGGGCGCGCTGGGGGTGACGGCTGCGGGGTTGACGGCCTCGCCGACACCCCCGCTCGCCCCGGTGGCGACAAGGATGTGGTCTGAAAAGTCTCGGTTGCTCACGTTGTGCCTCCACCCCCTTCGTACCTCCCGCCGCCGCCTTCCGATTGGAAGGACCGGACATTTTCAGGGTGGATTCCGCTCAGCTTGAACGGCCGCAGTGGACGCGCTAGACCACGAGGGTGCCGAGCACGATGGCCTCTGCCGCCTTGACGTTCTCGCTCTCCCGCTTCGTCGAGGATGTTCGCACCATCGAGCCAGTCGCTGGGCGCGCATGTCACGTCGAGCAGCTGCCCGACGGAAGGACGACCCTTGTCTTTCGCATGATCGAGGGGGGTCGGAGAGGGGATCTGTTCGTCGTCGGCCCGCGAACGCGGGCGCATTTCAAGGACGCAACCGGCGTCGCGCGGGCGGTGATGCTTCAGTTCAAGCCTGGCTGGTCGGCGCCGCTGCTGGGCGTGGCAGCGAACGCGCTGACGGACCAGATCGTCCCGCTGGAAGACGTCTGGGGCCGTTCGGGCAGCGACCTCTGCCTCGAGCTCCTTGCGGCGCGAAGCCTGCCAGAGGTGCTTGACCGGCTCTCCCGCGCGATCGCCCTTCGCACCCACCCGACGTTCGAACCGGCGTCGGCGCGGCTCGCTCGCCGCGCGGTTCGCTTGCTCGAAGGAGACGAGGTCCGGGTGGAGAGCGTGGCGGAGCGGCTCGGCGTCACGGCGCGGCATCTTCGCCGCGCCTTCACGGAGAGCGTCGGCATCGGGCCGAAGGAGTTCGCGCGGATTGTGCGCCTGCAGCGCGCCGTGCGGATGGCGGCGACCTCGAAGGACTGGGCGCGCATCGCCGCAGACGCGGGCTATTACGACCAGGCGCACCTCATCGCCGACTTCCGGGAGCTCGTCGGGCTCACGCCGGGCGCCTTCCTGAAGCGCGCGGGCGACAGGGGCGTTCGGTTCGGCTCCGGCGACGCGGAGGCCGGCGGGGAGCCTGGGACGAGGTCGCCCGCGTGCCGCCGCTCCTGATCCTCACCTACGTCGGGTTCGTGAGCCTCGGCCTGCCCGACGCGGTGCTCGGCGTCGCGTGGCCCTCGCTGCGCACCGCGTTCGCGCTCCCGCAAAGCGCGCTCGGCGCGCTCCTTGTCGGGACGGGCGTTGGGTACTTCTCCTCCAGCATCGCGGCGGGGAAGCTCGTGGACCGGCTCGGCGTGGGCAAGCTGCTGACGCTGAGCAGCGGGCTCATCACGGTCGCCATGCTCGGTTACGCGACGACGCCGGCCTGGCCGCTGCTGATCCTCTGCGGGCTGATCGCCGGGCTCGGCTCGGGCGCGATCGACGCGGGGCTCAACGCCTACGCGGCGAGCAACTTCTCCGCGCGCCACGTGAACTGGCTTCACGCGTGCTACTGCGTCGGCGCGGCGCTGGGGCCGCTCATCGCGACGGCGGCGCTCGCGACCACCGGCTCATGGCGCTCGGGCTACGCGATCATCGGCGCGATCATGTTGCTCCTGACCACGGCCTTTGCCGTGGTCAAGGGATCGTTCCGCGCGCGGGCGGCGGCCGCTGGAGGCCCGCAGGAGGCGCCGGGCGTCCCCGTCCCGCTCGCCGCGGCGCTGCGGCAGCGCCGCGTGTGGCTCCAGATCGCGGTGTTCTTCCTCTACACGGGCCTCGAGGTGATGCTCGGGCAGTGGAGCTTCACGCTCAACACCGAGGCGCGCGGCGTCGCGCCGGAGACGGCCGGGGTGTGGGCGGGCGCCTACTGGGGCAGCATCGGCGTCGGGCGCGTCGTGCTCGGCCTGGTGGTCGATCGGGTGGGCGCGGACCGGCTCCTCCGCATGGCCACGCTCACGGCGCTGCTCGGATGCGTGCTGTTCGCGGTCGGCCCGGCCTGGCCAGGGGCCGCGGGGCTCATGCTGGCGGGGCTCGGCCTCGCGCCGATCTACCCGACGTTGATGTCCCGCACCCCGGCCCGGCTCGGCCCCTACACGATGCACGCGATCGGATTCCAGGCGAGCGCGGCCATGGTCGGCGGCGCGGTCCTGCCGAGCCTCGGCGGCGTGCTCGCCGCGCGTGTGGGGCTCCCGTCGATCGGGACGCTCGCGGTGGTCACGGCCGCGGGCCTGTGGCTGCTGCACGAGCTGCTGGTCCGGTCGACGCCCCCTCAGGGCACGAGCGACGGCGCGTAGGCGCTCAACAGCTTGTCTATGCATCGAAGGGGCCGCCTTCACGCCACAGCCTGCGGGCGCGCGGTCGAGCGCCCACCTGAACCTCCCCTCGCGGCTCTCGGATACCCGCGTCGGGGTGCCCGAGGGCGGCGATCTTCAGCGCCTGGAAGCGGGCCTCGCCCGGCCAGGGCGACGCCCGTTCGCGCGAGGCGGCCGACGGGAGCCGCGCTGGGATATAGTCGCAGCCCATGCTCGATCGCCAGCAGGTGTTGCGCCAGACGCAGGCCCGGCTGCACCCGGAGCGCATCGCCCGGCGGGAGGACGCGCTCGCGCGAGCGCGCACGCTGATCGAGGGCTCCCTCGGGCAGCTCGACGAGACAGGCCTCCGGCGCCTGCTCCAGCTCTTCAACGCCGACCACGTCGACGGCCGCGAGGTGAACAATCGCTTCGCCACCGGCCTGGTCGGCAACAACGCGAACCTGCTGGTCGCCGCGCTCGACGGCGTGAACGCGGCGGTGCCTTCTTTATGGCAAGCCGACGACGCCTGGCTCGCCGAGCACCTTGTCGCGCTCCGCCGCGGGCGCAGCCTGCCGGGCGGCGGCTGGCTGTTCCCGTCGATGATCCTGCACACCCGGGATCCCATGCGCTTCCCGCCGGCGACCGACACGATGGCGCGGGGGCTCGCCGCGATCGACGGCGGCCCGCCCATCGCGCTCGGCAGGCCGACCGGGTACCTCGACTACAGCGCACGCGTCCGCAGGCTCCTCGAGGAACACACGATCTCGCCGCACGGCGCCGACGTGCTGCTCTGGCAGGGGGCCCAGCTCGCCGGAGAGGCAGCGGACTCGGACGCGGGTGAGCTCGATGAATCCCCGGCCGCGACCCCCGCGCCGGAGGCCGCGCGGCCGACCGCCGGACGCGACGCCACGACCGTCGGCCTGGCCGCTCGGGGTCTCGACGCCTCGGCCAGGCTGTCGCGCTCGACCCGCCCTCCCGAGAAGGACCCGAGCGCCCCGCGGCCAGCGCCGTCCACGCCCGCGCGTCCCGCCTCGGTCGGCTGGCTGCACCTCACCGACCTCCATCAGGGCATGGGCGGCACGAGCTGGCTGTGGCCGAACGTCATGGCCACGCTGTTCGACGACCTCGCGCGCCTGCACGACCTGTGCGGCCCGTGGGACCTCGTGCTGTTCACCGGGGACCTGACCCAGTGCGGCAAGGAAGACGAGTTCAAGAAGCTCGACGCTACCCTCGACAGGCTGTGGCGGCGCTTCGACCAGCTCGGTTCGCAGCCGCGGCTGATCACCGTGCCCGGCAACCACGACCTGGAGCGCCCCAAGAGCGACCTCGATCCGTACGTGCTCGCCCTCTCGCAGTGGCACGAAAGCCCGCGCCTGCGCGACCAGGTGTTCGACGAGAAGAGCGACCTCGGCTACCGCGAGCGCCTCGCGAAGGTCTTCAAGCCCTACACCGATTGGGTCGATTCCTGCCGATGGCACGTCCTCGATCGCCGGAAGCTCGGCCTTCTGCCGGGCGACAGCTCGTACTCGCTGTCGCTCCACGGCCTCGAGCTTGGCGTCATCGGTCTCAACTCGGCCTTCCTGCAGCTCACCGGCGGCGACTACCAGGGGCGCCTCGCCGTGGACCCGCGCCAGCTCCACGTCGTCTGCGACGAGGACGCCCCCGACTGGTTGCAGCGCCACCACATCAACCTGCTGCTCACCCACCACCCGCCCGAGTGGCTCCACCCGCAGGCACGCCAGGAGTTCCGTCAGGAGGTCGACCCGGCCGGTCGCTTCGCCGCCCACTTCTTCGGCCACATGCACGAGGGCGCCGCCACCTCGACCGCCCACGGCGGCGGCCACGCGCGTCACGCCCTGCAGGGCGCCTCCCTCTTCGGTC
>NZ_JEMA01000226.1 GCF_001589285.1 Sorangium cellulosum | reverse complement strand
AGGAGCGGCGTGGAGGTGATCCTGACCTTCATCGATGGGGACCCGGACCGGCCCATCATTGCGGGGGCCNTCGATGGGGACCCGGACCGGCCCATCATTGCGGGGGCCGTGCCGAACCCGCAGACGCCGAGCACCGTGGACGCGAAGAACGCCCGGAGGAACGTCATCCGCACAGGCGGCGGGAACGAGATCAACATCGACGACAACGAGGGGGAGGAGCGAATCAAGCTGTCGACGCCGTACGGCGGGGCGACGTTCCAGCTCGGGGCGCCGAACACGCCCGAGGCCGGCGCTGCCATGACGACCACGGAGGCTTACACTGCGGTCGCCAACGCGGGAGTGAGCACACTCACCTCTGCAAATACGGTCATAGCTGACGGCGCTGCCATGATTACCGCCGGGAATAAGATCAGCCACGCTGGACTCTCAAGCGTCGGGGACGTGGTCTTTGGGGACCAAGGACAGAAGCTCGTGGACAGCTTGCTCGGTGTCGCCAAGAGCGCGCTCGATGTACCAGCCAAATTAGAAAGCCTGGCTCAAGCCGAACTCGACCAGGAGAGCGTCAAGGCTCAGGCCGTTGTTGACAAGCTCGAGCAGTCAATGGCTGCTCAATGGTACGATGAGAGTTTGCGAAACAACCCCAAGGTCGTGAACTCGGATGGTACAGAAAGACCAATGACCCGCCAAGAGTGGGAAGCGCTGTATCACGCTCCAGATGTTGACAAAGCCGAAAAAGTAGCCATCAAAGCAAAGCAAGCCAAGGCAGCCGCCGAAGCACACAAGAAACGAATCACAGAGGGTGAGGATGCGCTGAAGCGACGGAAGTGGCTCGACACCATTGAACAAGCGAAGACTGCCAAGGCTGGGATCAAGGGTGCGCACACACTCTACAGCACGGTAGCCAAGCTTATCAAGGGGGCTCAGGAGTCGGCTTCCGTCGCAATGGCGGCAGCAATGGCTGGTGCGGCTGGCGGCTTCGCCCAGGCGGGTCGAATCCCGGGAGTTGTCACCGCACCCGGTAGCCCCATGAACCTGAACACGGCCACGGTGACCTCCGCCATCGTAGGGGATGTCGATGCATTCGTGTGCGGCGGAGTCGCCGCGACGCTGTCTTCGCAAGGACAAGCCATCGTCGCCGGGGGAGGCGCTGCAATGCTCAAGTCGCCCGGAGCTGTTGAAATCGCAGGAACTCTTAAAGCGCTCGTCACATCCGGCGCGCTCGTAGATTTGCTCTCCAACGGAGTAATGAAGCTAAAGAGCAAAGGACTAACAAACCTCAAGAGTGGCGCAAGGATGACTATCGCGTCAGACGCGGCCATGGCAATACAAGCCAAAGGTCCGCTCATGACGAAGGCAGGCGGGATGATGGGCCTCAAATCCGGAGGCGCCATGCAGATTCAAAGCAGCGCTGCGCTGACCGCAAAAGCCAAGGACGTAACCATCACCGCATCAGCCAATACCCAGATGACGGGTGCAAAGGTGATCGTAAAAGGCGGCAACTGGGGCATGAAAGCCGAAAGCGGCGACGTATCGATCGGGGGAGGAGGAAGCGGTATCATGATTTCGAACAATGACACACGCATCATTAAGAGCAGCTCGACGTGCGTCGTAAAATCTGCCAGCGCCGAGCTAAGAGCGGGCGGCGCGAAAGTCATCTGCGGGTCGGGGGCGGTGAAGCTCAACGGAGGTCGAATCGAGCTCGGCTGACGCTCTGCGGATATCGCATATCGCTCAATCAAACGCCCTGTAAGCGACGAGCACGACAATAAACAGAACCGTCAACCCGAACGCGACGCCCTTGAGCCGCCGCTCTCTGATTCTCTCCGCCATGAATAGTTCCTCGTAGGAGCCCGACATGGCGTCAGATGCGACCTGTTCCTGCCCCATCCGCAATCCCTGGGGTGCGCTTCTTGTCTGCTGGCTGAGCTCATTAGCGGCCACTCTGTCGGCCCTGAGCTCCTTCTCGCTGGCGAAGAGGAGCGTTCCCCCCGGCGCGAACTTCCAGGCGCGCCCCTTGGCGCCGAAAAGCCAGATCGAACCATCACGACACACCGCAATACTCATCCTCGCCTCTGGCAGAGCGCCAATTTTCGACTCGAGCACAACAGTCTGCTCGCCTGTTGAGCTGATCTGCACGAGCTGCCTACTGCGCAACACATAGGCGTTCCCATGGACGTCAGCGCCAAGTGTTCGATACTTCGAACCGGGAGGATCGAAGGACAGCGTCACGCCGTAAATCTTACGTCCGGTCGCTTCGAAGCGAGCGAGCTCATGTTGATTCATGAGGTAGATCGAACCGTCCGGACCGCAACAAACACGCATGTCTGCGGTGCTCATCTCGACAGGACAATCGGGGAAGCTGCGAGGGCTACTGGCGTGTGTGTCGCCCCGTTGCGCGCCGCCGGGCCATACTGGCATCTCCGCCCCCTCCGGCGTGATTCGTCGAAGCCTGTCGCCCTTCAGAATCATCAAAGAGCCATCATGGTCGCACGCCATATCGTGACAATCCAGGAGGTTCATGTCTATCTCCGGCGCGCCCCCGACGGGTGCGCCAGTCTCGACGGAAAGCCAAGGTCGAGATGACCACCCCCAACCCGTCACGAGGAGCGTGCCTTTCGGTGAGAGCACGAGGCGTACGGCCTTCGATCGGTTGCGGTGCAGCCATCGGATATTCAGAGAGCGATCGACGGACCAGATGACGTCATCGGTCTTCTTCGTTGTCTCGTACCCGACGGTCACCTGATGCGATTGCCTGGCCGCGCAATAGAGATTGTCGGCTGCGTCGACGGCGACATCGGGCGGCTCTTCCCAGTCGAACAGGCCTGCGACGACCGCCATCGCGGCCGGGGCGCCGTCGGCGACCAACGGGTGGAAGCAGAGGAACCAGCGAGCCGCCACCTTCCTTCGCCCTCGATATACGAAGTCATCCGGCACGTGCACGCTCGCGTTGCAGAACCGGCACGTGCACGCTCGATTCACGCCGTCGAACGGCACCGGTGAGCCGCACTGCGGGCACGGAAACGTCGCTGTCTCGGCTACAAGCGCGGGCGCCAGAGTCAGCGGATCCGGGTCCTCCCCAGCAATGTGCGTGATGTTCGGGAGCGCTCCCGCGAATTCCGCGGGCACCGTTCGCACCCAGGTTTGCTTGGCGCACCGGTCGCAGCGGAACATCGCCTGCTCTCGCACTTCCTGGATGCTCGCGGCGGGAATCTCCTTCTCGCAGCCATGGCAGCAGGGGCCGAGCCGCGTATACGCAGCCGACAGCTTGCCCGTCAGACTCCGCCGGCCCTCGTTCCGGAGCATCCTCGGGCCGTCGTAAACCGGACCGCGCAGCAGCGCCTGCCAGAGAGCCGCGCCCAGCGCCGTCGGCCGTCCACAGCTCTGGCACCCCACCTCGCGGGCCAGCGTGTTGACCGGCATCGGCATCCGGCACGTGTCGCACGTCGTCTCTACCTTTATTGCAACGCTGATCATCGCTCTCCTCACCTCCCCCGCGCCCGCGCCCGCGCCCTCACCGCCGCATCTCCCGACACCCCGGCGAAAGCATGCCAGCGCGCACGCTACCGCAGTGACACCCGTCGCGCGATGGCCTAGCCTCGCCCGAACCATGCCCGCGGACCGCGACCACGGATCAGCCCCGACCGCAGCCGAGCTCTTGCAGAAGAGCGAGCGCGGCGAGCTCGCCGGCAGCCACATCTCGGGCGCCGTCGCCCCCGGCATCGATCTCCGCGGCGCCGATCTCTCCAAGGCCCTCTGGCGCGACGTCGATCTCCACGGCGCCAACCTCACCGGCGCCACCCTCTCCGGCGTCATCTTCCGCAACGTGAACCTCGTGGGCGCCGACCTCACCGGCGCCGACCTCACCGACGCCCTCCTCGGCGGCCCTCCCGGCGAGGCCTGCCGCCTCGCAGGCGCCGATCTCCGCGACGCCGTCCTCACCGGCGCCTCGCTCCACCAGGTCGACCTCACCGGCGCCAAGCTCTCCGGCGCGCTCCTCGAGAGAGCCGATCTCCGCGCCGCCCGCCTCCACAAGGCCGAGCTCCTCGACGCCGTGCTCTCCGGCGCGCGCCTCCAGGGCTGCGACGCCCAGGGCGCCCGCCTCGACCGCGCCGCCGTCGACGGCGCCGACCTCTCCTCCGCCGACCTCACCGGCGCCTCGCTCCGCGACGTCGACCTCCGCGCCGCCACGACGACTGGCCTCCTCCTCGGCGGCGCCGATCTCCTCCGCGCCACCGCCACCGGACTCGACTTCTCCGCCTCGGGCCCCCCGGCCTCCCTCGCCGGCGCCTCTCTCGAAGCCTCCCGCCTCACCGCGGCCGACCTCCGCCGCACCGCCCTCGAGGGCGCCCGCCTCATCGGGTGCGACCTCGCCCAGGCCGACCTCTCCGGCGCTACCTGCGACGGGCTCGTCCTCGACGGCTCCTCGCTCCGCGGCGCCCAGCTCCAGCGCTGGCGAGCCCGCGGCGCCTCCCTCGCCGCGGCGGACCTCACCGGCGCCTCCCTCGACGGCGCCGATCTCCGCAACGCCAACCTCGCCGGCGCCACCCTCGACGAGGCCTCCCTCGCCGGCGCGAAGCTCGAGGGCTGCTCCCTCGAGGGCGTCCGCCTCGCGGGCGTCGACCTGCGCGGCCTCGACCTCGCGGGCGTTTCCCTCGGCAAGGCCGCGCTCACCGGCCTCTCGTGGGCCGGCGTGAACCTGGCCGGCGCCGACCTCGCCGAGGCCGATCTGCGCGGCGCCGTGCTCGCGGGCGCCGACCTCTCCGACGCCGACCTCTCCGGCGCCTGCCTCGCCGGCGCGAAGCTCCGCGGCGCCGCCTTCCGCGGGGCGCAGCTCGCCGACGTCGACCTCACCGACGCCGACCTCTCCGACGCCGATCTCTCCGAAGCCTCCCTGTCCACCGCCTCGATCACCGGAGCAGACATCCGCCGGACACGCCTCTTCGCGGCGGATCTCTCCGGCGCCGATCTCCGCACCATGCAGCTCTCAGGCGCCGTGATCGAGCAATCGCTCCTCTGCGACGCGAACGGCGAGGGCGTCGATCTCCGCGGCTGCGTCCTGACGAACGCCACGCTGTCGGGCGCGAACCTCCGCGGCGCCAACCTCACCTCGGTCGAGGCCGCTCAGGTCAACCTCGAGGGCGCCGATATGAAGGGCGCGAAGCTCACAGGCCTACAGGCCCCCTCCGCGAACCTCAAGAGAGCGATCCTCGACGGCGCCGACCTCTCCCGCGCCGACCTCTCCGACGCCGCCCTCGACGAGGCCCTGCTGCGCCGCGCCCACCTGCGCGAAACCAGGCTTAGCGCGGCCAGGCTCCCGGGCGCGGACCTGCGCGATGCGGTGATGGCGAACGCCGATCTCTCGCTGGCCGATCTCTCGCACGCGCGCCTCGAGCGCGCCCACCTCATGAACGCCAACCTCGAGGGCGCCGACCTGCACCGCGCGAAGCTCGATGACGCCGAGCTGGTCGGGGCGCGCACCCGCAACGCGAAGAACACCGACCCTGACCGCGCCCGCGCGGAAGACTTCCGGACGGAGACCCCATGAACGCGAACGACGCTGTCGCCATGGAACACGAGCCCTCCCCGGGAGGCGTGCTCGAGGCCACCCTCGTCGACATGGACGACGCCGCGCGCGCCGTCGTGCGCGTCGTCAGGCCCGGCGCCCCCGGCGTCGAGGGCGCCACCGCCCGCGCGCGCCTCGCCCTCCCCGGCTACCAGCCCACCCCAGGCGACAGGGTGCTCGTCTCGAAACACGCAACCACATCAGATTTTTACATCGTAGGCGTCCTCCTCGCCGCCCGGGGGCCCGTCCTCCAGACGGCCGAGGGGGCCACGGCGTCGGCCGAGGGGAGCACGATCGCGATCCGGGATGCGTCGGGGGCCATCGCCGTCACCTACGACGCCGCGACGGGCGCGGCGCGCGTCGCCGCCCCCGCGGGGGACCTGACGCTCGCGGCGCCGCGGGGGAAGGTCGTCGTGGAGGCGGCCACCGACGTCGAGCTCCGCGCCAGGCGCGATGTCCGGCACCGGGCGGGGCGGCGCGTGGCGAGCGAGGCCGGCGAGGGCGGCGAGCCGGGGCTCGTCGTCGAGCGGGCGGCCGTGCGCGTGGCCGCGGCGGCTGTCGACGTCACCTCGGAGCGGGCGTCGCTCCACGCGACCGAGGCGACCGTGCTCGCCGAGCGGATCGCGACGACCGCCGCGCACATCGCCGCCACCGCCGGCCGGATGGAGATCCAGGCCGAGCGGCTGATCGAGCGGGCCAAGGACGCGTACCGCGACGTCGACGGGCTCCTCCAGATCCGGGCGAGGCGCGCGCGCTCGCTCATCCGCGAGGCGTATCAGCTCGTCAGCGAGCGGACATCGATGGTCTCGAAGAAGGAGACATCGATCGACGGCGAGCGCGTCCTGCTCGGATGAGCCAGCGTGTCCGTGGAGGGTCCCTGAGATGAAGATGCCCGCAGCGACGAAGGCCGGCGGCATGTGCTTCGCGATGCCCGACGTGTGCAAGGTGCCAGCGCCGCCGGCGCCCCCCGTGCCGACGCCGTTCCCGAACATCGGGACGCTGAACGGCTGCGAGTCGACAGTCTCCAAGGTGCTCGTCCAGAAGAAGGAGACAGTGACCGAGGCGTCGAAGATGCCGAGCAGCAAGGGCGACGAGGCCGGCACGCTCGGCGGGATGGTCTCGAACGTGAACCGCGGGCAGGTGACCTTCAAGCGCGCGAGCTCGAAGGTCTACGCCAAGGGGAAGAAGATCGTCTATCACACAGCCATGTCGGCCCATAACGGGTCGAACGCGAACATGCCCGCCGGCGCCCACGTCGCGCCGTCGCAGGTGAAGGTGTTCGTGGCGATGTGAGCGCTGGCTCGATGTGAGCGCTGGCTCAGCGCGTCGCGTCGCCGCGGCGGTACTCGGCGGTCGCCTCGTCGAGCCGGGCCTTGAGCTGCGGATCGAGCGCGAGGTTGCCCGCGGCGAGCGTGGCGTCGAGCTGCTCGGGCCGGCTGGCGCCGAGGATCGCCGACGTGATCGCCGGGTTGGCGAGCACCCACGCGACGGCGACCGTCGTGAGCGACAGGCCCGCTTCGGCGACGATGCCCTGCAGCTTCTCGACGGTCGCGAACTCGCGCTCGTGCCAGTAGCGCTGCTGGTAGTTCGTTGCCGCCGCGCCGAGCGTGAAGCGCGTGCCCGGCGTGGGCTCGCCGCGGCGGTGCTTGCCGGTGAGGAGGCCGCCGGCGAGCGGGTTGTACGGGATCACGCCGAGGCCCTCCTCCTGCGCGAGCGGGAGCAGCTCGCGCTCGATCTCGCGGAACAGCAGCGCATAGCGCGGCTGCACGGAGACGAACCGCGCGAGCCCGCGCACGTCGGCGCGGCCGAGCGCGCGCGCCAGGCGATAGGCCAGGTAGTTGGAGACGCCGATGTACCGGGCCTTGCCGGAGCGAACCACGGCGTCGAGCGCCTCCAGCGTCTCGTCGATCGGCGTGTCGCGATCGTCGGCGTGGAGCTGGTACAGGTCCACGTAGTCGGTGCCGAGCCGGCGCAGCGAGGCGTCGATGGCGTCCAGGATGTGCTTGCGCGAGGCGCCCTGGTCCCAGTCGTTCGGGCCGACGCGGCCGACGCACTTCGTCGCCACGATGAACCGATCGCGCTTGCCCTTGAGCCAGCGGCCGACGATCTCCTCGGTGCGGCCGGCCGTCTGCAGGCCGCCGCCCAGCGGGTACACATCGGCCGTGTCGAGGAAGTTGACGCCGGCGTCCGCGGCCTTGTCGAGGATGACGCGGGACGTCTCCTCGTCCGTCTGGAAGCCGAACGTCATCGTGCCGAGGCACAGGCGGGAAACGGTGAGGCCGGTACGGCCGAGTCGGGTGGTCGGGAGGGTCATGGTCTTCTCTTGGGTTCGGCGCGAGGTGCGATGGATCAATAGTAGATCGGGCCGACGCTGCCACCGCCCGCGACGACGGAATCGCCGTTGATCGCGACGCTCCTCGGCGACGCCAGGAACGTGACAACCCAGGCGACCTCCCGGGCGTCCACGATGCGGCCGATGCTCACCGAGGCGGCCAGGTCCTTCTCGGACTCGGCGCGGACGCGCTCGGTGCGCGTCGCGCCGGGGTGCACGACCGTGACGTTGATCCCCTTCGGGCCGAGCTCGTCGGCGAGGTTCTTCGTGATCGCCGCCACGCCGACGTTGCGCAGGGTGGCGACCGGGCGGCCTGTCTTGCGCACGGCGAGCCCGCCGATGTTGATGATGCGGCCCCAGCCGTTCGCGACGAGGTGCGGCGCGACGGCGCGCGCGGTCCTCAGATAGCCAACGACCTTGATGTTGATGTCCTCGATCACCTGCTCGTCGACGATCTGGTCGAGGCGGGTGGCCGGCGAGATCCCGCCCGGCAAGGCGGCGTTGTTGACCAGGATGTCCACGCCCCCCAGCGCGGCGACGGCGCGCTCGACCAGCGCGTTGACCGAGGTCTCGTTGCCCGTGTCGACAACCAGCGGGACCACGCGTCGGCCGGTCTCGGCCGAGAGCTCGGCGGCTGTCGCCTCGAGCTTGTCCTTGCCGCGCGCGGCGATCACGACGTCGGCGCCCTCGCGCGCCAGCTCCCGCGCGATGGCCTTGCCGATGCCGCGGCTGCCGCCGGTGACGATGGCACGCTTTCCAGTGAGCTCGAGGTCCAAGAGAGGCTCCCTTCCATCAGCAGACACGAGGCCTGCGCTTCTTGCGCCGAGGCGCGGCGGAGGCTCTCTTCTCTGCAGCACGTTCTGCAGCGCGTTCCGTCTGCAGCACGTTCCGCTACAGCACGTTCCGTTCCATCCTACGGCACGTTCCGTTCCATCCCGCTCTCAGCCTGCGTGGTGCGTGAGATGGCGCGCGCCGGCGGCTCGCATGTTGCGCTGGCAGCAACCTGCTGGCGCTGTGCTGCGGGCGAGGCAGTCCGCGCGCTCGAGCGCGTCACGAGGCCGGATCCGCGGGCGGAGGCGGCGCGGGTCGCCTCGAGCGGAGCCTGTCGATGGCCGCGAGCACGCCCGCCGCGATCGCGAGGATCGGCGCGGCGATCACGGCGCCGAACCACGCGATCGCGTAGACGACGCCGAGCGAGGGGTCGCCCCCGCCGCCGGGCGGGGCCGTGCCGCTCAGCACCGAGACGTGCTCGCGCAGGCCGAGCAGGTGACAGGCGAGGAAGGTCGACGCGAGCAGCGCGGCGCCCAGGGCGAGCAGGCGGGTCACGGGGCACCTCCCGCCGCGGCGATCCGCTGCCAGAGCGGGCCGGAGCTCAGCGCGTGGAGCAGCGCTGCGTCGCCTACCTGGTTGCTCGCGGCGTGGCGCAGCCGGTCGCCCTCGCGGATCGGAAACGCGGCGAGGTCGAGCGAGGTGAGCAGCGCCCCGAGGTACGGCGCGTCGCCGAAGGCCGCGGCGCCGAGGAGCGCGAGGCCGCTCGAGCCGGCGCTCGCGCCCACGACGGGCACGATCGGGCCCGAGTCAACGTCTTGCGGACCGGACCAGGAGCGCGGCCACTCGCGCGCCCAGCCGAAGCCGACGAGCTCCGCGCCGAGCTCGCGGCGCGCCCGCGCGTACTGATCGCGCGCGAAATCAGGGTCGATCAGGAGCAGCGCGTGCGCGACGAGCCAGAGGGACGACCCCTCCGGGCCGTCCAGGATCCTGCCGCCGTGCGTGTAGCTCGACACGAGCAGCCCGGTCTTCGGGTCCACCAGCCTGGCGCGCGCGACGGCGAGCCAGCGGCGGCCGAGCTCCAGCCCGCGACGCTCGCCGCGCAGCGCGTCGGACATGCGCATGGCGCCGAGGGCGAGCGTGTTGCAGAAGGTCCAGCACTCGTCGGGGTAGCTCTCGGCCGACAGCACAGGGCTCCGCTCCATGCGGGCCCGCATCTCGGCGACGCGGGCGTCGAGCTCGGCCTCGTGATCGGCGCGGCGAGCGACAAGCGCGCGGGCGCCCAGCATGAGCGCGATCTCGCCGTCCACGAAGAGGCTGCGGGCAGGCTGCTGCACGAACGGCCTCCCCGCGGCGTAGGGCATCATGAAGTGCAGCATCCCGCGCTCGCGCTCGAGCGCGAGGGTCTCGTCGATGACCCTGTCCATCACGGCGAGGTGGCGCGCCTCGGCCGCCGGATCCCGCAGCGCGGCGTTGGCGAGCCCGAGGACGAGGAAGGTCCGGCCCATGAAGTCCCACTCGGCGTTCGTGGCCCGCATCCGCGCGAGCGTCGCTTCCTTCGCGGCCGCGTCCTCCCACAGGGAGAGCTGATGCGCGAGCAGCGCCCGGCCGCGCGGTGAGAGCGCGCCGGAGGGGCGGTGCTCGGCGGGCTCGCGTCGGAAGAAGAGGTGGAGGCAGGGAAGCCAGACGGCCGCGGCGATCAGCAGCGACAGCGCGACGTCGCCGAGCCGGCGAAGGCGCCGAGCGGACCGAGGGCGGAGCGCGGCGCCGGGGGAAGAGAGGCAGGTCATGGGAGGGAACGTGGCGCGGCGCCGTGGCCAGGCCGCGCGCGAGATGTGGCGTTTCGGAGGAAGCCCCGGGGATTTTCTCGCCGGATCGCCCATCCCGGACATGGCCACGCCGGCGGCAGCGGTGGACATCGCTCGCGCCCCTCACGGGCGTGGACCAAGAGATCCCCTATCCGGGTGCTCCTCCTCGGCGTGGCGCCTGACAGAGAGGCCGTGAGGCGGGGTGCTCTCCAGAGATCTCGCGCTTCGCCCGCTTCAGGGCCGATCACAGGGCCCATGGATTCACCACGTCGCCCGGTCCAGACAGAGCTTTCAGGACAGAACTGCGAGTCTCCTCCTCGTCACACGACGTCAGGAAGCTGCTCTCGCAGACGTTGCATGTTCGCCCATGGCAGGATGTCACCTTCTCGACAGGGAGATTATCCATCTATGTATTACCAGATACCCAGAGCAGGGTTCGCTGCCTGGATCATCGTATCAGCGATCGCGGGCAGCGCGCTCATCGCGTGCGGCGACGACGGCGAGCAGGCATCGGGCTCGGCGACCACAGGGACCGGCGGAGACGGCGGCGGCGGCGGAGACGGCGGCGGCGGCGGAGACGGCGGCGGCGGCGGAGACGGCGGCGGCGGGGACGCGAGCGGCACCGGGGGCGCCGGGGGCGCCACGGGGTCGGGGGGCGCCACGGGGACAGGCGGGGAAGATCCGTATACGTGGCTGGAGGACGCCACCTCCGAGGAGTCGCTCGAGTGGGTGAGGGAGACAAACCAGGCGACGCTCGACGCCCTCGCCGAGGGTGAGCCGTTCACCTCGCTCTACGACGATCACTACCGCGAGCGGACCAAGGAGCCGCCGCTCCGGTGCATCCCCGAGCCGGACGGCTTCGTCTACCAGTTCAAGCAGGACGCGACGAACCCGCGCGGGGTGTGGCGCCGGACGCCGTCGAAGGCCTGCCTGGCCGGCGAGCCCGCGTGGGACGTGCTGCTCGACGTCGACCATGTCGCGGCCGCGGAGGACGAGGACTGGGTCTACGCGGGAGCGGACTGCTATTACAACGACACCGACATGTGCCTGATCTCGCTCTCACGGGGCGGCAAGGACGCCACCGTGATCCGCGAGTTCGACAAGACAACGAAGGCGTTCGTCGCGGGCGGCTTCAGCCTCCCCGAGGCGAAGTCCTATGTCGCGTGGAGCGACGAGGATACCCTGCTCATCGCGCACGGCGCCGACGAGGACTCGCTCACGACCTCGGGCTACCCGCGGCGGGTGAAGATCTGGCGCCGGGGCACCCCGCTCTCCGAGGCGAAGCTCGTCTTCGAGTCGGGGAAGGAGACAGTCCTCTCCGCCGGCGGGAGCATCCACGACGTGGACGGGTCGAGCCTCATGATCATCACGAGCTACGTCGACTTCTATCACGCGGACAACTACGTGCTGGGGAGCGACGATGTGCCGGTGAAGATCGAGGTGCCCCAGGACGCCACGCTCTGGGATCTCTTCAAGGGCAAGCTGCTGATCCGGCTCGCCTCGGACTGGACCGTCTCCGGCACGACGCTGAAGTCCGGCTCGCTGGCGTCCGTCGCGCCGGACGACGCCGAGGCGACAGCGGAGCTCGTGTACGCGCCCGACGAGCGGAGCGCGTTCGTCGGGCTCGCGAAATCGAGGGAAGGCATCCTCGTCACCCAGCTCCACGACGTCGCCTCCGAGATCCTCTCGTTCACGTACGCGGAGGGCGCGTGGACCTCGAAGCCGATCCCGATCCCGCCGCTCGGGACCGCCGAGGTCACCGCGGATCCGCGCATGGATGACGCGTATGTCACGTTCCGGAGCTTCCTTCAGCCCACCACGGTGTACCAGGTGAGGCCCGAGGGCGACTCGTACGACGTGACGGAGCTCAGCGCGTCGCCCGCGCTGTTCGACGCGTCGCCGTTCGAGGTCTCGCAGGACACAGCGACGAGCAAGGACGGCACCAAGGTGCCGTATTTCATCGTCAAGCCCAGGGCGGCGGCGGCCGACGGCAAGAACCCCACGCTGCTCTACGGCTATGGCGGGTTCGAGTACGCGCTGTCGCCCTTCTACCTGGGGCTCACGGGCAAGCACTGGCTCGAGAAGGGCGGCGTCTACGTGGTCGCCAACATCCGGGGCGGCGGGGAGTTCGGGCCGGCGTGGCACCAGGCCGCGCTCCTCGAGAACAAGCAGCGGTCGTACGACGACTTCATCGCCATCGCCGAGGACCTCATCGAGAAGGGCGTCACCTCCCCCGCGCACCTGGCGATCCAGGGCGGGAGCAACGGCGGCCTCCTTGTCGGCGCCGTCGCGATGCAGCGGCCCGATCTCTTCGGCGCCGTCTCGTGCCAGGTCCCGCTGCTCGACATGCTGCGCTATCACGAGATCGGCGCAGGGGCGAGCTGGATGGGCGAGTACGGCGACCCCGAAGATCCCGAGATGGCCGAGATCATCCGGGCCTACTCGCCGTACCACAACATCGAGGCCGGCGTGGCGTACCCGCCGATCCTGTTCACGACGACCACCACCGACGATCGGGTCCACCCCGCGCACGCGCGCAAGATGGCCGCGCGCCTGAAGGAGATGAACATCCCCTTCTATTTCTACGAGGGTGAGAAGGGCGGACACGCAGGCTCGGCCGATCCCGAGACCTATTCGTTCCTCCAGGCGCTGGACACGACGTACCTCTACCGCGTCTTCGAGAGCCAGTAGCGAAGCGCCCTCCTGACGCCTCGAGCGTGGCGCTCGAGGCGTCAGGAAGGGTCGAACAGGACGTGGAGCGCCGCGGGGCCGCGGAACGCGAAGCCCGCGATCTCCGGCGCCGGCGCGGCCGGGTCGAGGCGCAGGTCCGGGAGCCGATCGAAGATCGCGTTGAGCCCGACGCGCATCTCGAGGCGCGCGAGGTGCAGTCCGAGGCACTGGTGCGGGCCGGTGCCGAACGCGAGGTGCGGCTGCGGCGGCCGGTCGAGGCGGAAGGCATCGGCCGCCTCGTAGCGGGCCTCGTCGCGGCCGGCCGAGCCCGTGACGACGCGGAGGACCGCGCCGGCAGGGATGGGGCACCCCGCGATCTCGGCGTCCCGCGTGGCCACGCGGGAGACAAGGGTGACGCTCGTCTCCCAGCGCAGCGTCTCCTCGACGACGGCGGGGACCAGCGACCGATCGGCGACCACCTGCGCCATCAGGGCCGGGCGGGCGAGCAGCGCGGCGAGCGCGTTGCCCAGCGCCCGGAACGTCGTCTCCGCGCCGGCGGGCAGCAGCAGGAGGAGCAGGCCGTAGATCTTCTCCTCGGTGAGGCGCTGGCCGTCGATCTCGGCGGACAGGAGCTCGCTGATGAGATCGCCCGCGGGCGCGCGCCGTCGGGCCTCGATGATGCCGGCGAGGTAGCGCCGCATCGCCTGCGACGAGGCGAGTCCCCGCGGCGGGTTCAGCGGGCCCTGGACGACGTCCTCGGACCAGCGCGCGAACTGCTCCTGATCCCGGAGCGGCACGCCGACGATGCCGCAGATGACCTGAACAGGGTACTTGAGGACGACATCGCGCATGAGCTCGGCGCGCCCGGCGGGCGCGATGCCGTCGAGGAGCGCGTGAAGGGTGGGCCGCACCAGCGCGTCGTCCCACCGCTCGAGAACGGAGGCGCGGAACGCGTGCGCCACCAGGTTGCGGTACTGGCGGTGCTCCTTGCCGTCCATGCCCAGCATGAACTCGCCCATGTACTTGCCGACGACCTCGTTGTTGATCGCGCTCGAGAACGTCTCGGCGTCGCGCAGCACCCGCTCGGCGTCCTCGTACCGGGAGACGAGGAACGTGGGCGCGGGGTTGATCGACGAGGCGTCGAAGCGCTGGACCGGGACCTCCGCCCTGGCCCTCGCCCACTGCGCATGCGGCTGAGTCACGGAGAAGTCGAGGATGGAGAGAGGCTCGCTGTCGTCCATCGCGAGACGCTATCGAGGCGCCGGCGGCGGATCAACGGGCGGCGGCCGCGCGGAATTGCCTCGTCACGATCGCGCGGGTCATGGCGAGGAGGTTGCCGCGCGTGAAGCGGAACCAGAAGCCGGCGTAACAGCCGTTCGTGCGGAAGCCGGGGTTGACAGCGGCGTAGCGCTTCGCGGCCGGACGGTCGAAGTAGGCTGGCGGATAGCGGCGCAGCGTGTCCTCGGTCATGAAGATGTTGACGAAGAAGAGGCCCGTCTCCTCGTCGACGCGGAAGTCGCTCTCGCTGGCGAGCTGGAGGAACGCCGCGCGCACCGCCTCGTCCTCCTCCGCGCCCCGGCGCCCCGGGTCGAAGATCCGGTAGTGCGCGAGCGCCTCGGTGATCGCGACGAACCCGAACAGGCGGGTCGGTGAAGTCGCTCCGCCGGAGGACCTCGACGCGGACGGAGGGGCGGAGCGGGGAGAGGCGGAGAAGGACATTCAGCATGTCGGCGCCGCTCATCGCTCCTCCAGCTTGGTCCCCGCCAGGAAGGCTTCCGCGAGGCGCGACCCGGCGGTGCGCGCCTTCCATGTCTCGGCCTGGTACAGGTTGGCGCCGCGCAGGTCGGCCCCCTCGAGGTCGGCGCCGTCGAAGGCGGCGCGCATCAGGTTGGCCTGCCGCAGGCGCGCGCCGCGGAGCCGCGCCTTGCGGAAGCGGCCGTCGACAAGGTCGGCGCCGTCGAAGGTGGCCTCGTCGAGCGTCGCGCGGGTGAAGCTCGCCTCCCGGAGCGCCGCGCCCGAGAAGGCGGCCCCGGTGAGGTCGGCGCCCTCCCACACGGACCCCGGGCCGCTCGCGCGGCGGAACGAGCCGCTCCGGAGCACCACGTCGTCGGCGCGGAGGTCGGCGATCGAGGCCCCGTCGAAGGTGACGCACGTTCCCGTCGCACCGTAAATTTTCACGTCGTCCAGCGTCGCGTCGCGGAAGCTCGCCCCGTCGAGGGCGGCCTGCATCATCTCGGCGCCGGTGAGGTCCGCGCGGTCGAAGCAGGCCCCCGTGAGCGTGGCCCCGGCGAAGCTGGCGCCGGGCGCCCGGACCCCCTCGAACGCGGCGCCCTCGCAGCGCGCCGCCCCCGCCGCGGCGAGCTCGAGGACGGCGCCGGCGAGGCGCGCGGCCTTGAGGTTGGCGCCGGTGAGGTCGGCCCGGGTGAGGTCGGCGCCCTCGAAGCAGGCGCCCTCGCCGTCGGCCTCGGCGAGGACGGTCTCGACGAGCCGCGCGCCGTCCAGGCGGGCGCCCCGGAGGTTCGCCCGCTTCAGGAGGACGCCGCCAAGGTCGGCCCCGGCGAGGTCCGCGCCGGACAGGTCGACGCCGGTCAGGTCCACGCCGGCGAGCGGCTCGCCCAGGCGGAGGAGCTCCAGGATCGCGTCGCGTCCGGCAGGCGGCGGCGCCTCCACCGGAGCGCCGGGCGCTGCCTCGCCCGGCGGGGCGTCGCCTTCCCCCTGCGCTGCCGTCGCCGCCGG
>NZ_JEMA01000225.1 GCF_001589285.1 Sorangium cellulosum | reverse complement strand
GGCGGTGGCTGGCGCCCGCCGTGGCCAGCGCGCTCGCGGCCGCGGCGGCCGCGCTGCTCTTCTTCCGCGCGGCGCCGGACCCGGCTGGAGGGGCGCCGGAGAGCCCCGGTGAGCGCATCAAGGGAGCGAACCGCATCGGCTTCTACGTGAAGCGCGGCGGGAGCGTCCAGCCCGGCGGGGCAGGCGAGCGGCTCCATCCCGGCGACGCGATCCAGTTCACGTACTCCGCCACGGAGGCGCTGTATCTCGTGATCCTGAGCGTCGACGGGGCGTCGCAGGCCAGCGTCTATTATCCGAGCGGCCCCGTCGCCGCGCGCATCGAGCCGGGCCGGGACGTCCTCCTCCCGCAGAGCACGGTGCTGGACGACACGCTCGGCGCCGAGCGGTTCTACGGGCTGTTCTGCGCCGAGGCCGTCGCGGTCGAGCCGCTCCGGGCCGCGCTCGCGGCTCACCCCGACGCGCCTCCGGCCCCGCCGGGGTGCGACGTCGACGCGCTCACGGCGGAGAAGGTCGCGGGCTCGCCGTGATCCTCGGCCGCCCCGCCGCGCTCGCCGCGCTCGTCGTCGCTGCGTGCGTCTGGGTCCTCGCCTGGGCGGCCCCGGCCGAGGCCCGGATCGAGCGCTTCGCGGTGCTCATCGGCAACAACGCCGGTGAGAAGGGCGAGGTGGAGCTCCGCTATGCGGAGGACGACGCGGCCAAGATGTACGACGTCCTCAAGGATCTCGGGGGCTTTCCCCCGGCGAACCTGGTGCTTTTGCGGAGCGAGGGCGCGGAGACGGTCCGGCGCACGCTCATCACCATGAACGACCGTGTCCGCGCGGCCGTATCGAGCCCGGACACCGATGTCCTCTATCTCGTCTACTACTCCGGTCACGCCGACGCGAACGCCCTTCACCTCGGGCCGTCGCCGCTCTCGCTGACGGAGTTCGAGCAGCTCGTCCGCGGCTCGGCGGCCTCGGCGCGGCTCCTGATCGTCGACTCGTGCCGATCCGGGGCGCTGACGCGCGTCAAGGGCGGCACGAGCGCGCCGCCGTTCGTCATCAAGCTGGATCAGCGGCTCGCGGGGCAAGGCATGGTGACGCTCACGTCGAGCTCCGGAAACGAGGACGCCCAGGAGTCCGATGAGCTCAAAGGCTCGTTCTTCACCCACGCCCTCGTCTCGGGGCTGCTCGGGACGGCCGACGCGGATCGCGACGGCGCCGTCTCCCTCGAGGAGGCCTATCGCCACGCCTACGAGAGCACCCTGCGCGCCACGAGCCGCACGTGGGCCGGCGCGCAACACCCCACCTTCCGTTACGATCTCCGCGGCCAGGGCAAGCTCATCCTGACGGAGCTGCCGGTGCACGCGTCGCTCCGCGGCGTGCTCCGGTTCCCGCGCGGCAGATCCTACCTGGTGATGCGGGACTCGAGCGAGGGCCCGGTGGCGGCCGAGGTGGGGGCGAGCGATGCGACGCGGACGCTCAGCCTGCGCCCCGGCCGCTACTTCGTGCGCGGCCGAGGCCCCGATTTCCTCCTCGAAGGGACCGTTGACGCCGAGGCCGGGCAGACGACCGACGTGGGCGACGAGCGGCTGAGCCGCGTCACGTTCGCGCGGCTGGTGCGCAAAGGCGGCGGCGTCCGCGAGATCGCGCATGGGCCGGTGGCGGGATATCAGTTCAGGACGCCGATCCTCCAGGGGGGCTCGTCGTGTCACGGAGGCTTCGTCGGGTATGCGGTCGAGCTCCAGCACCTCGGCGTCGCGACCCGGCTCAGCGCGTGTCACAGCGCCTTCCAGAACGAGCACCTGACAGCGAGCAACGATGACCTCGGCCTCGACGTGCGCCTGTCCCACGCGTGGGATCTGCCCGTGGTCACCCTCGGCGTCGGCGTGGACGTCGGCCTCGCCGTGATGAGGCAGCGGTTCGAGACGTCCGGCCACGCCCCCGACCGCCACAGCCTGGCAGGGGCGTTCGGCGCCGGCGCCGGGGCGAACGTCGACCTCGTGGGCGGGTTGTACCTCGGCGTCGAGGCGGCAGCGCAGACGTACCTCTTCGAGCAGCAGCGCGCGGGCAGCGAGGAGAGCGAGATCGCCCCTTCCGTGGCGGCGCGCCTCCGGGTGGGCATCGGCATGAACCTCTGACGGCGCGACGCCCGCCCGCTCCCGTCACCGCCCTGGCCCACGGCTTGCACAATGCGCCGCGCGCGCTCAGCGCAGCCGCGAACCAAGAGCCGACAGGTACGCAGGAGCCGCATGTCCCCCGCTCGGGGGTACGGCCGACCGGCGCGGCCAGCTCGCGTTCGCCTTCGGAGGAAGACCATGACTGATCTGCCCACTCGCCTGCTTGGACGCACCGGCGTCCGCGTCACCACGCTCGGCTTCGGCGCCATGGAGCTGCGGGGCGCCCCGCGCGGCCCGGAGATCTCGGATCAGGAGGCGGAGCGCATCCTGAACGACGTGCTGGACGCCGGGATCAACTTCATCGACACCTCCATCGACTACGGTCGCAGCGAGGAGCGGATCGGGCAGTTCATCTCGCACCGCCGGGGTGAATATTTCCTGGCCTCGAAGTGCGGCTGTGTCGTCGGCGGGGCTCAGGGCGAGCACGTGCACACGGCGCAGAACATCCGGCACGGCGTGGAGAACAGCTTGCGCCTGCTGAAGACGGACCACCTCGATCTGGTGCAGTTCCACCGGAGCCTCACCCGGCAGGAGTTCGAGCAGGACGGCGCGCTCCAGGAGGCGCTGAAGCTCAAGAGCGAGGGCAAGGTGCGCTTCCTCGGCGTCTCGGGCACGCTGCCCAACCTGGTGGAGCAGATCGAGATGGGCGTCTTCGACGCCTTCCAGATCCCGTACTCCGCGCTCCAGCGCGAGCACGAGGACGTGATCACGAGGGCCGCGGAGGCCGGCGCGGGCACCATCATCCGCGGCGGCGTGGCGCGCGGCGCGCCCACCGACTGGCAGCGCACGAACTACATGCTGCCGGGCACCACCATGCAAGACCGCTGGGAGCGCGCCAGGCTCGACGAGCTGCTCGACGGCCTGAGCCGGATCGAGTTCACCCTGCGCTTCACGCTCTCGCACCCGGGCCTGAGCACCACGATCGTCGGGACCCGGAACCCGAAGCACCTCCGCGACAACCTGGAGTTCGCGAGGAAGGGTCCCCTGCCGAGCGACGTGCTCGCCGAGGCGAAGCGGCGTTTGGGCCAGGCGGGCTCGATCCCGGAGCCCCTGCCCACCGCGGACACGCGCCCGCGCAGCGTGGCGCAGGCGGCGGCGCCTGCCGGGGGCGCGCTCTGAGGAGCGCGACAAACGGGNCCTGCCGGGGGCGCGCTCTGAGGAGCGCGACAAACGGGTTGAAACCAACAGGTTGAAACCCCGAGAAAACGAACCACAGAGGTACAGAGGGCACAGAGGAAGAGAAAAGAAAGATAATTTATTTTCTCTTCTTCCTCTGTGCACTCTGTGCCTCTGTGGTTCAAATCTCTTCATTCCTGGGCGTTTCAGGCGGATCGGCGCTCTACACCGTTCCGGAGGTCCCCCCATCCACATTGATGCTGGTGCCGGTCACGTAGCTCGCGGCCCTCGACGCGAGGAAGGCGATCACGTTGGCCACCTCCTCGGCCTCGCCCACGCGCCCGAGCGGCACGTTCTTCCCGAGGGCCGCATAATGCTCGTCGGGGCTGAGCCCGCGGCGCTCGGCGTTCCTCCGCTGCTGGCCGCTCTTGATGACGCCGACGCAGACGGTGTTCACCAGGATGCCGTGCTCGGCCAGGTCCTTCGACAGGGCTTTGGTGAGCGCGATCCCTGCCGCGCGGCTGACCGAGGTCGGGAGCGATCTCGCCCCGGGCTGCTTGCCGGCGGGCGTCGTCACGTTGATGATGCGCCCGCCGCGCTGCTGCTTCAGGTGGGGTAGGGCCGCGCGCGTCGTGCGGATCGCCGCGTGGAGCTTGAGGTCGAGGTCGGCCTGCCAGAGCTCATCGTCGACCTCCTCGAAGTGGTTTGCCCGCCCGGTGCCGGCGTTGTTGACCAGGATGTCGAGCCGCCCGAACCGAGCGACCGTCTCCGCCACGAGGCGCTCCACGTCGGCCGGCTTCGTGACGTCTGCCACGATCGCCAGCACCTCGCCGCCCCGGTCCCGGATCTCCCGCTCCGCGCTCGCGAGGACGTCCGGCCGCCGCGCGGCGATCGCCACCCGCGCCCCCTCCTCCGCGAGCCGCAGGGCCGTGGCTCTCCCGATGCCTTCGCTGCCACCGGTGACGATGGCGACCTGTCCCTTCAAGCCGAGATCCACGACGCTGCTGTGGAAACAACTCCCATGCCGCTGCCCCGCGCGCCGGATGGCGTCGCCTGCCCGTGGGGCTCACGCCCGGCATCGGGACCTCCGCGGTCGCCGTGGGGTGCCGAGCTGCCGCCCGCGTTGCTGCTCTGGCAACAGCCGGTGGTGATCTGCTGCTCCTCCACGGGCACGACCCGCGTCCGCCGGAGGGGTAGAAACGGCGCGGCGGTCCGCTGCGCCGCGGTACCCTGGGCCGGCGAGGCAGGGCGGATGAAGGCGATCCTCTTCGACTGTGACGGCACGCTGGTGGACAGCGAGCGCCTCGGCAACGAGGTCCTCGTCGAGCACGTGGCCGAATACGGCGTCAGCATGACGGTCCGCGAGGCGATGGCGCTGTTCCGGGGCGGCAAGATGGCGGACTGCGTCGCAGCGCTCGAGGCGCGCGCGGGGAGGGCGTTCCCGCCATCGTTCGTCGCAGAGCTCAGGCGGCGCACGGCCGGAGCGTTTCGCGAGCGACTGCGACCCATGGACGGCGCCCTGGCCCTGGTGCGCGCGCTCTCGATCCCGTTCTGCGTCGCGTCGAGCGGCCCACGGGAGAAGATCGAGCTGAGCCTGTCGGTGACCGGCCTGTTGCCGTTCTTCTCGGGCAGGATCTTCAGCTCGTACGAGGTCGGCGTCTGGAAGCCGGATCCCGGCTTGTTCCTGCATGCCGCGGGCGCGCTGGGCGTTCGACCGTCCGACTGCATCGTGGTGGAGGACAGCGGCCCCGGCATCGCTGCCGGCCTCGCCGCAGGGATGACCGTGGTGGCGCTCCAGGGGGAGCTCTCGGAGGAGCGCGTCCCGGACGGCGTTCGCGTCGTGCGCAGCCTCTCGGAGCTTCACGGCATCGTCCAGAGCGCCGATCCGCTTGAAATACCCAGGAATGAAGAGATTTGAACCACGGAGGCACAGAGGGCACAGAGGAAGAGGAGAAAATAAATTGTCTTTCTTTTCTCTTCCTCTGTGCCCTCTGTGCCTCTGTGGTTCGTTTTCTCGTGGTTTCTGAGGGCAGCTTGACAGCGGCCCCGAGCCAATGAATGCTTCGACGCGCGGGCTGTTCCCGAGCCCGGCCCCTCGCGCCGCCGCCGGCACGGCGCGCGCCAGGGCGAAGAGGGCGCGGCCCTTCGGCGGTCCTGGATCGTGATGCTGCCCCTCTTCCGTCGGTGCCGGCCGGCAAGGATCGAGCTCGGCAGATCACAAGGAAAGGGCCGATGACCGGCCATCGGTGATCGTCGCGAGCTCGAGCGCCGCGAGGTCATGATGAGCAATTCAGCGAGAGACCGGATGGACGCCTTCCGCGCGCACGGCTTCTTCGTCGTGCGCGCTTTCCTCGACGTCGCCGAGCGCGCCGAGCTCCGCCGCGCGTGCGACGCCGCGCTCCTTCACGCACGAGCGCGCTCGCTGGAGACGGGTCACTCGACGCCCAGGATCTCGCTCCTCACGGACGGCGCGACCTGCGTCCAGGACGACCTTGGCGCGCTCGAGCGCATCGCCGTCTTCGTCGGCTCCGGGCGGGTCTGCGAGCTCCTCGCCGGCCTCTCCCGCCCGCGAGAGGAGGAGACGCCGCGCCTGAAGGACGCGCACTATTACCACGAGCAGACCCGGCGTGACTGGGATGGGGACTGGCATCGAGACAGCCAGTTCGGCCAGCCCGATCCGGAGATCGAGCGCGCGGTCGTCGCGACGACGACGGCGGTGCACTTCCGGGTGGCGCTGGAGGACGACGACCGCCTCGAGATCGTCCCCGGATCCCACGCTCGCTGGGACACCCCGGACGAGCTCCGGATCCGAAGGGGCGCCGACAGGACCACGCCGGACATGCCGGACGCCGCGCGCATCGCCTTGCGCGCCGGAGATGCGTGTGTCTTCCACGCGTGGTCCATTCACCGCGCGACCTACCGGAGGGCGCCTCTGCGTCGCACGGTCGACGCCCTCTACGCCTTCGCCCGCCCGGCCGCGCGCCGGTGGCCGTCGCCGGCGGTCTGAGCCTGAGCGGCAGGCCGGGAGGCTCCAGCCCCGGCCTGCCGACCGACAGGGCGCGCCCCGTCAGTACTCGGTGTTGTTGGATGTCGTGATCCGCGACGAGGACAGGCCGATGAAGAGCGAGTCGCCGATGTCGCTGTAGCGGGTGTTCGTCATCGTGACGGTGCTGGTGCTGCTGTCCGTCCTGAAGATCGCCTCATCCATGCGCGAGATGTCGCAGCGGTCGATGAAGACGTCGACCTTGAACGTGGTCCCGCCGTTCTGCCGGATGAACTTGCCGGCGTTGGACGCCCGGAAGTTGGAGACCCGGAAGGTGCTGGCGGCGTTGATCTGGAACACCTTGTCCTCGCCGTTCACCGCCGAGCCGCCGTTGAGGACGACCGTGCCAGACTCCTTGACCGTCAAGGCGTCCTCGCCGATGTCCTCCCAGACGATGTTCTCCAGCGTGACGTTGCCGTAGGTGTGGATGCCGTCCGCGGCCGGCGCGCCGAGGACAACGTTCCTCAGCACAGCGCCGTTCTCGAGCTTGAACACCGGCTTCTGGCTCTCCGACTGGCTGCCGTCGCCGAGCGCGCTGCCGGCGATGAACCGCCTGCCGCCGCCGTCGTAGGTCTGGCCGGATCGCACGACGATCGTCGCGTCAACGACCCCGCCGCTCCCGGTGACCGTGCCGCCGCCGCCCCCGCCCGAGCCGCCGCTGCCGCCGCTCCCGCCCGAGCCGCTGGAGGAGGAGCTCGACGTCGCGCCGCCGCCGCTGCTCGAGCTGCTGCCCGTCGGCACGAGCTCGATGTAGTCGACCTTGATGTCGTGGTCCGTCGCGCTGGAGCTCTTGCCGGTGCACACCAGCTTGAACTCGACATTGCCCGAGAGGCTCCTGGTCCCGAGCGTCACCGTCTTCCAGCTATCGCTCGTGGACGACGAATAGCCGTCGAGGTTCCCCACGGAGGCGCCGTTCACCTGGAGCTGGTAGTTCCCGTAGGCGTTCCGCTGGGCATAGCGCACGACGACCCGGTACTCGCCCGCTGCGACCGATTTCGAGAACCGGAAGTTGTCGCCGCTCGCGTTGGCCTTGAGCCGCACGGTGCTCGAGCTGGCGTCGAATCCATCCCCCGACGAATGAGACCACGACTGCGACTCGGCCTCGAGCCGCGTGGCGCTCACCGCCTCGCTCACGCCATCCATCTCCATGATGGCTTCCTCTTCCGAGAGGCAGCCGGTCGCGATGAACCCCGCGGCGCCGATCGCCAGCAGCACATGACGAGCAAAGGTCGAATGAAGCTTCATGATTCCAGTCCTTGTTCAAGTAAGTTGTCGTGCCGTAAAGTCGCCTCGCGAGCGCTCCGGCCCGGAGCGCGCACCGCTGTCGTCAGCCCTGCGCGCCCCGTCCGAGGTGCTCTGCGCTGCGCTTGTCGCACAGACCCTATCAGCAACACGCGGGCCACATGCGGGTCGCATCGAAGCGCTGCAAGGGTGCGTTACTGCTGGATATTTCCTCGGAAAACAACGGCCCATGCCCTCTCGGGCCCCAGGCGCGTCCGGCGCTGTCACGCAGGGCTGTACACCGTGTTAACCCGGAGTTGACAGGGCATGCCGGCTCAGCAACACCCTGCCGTGCGCGGACGGCCGGCGCACAGGAGTGACAGCCACATCGGGTGTGGGAGAACGAGCATGTTGCGCTACACGGCGCGAGGCGCGCAGCCTCGGCGATCCGTGGGTCACCCTCCCTCGATCTGCCTGACATGACGGGCGGCTCGGTGTGGCGTCGCCGCGTGGCGCGCGTCTTGAAAGCGAGGTCGAAACGGTGAACATGAACAGCAAGTCACGTCGGATAATCTCGCTCCCTCTCACCCTCCTCGCGCTCGCCCTCGCCGGGTGCGGCGGCGATGAGGCGAGCGACGGAGGCCCGACAGGCGCGTCGTCCTCGGGCGGAGGATCGACCGCGCCGGACGCCTCCAGCGGCTCGACAACCGGGGGAAACCCGGGCTCCGGCGGTTCGCCGTCGGGCGAGGGCGCTGGCACCGCGAGCAGCTCCACGGGGGAGGACCCGGGATCGGGCGGCGCGGGCACCGGCGGCTCCGGCGCTGTCGGCTCGGGTACGGGCGGCGCGGGCACCGGCGGCGCTGGTACGGGCGGCTCCGGGCTGGAGGAGCCCACCGCGGGGACCGAGGCGCGCCCGCAGCTCACGGCCGCGCAGGCGGCCCACCACACCGTCCTGAAGCACCTCGAGAAGGCGGGGGATCTCGCGTCCGGCCTCGTCACGGACGCGTGGGATCCCACCGCCGGGGCAGGCGACGTCGGCGGATTCACGCCCACGTACACGGTCGCAGCGAGCGGCGGCACCCACAGGACGGTGCAGTCCGCGATCGACGCCGCTGTGGCCTCCGGCGGCGCGCGCCGGGTCTACATCGAGGTCGCGTCGGGCGCTTACCGCGAGGTGGTCTGCGTGCCGTCGTCGGCCCCGCCGATCACGCTCTACAGCAAGAGCTCCGACGCCAGCCGGACTGTCATCGCGTACAACAATTACAACGGCAAGACCAAGGAGACAGGCAAGCCGGCCAATCCCTGCAACCCGAACCTGAGCGGGACCACGTACGGGACCAGCGGCAGCGCGACGTTCGCCGCGTACGCCGACGATTTCCAGGTCAAGAACCTCACGATCGCGAACGACACCGACGAGCGCGCCGTGTCCGGCGGGAAGCAGGCCGTCGCGCTGATGACACAGGCCGACAGGCTGATCTTCGAGAACGTGCGCTTGCTCGGCAACCAGGACACGCTCTATGTGAAGACGCCGAACGCAGGGACTGTGTCGCGCGCGTACTTCAAGGGGTGCCACGTGGAGGGCGACGTGGACTTCATCTTCGGCCGCGGCACCTTCGTGCTCGACGGCTGCACGATCAGGTACCTGACAGCGCGGCAGGGCGCCACGGGCGGGTACATCGTCGCCCCCAGCACCGACGCGCGCAACGCGCACGGCATCCTCATCATCAACAGCGATCTCACCGCCGAGGCCGGGACGCCGGGCGGGCTCGTCCACCTCGGCCGGGCCTGGGACGAGGGGCAGAACGACCTCGCGACGTACGCTACGAGCGTCGCCAGCGGCGCCTACCCGAACGGTCACGCGATCCTCCGGAGCTCCACGCTGGGCCCCCACATCCGCGCGCTGGACCCGTGGCACGCCTCGACCATCAGCCGCCCCTACAGCTCCACGGCGGGCATGTACCCCGCGAACCGCCTCCACGAGCACGCCAACACCGGGCCGGGCAGCGCGCGGCCCTGAGCGGGGCGCGCCGGTCGCCGCCCGCATCGCCCGCGCCTTCCTGCCTGCCCGCAGACGGCGGCGCGCTCCGTCGCCTATCCTCGCCCCCCATGACGCCGCGCCCGTCCCTGCTCCTCCGCCTCGCCGGCGGGCTGGAGACCCGCCCCGTCAAGCTCGCGCTCTCGCTCCTCATCCTCGTCTCGGTCCTCCCCATCCAGGGCCTCGAGGACGAGCTCCGCCCGTACTTCCTGGCCATCTTCGGCGTCGAGCTCGTCCTCCGGGCCTCCCTCCTCCGCGAGCGGGAGCGCGATCGCTCGCGCCTCGACGTCCTCCTCTTCGCCTTCGACGTCATCGCCTGGCTCAGCTTCCTGCCGCTCGAGCGGATCCTCGACGCGCACGCCGCCCACGCCCTCCCCCTGCTGCGGCTCTCGCGGCTCTTCCTGCTCCTGCGCTTCACGCGCGAGATCGCGATCGACCTCTACGCGATCCTGACGCGGCGCGAGCTGCTCGAGCAGTTCGGGCTCGTCACGCTGGCCGTCTGGGGGCTCGCGTTCGGCGCCTCCGTGCTGCTCAGCCACCTCGCGATCCCGCACGACTACGACGGCCGGGGCCCCGTCCCCGACACAGGCTTCCTCGACAGGATCTGGTGGTCCTTCCGCCAGCTCGAGAGCGCCGACAACCTCGTCGCCAACCTCCACGTCCACCCCATCGTCGCCGTCATCTCGCTCGGCCTCACGATGGTCGGGGTCTTCGTGACCTCGTTCATCATCGGCATCGGCGCCAACGTTGTCGATCAGGTCGTGCGCGCGGCCCGGCGGCGGCCGGTCGGCTACGCGGGCCACGCGCTCGTGATCGGCCCGGTGCACGAGGCCGAAATGCTGGTGCAGGAGTTCGTCCGCCTCTACGAGCGCCACCGGTCGCTCCGCAGCATCCGGCTCTCGGAGCTCTGGCTCTGGCTCCTCCGCCGCGGGCCCGCGCCGACCCGGCACGCGCTCCCGCGCATGGCCCTCCTCGGCGCCGAGGACGACCCGCCCGCGTACCTCTACGCTCCGGGCATGCGCTGGGTCGTCTACCGCAAGGGGGACATCGCGCAGCCCGAGGCGCTCGAGCTCGTGGGCGCCGCCGGCGCGAAGCGGGCGCTGATCCTCGCGCGCCACGACGCGGGGCCGGACGCCGACGCCTTGACGGCCATGGCGCTCTCCTCGTTCCGCACGCAGAACCGGCGCGGCCACGTGTTCGTCGAGGTGCAGGAGACCAGGAACCGCGACCTCATCCAGGCGGTGGGCGGGCCGGGGACGTACCCGCTCGACATGCAGCGGTTCCTCGGCCTCTTCCTCTGCCAGCACCTGATCACGCCCGGCGTCGAGGCGCTCTACACCGACCTCATGACGACCGACGGCTCGGAGTTCTACACGCACGTCTTCCTCGGCGCGGACGAGGCGCGCGCCGTCGCCGCGCTCGGCGAGGGCCCGGGCGGCGAGATCTCGTTCTCGCGCATGGCGCGCGCGGCCCACGAGAAGAGCGTGATCCTCGCGGGCGTCTTGCTCGGCGACGAGGCGCCGGAGCGCAGGGAGGGCGAGCTCGTGCCGGTGGAGGGGCTCGTGCAGTGGCTCAACCCGCTCCTCGATCCGCCCGAGGGGTCGCCGGCGTGGGCGCTCGGCGCGCGGGCGGGCCGGGTGCCGGCGCGGCGGCTCCGGGGGCTCATCGGGGTGTCGGCCACGTACGCGCCGCTCCGGCGCTACGGGCGCGAGCTGCTCATGGGCCGGGGCGTCGCGGCGGCTGTCGACGCGCGCGCGCGGGCGCACGGCGCCGAGGCGGCGCGCGCGTGGACCGAGGCGTGGGCGGCGACGCTCTCGCGGCGCCGCAGCCACCTCGATCGGGTGCTGATCGTCGGCTACAGCCCCGCGCTGCCCTCGCTGCTCCACGCGCTCGCGCGGTTCGTCCCGGGGGTCGACGTGACGCTGGTCCTCGGCGAGCGCGGCGACGAGCGGATGCCGCTCGCCGATCGGCTCGCCTCGCTCGGCATGACGCTCGCGCCCGACGGCCCCCCGCCGGGCACGGACGGCGCGCCGCTCTCGCTCCCGCGCGGCGGCCGCGCGACCGTGTACACGCAGCGCGGGCACGACCTCGCCGCGCTCGCTGTGCGCTGCGTCGCGCGCGGGGCGCCCCCGTCGGCGGCCGTGTTCCTGAGCGAGCCCGAGGGGCTCGATCGCGACGCGCGCACGGCGATGCGGCTCATCCGCTTCGCGCGGGCGCTCGAGAGCCGGGAGCTCGCGCACGGCGGGCGGCTGCACGTGCTCGCGGAGTTCTCCTCGGTGACCAAGGGCGAGCACGTCCGCAGCCTCCTCGACGCCGGCCGGTGCGGCTTCGCCGGCCCGGATCGGCTGCGGCTCAGCCTCGTCAGCACCGAGCGCATCAAGAACTATTTCATGGTCCACAGCGCCTTCGTGCCGGGAGTAACGACACTTTACGAAGAGCTCCTCGGCGAGGGCGGGCAGGATCTCGTGCGGATCGAGGCGCGGCCGAGCGGCGCGGCGGAGCGGGCGCGCGACGCCGTCGGCTTCGACGATCTCCGCGCGGCGCTCGAGCCGAGGGGCGCGGTCCCGGTGGCGCTGGAGCGCGACGACGGGACCGTCCTCCTGAACCCGGAGCCCGGATCGACGCTCGAGGCTGCGCGCATCCGCGCCGTGTACGCGCTCGCGCGGAGCCAGGATCTCGAGGTCGAGCGCGATCGGCCGGCGAGGGAGAGCGACGGCGGCGACGCCGCGCGCGCCGAGCGGGCGCCGCCGATCAGCGCGTGATCGGCGCCGAGCGCCGCGCCCGGCGCGCTCCTTTTTCCGCCTCGCGGCAGAACCGTACGTCGACCTCCGCGGTGAGACGGGTATTCTGGGGCGGTGCCGGAGCGCCCAGACCTGGAGTACGTCGTCCCGATCCTCGCGCGCGAGCTCGCGGGCGCGACAGTGGTCGGGGTCCGGGCCGACAGCCCGGTGGTGCTGCGCGTCCTGCTGCCCGAGCGCGTTGACGCGCTCTTGCCGGGCGCGCAGATCCGGCGCGTCGCGCGGCGGGCGCACGCGGTGATCTTCGAGCTCGGCGGGCCGCGCGCGCTCGAGCTCGTGATCTCCCCCATGCTCGCGGGGCGGTTCTCGATCACGCTGCCCGGCGAGACGCGGATTCCGACCGATCTCGCCTTCTCGCTGGTCCTCGCGGACGGGCGCGAGCTCAGGTATCGAGACGAGGTGCAGATGGGCAAGGTCTACGTGCTCGCGCGGGGCGATCTCGACAAGATCCCCGGCCTCGGGCGCGTGGGCCTCGACGTCCTCGATCCCCTGGTGTTCACGCCCGAGGCGTTCCGCGCCGCCGCGCGCTGTAGGCGCGACCTCGCCAAGGATTTCCTGATGGACAAGGCGGCGCTCGACGCGATGGGGAACGCGTACGCCGACGAGGTGCTCTTCGAGGCGAAGATCCACCCGAAGGCGGCGGTCAAGGGGCTCTCGGACGAGGAGATCGACAACCTGCACGCGGCGATCGTCCGTGTCCTCGGCGACGCGACGCGGACGATCGCGCAGCGGTCGCCGGCGCTCGACGAGAAGCTCCGCGACTTCCTCAAGGTCCGCGGGCGCCCGGGCCATCCGTGCCCGCGCTGCGGCGACAAGCTCCGGCGCGCGAGCGTCCACGGCCACGACGCGATCTTCTGCCCGACGTGCCAGCCGGAGGATCGGAAGAGCGCGTCGTTGAACCTCCGCCGCCCCCGGCGGGAGCCGGGGTGACGCGGGCCCGGCGGCGACTCTTCATGTCGCCCGTGGGCTGAGCGCGCCACGAGGGGCGCTGCGCCTCCTCGCGGCCGACCGGCGGCCACAGGCCGCCTTCGTCAGAGAAGGTGAGGACGGTGCGCCCGCTCGGCCTGAGATTGCCTTCCTCGATGCCCGGTGAGGTCATTCCTGCGCCCTGCCGGCGCCGAGCTCCTCGCTCGGCGGCGCGGTCGTGTCGTTCTGCTGCTACGGCGCGGGGGACTCGGCCCCTGGCGTGGCCGCGGGGGCGGGCTCCGGCGCGGCCTCGGGGCCAGGTTGCGGCGCGGGCTCCGGCGCGGTCTCGGGGGCAGGCGCGGGCCCGGCCGGCGGCGGGTAGGTGAGGTCGTCGCACGTGGCGCCGAGGCTCCCGACAGCGTCGTTGTAGTGGTTCATCGCGTCGAACGCGTGCCCGTGGGCGTTCTCCTTGCCTTGTCTGGAGAGCGCCCCCAGCACGACGGCGGTCACGGCGACGGCGACGCCCGTGCCGAGGATCACGCCCATGGCGGCCTCGTTCTTGTCGTGGAAATAGAGCCCTGAGAACCCGCCGAGGCTCCCGAGCCCGAGCACCACCCCGAAGGTGGAGAGCGTCGTCGCGGAGCGGCCGCTCTCCGACGCCTGGCGCGCGTGCTCGCGCGCCTCGGGGACGCAGCGCACGAAGCGCTCCAGGCCGTCGTAATGGTAGCTCTCTGCCACCTTCCGGCCGCCGGCCCACAGCGTGAAGCCCTCGTCGTAGGTCGCCGTGAGCTCGCCCCGCGCCACGACGCGCGGGGCGTACATCGTGTGCCCGCTGGAGCATCCGAGGAGCGTGGAGCCGAGGATGCACGCGAGCAGGGCGGTCGGGGGCTGCTTCACCGGCGTCACGGTACCTGCCCTTCCGTCGCCGCGGCCGCGCACGGCGAGCCGGGGGTGCGCGCGAGGTCGTTGTAGGCGTTGACCTGGTCGAGCGCGAGGGCCGAGTCCTCGTCTCGCTCCGGGCTCCCGACCGAGAGCCCCACCGCGATCGGCGGCAGCGCGGCGAGCGCGAGCACCGCGACCGTGGCGAGCAGGATCGACGCCGCCGCGTTGCCGCCGTCGCTGCCGCTGCCGCCGCTGCCGCCGGAGGACGAGCTGCCGCCTGGCGCGGGCTTGCTGCCCTTCGAGGGAGATGCAGGGGTCCGCGCGACGTCCGGGCCCGGTCTGTGGCGGTGCGGCGGCGGCGGGGCCACGCCGCGCCGCTCGACCACGATGCGCGGTCCGAAGTAGATCGGCACCCAGAAGCCGCCGGTGACGCGCACGGGCGAGGCCGCGGGATCGCGCGAGGTTCGTGCCGGATACGGAGGCAGCGCTGCGCCCGACCCGGGCTCGCCGGAGAGGCAGTCCGGGATCGCCCCGCCGAGCTCCATCGCGACCGCCCCGTCGCTGTACACCGGGCGGGCCCGCCCGTCCGGCGGCGGAACGTACTCGGAGACATAGGATCCGCAGCCCGACAGCGCGGCGAGCGCGAGGGCGCCGAGCGCGACGAGGAAGAAAGGTCGATGAGGCTTCACGGCGGTGTGCGCGAGACTATCCGCCGGAGGCTGCCCTGCATAGGGTCTGCCGCGCCGCGAGCGTGCTGCGATGCGGACCCGAAGAGAGATTGAACCACAGAGCGTGCTGCGATGCGGACCCGAAGAGAGATTGAACCACAGAGGCACAGAGGGCACAGAGGCGAGAGGAAGAGATTGGAAGAAAAGAGAGGTGAAGAAGAGAGCTGATTCATCTCTATTTCTACATCTCTCTCTCTCTCTCTCTCTCTCTCTTCACCCGACACGCAGGGCGCCGCCACGCCTCGCGAGCTCCTTGCGAAGCACATCACAGCAGGCCTCTGAGAGCGCTCGACGGAGCGCGTCCGATCGGCCGAACCGAGCCAGTACGGGTAGACCGGCCGGGCTCAGCGAGTCGCGTCGCCGGCCGCTGGAATCCGGCCCGTCCACGCAGGGCGCCAGCCTCATCCGGAGCGGAAGAGGGGCAATCGGACACCCTGTGGCATTTTGCCATGGTGCAGGTCTGACCATCGCGTCGAAACGTGCGTGAAACGGTGCGAAGGCGCGCCTGGCCCGGGCGTTGCGAGCGCGGGTGAGCTCCTGGACATGGTCCCCGGTACGAACGTTCCGCGCTTGGTGGCCATCGGCGGCGCCGAGGACAAGGAGGGGGAGCGCACCATCCTTCGCGAGTTCGTGCGCCTCGCGGGCGGCCAGGACGCCTGCCTCGTGGTCATCCCCTCGGCGAGCGAGACGCCCGACGTGGTCGGCGAGCTCTACCAGCGGCTCTTCCACGAGCTCGGGGCCTCCGAGGTCGCCGTGCTCACCATCGCTGCCCGCGACGACGCGCGCAACGAGGCGGCCATGCGGCAGGTCGAGCGGGCGACTGGCACCTTCTTCACGGGGGGCGATCAGCTCCGGATCATGAACCGGCTCGGCGGCACCGGGGTCGATACAATGCTCCACCGGCGGTGCGAGGAGGGGATGGTCGTCGGTGGCACGAGCGCCGGCGCGGCGGTCATGTCGTCGACCATGATCGTCGAGGGCGAGACCAGGTCCCCGCGAGCGGGCGCGGTGCGCACCGGCCCCGGCCTCGAGCTCCTGCCCGGCGTCATCATCGATCAACACTTTGCTCAGCGCGGCCGCATCGGCCGGCTCCTCTCCGTGGTCGGGCTGTTCCCCCACTACCTCGGCGTCGGCATCGACGAGGACACAGCCATCGTCGTCCAGGGACACCGCGCCTCCGTGATCGGGAGCGGCGCCGTCACCATCGTCGACGCCGGCGGCGCCGCCTTCAACGACGCCGTGGACACCTCATCGGGAGGCTGCATCACGCTCTGCGGGGTCACCCTGCACTCGCTCCCTCACGGACGGAGCTTCGATCTGCTCGAGAGAAAACCCATCATCGCCGCTGACTGACTCCAACACAGCCGAGCTACCCATGCGCATCATCACCATCCGTACGCTTCAGGGCCCGAATGTGTTCGCCAGCTGGCCGGTCCTCCGCATGACCCTCGACCTCGAGGACCTCAACGAGAGGAGCAGCGCGCAGGTCCCTGGCTTCGTCGACCGCCTGCTCGGGCTCCTGCCGGGCCTCGCCGAGCACCACTGCTCGCGGGGCAAGCCGGGGGGGTTCGTCGAGCGGCTCCGGGAGGGCACATACTGGGGCCACATCGTCGAGCACGTCGCGCTCCAGCTCAGCGAGCCGGCGGGGATCGGCGTCACGTACGGCAAGACGGTCCACGCCGGGGCGCCCGGGCTCTACGACGTCGTCGTCGAGTTCGAGAACGAGGCCGCGATGCGCCTCCTGCTCGAGGCCGCCTTCGAGCTCGTCACCGCCGTGCTCGAGGGCAAGCCCTACGACGTGGCGGCGAAGGTCGCCGAGGCAGCGCAGATCGCCGAGGAGACGGCGCTCGGGCCGAGCACGCGGGCCGTGGTCAAGGCGGCCGAGAAGCGGGGGATCCCGTGGTCGCGCCTCGACGACGAGAGCCTGCTCGTGTTCGGCTACGGGAAGCACCGGCGCTTCGTCCAGGCCACCACCTCGTGCAACACGAGCTGCGTGGCCGTCGAGATCGCCGGCAACAAGCAGCTCACCAAGGAGCTCCTCGAGCGCGCCGGGGTGCCGACGCCGCGAGGGGTCGTGGTGAGGACGGCCGGCGAGGCGGCGCGGGCGCTCGGCGAGCTGCGCGCGCCCGTCGTGGTCAAGCCCCTCGACGGCAACCAGGGAAAGGGCGTGTCGCTGAACCTCTGGACCGAGGCGCAGGTGCGCGAGGCGTTCGACATCGCGCGCGCGGTCCGCTCTCGGGTCCTCGTCGAGGAGATGGTGAGCGGGCGCAACTACCGCGTGCTGGTCGTGGACGGGCGCGTTGTCGCGGCGAGCGAGCGGCTGCCGGCCCACGTGGTCGGCGACGGACAGCGGACCGTGGCCGAGCTCATCGCGCTGGAGAACCAGAGCCCGCTGAGGGCCAACGGGCACAACGGCGTCCTGACGAGGATCGTCGTCGACGACGTTGTGCGCGCCGGCCTCGCCAAGCAGGGGCGCTCGCTCGACGAGGTGCCGGCGCCCGGCGAGCGGTTCTTCCTGCGCGAGGGCGTCAACCTCTCGACAGGGGGCACAGCGCGGGACGTCACCGACGAGATCCACCCCGACACGGCCCGGCTGTGCGAGCGCGCGGCGCGCGCCATCGATCTCGACATCTGCGGGATCGACCTCGTGGCCAGCGACATCGCGCAGCCCCTCGGCCGCGGCGCGATCATCGAGCTGAACGCCGCCCCGGGCATCCGCATGCACGAGCACCCGAGCGAGGGGAAGCCGCGGGACGTCGGCGGCGCCATCGTCGAGATGCTCTATCCGCCGGGCGCGCCGTCCCGCATTCCCATCGTCTCGATCACGGGCACCAACGGCAAGACCACCACCACGCGCATGGTGGGCCACATCCTCGGGGCGACGGGCGCCACCGTGGGGATGACAACGACCGAGGGCATCCACGTCGGCGGGCGCTGCATCGCGTCGGGCGACACGACCGGCCCGGGGTCGGCGCGCACGATCCTTTTCGATCCGACGGTGGACATCGCCGTGCTCGAGACGGCGCGCGGCGGCATCGTCCGGCGGGGGCTCGGCTACGACTGGTCCGACGTCGCGATCATGACCAACATCGGGCCGGATCACCTGGGCCAGGACGGCATCGAGAGCGTCGACGACCTGCTCTGGATCAAGATGGTCGTCGCCGAGCGGGTGCGCGAGGGCGGGACGCTGGTGCTCAACGCGGACGACCCGCTGCTCGCCGCGGTCCCGGAGCACCGCCGCATGACGAAGCTCTCGCGGAACATCGTGTTCTTCTCGCTCGACCCGTCGAACGCTGTGCTGCGGGATCACGTCGCCCGGGGCGGGACGGGCTACACGCTGAGGGACGGCGCCATCGTGGAGCTCCAGCGCGGCGTCGAGCTGCGCATCCTCCGGGCCGCCGAGATCCCGGCGACCTTCGCTGGCGCGGCGCTCTTCCAGGTCGCCAACGCGATGGCGGCGATCGCCGCCTGCCGCGCGCAGGGGGTGATGGTGGAGACCATCCAGCGCTCGCTCCGGACCTTCGAGGCGTGCACGAGGAACAGCGGTCGAATGAACCTCTACCAGCTCGAGGACAGCTACGTCCTGATCGACTATGGCCACAACCCGGGCGCGTTCCGCGCGACGTGCGCGCTCGCGGCGCAGTGGGAGGGGCGGAGGCTCACGGGCATCGTGAGCCTACCCGGAGACCGCTCGAACGCGCTGCTCGAGGCGTGCGCCTGCGAGATCGCGGAGGGCGGGTTCCACCGCATCATCGTCAAGGACGACGGCGACCGGCGGGGTCGGGCGCCTGGCGAGGTCCCGGCCGTGCTCCAGCGGGTCGTGAAGGAGGTGAAGCCCGGGCAGCTCTGCCAGATCGTCCCGGACGAGCGCGAGGCCATCGAGCACGCGCTCGCCACGGCGGAGCCGGGCGAGGTCATCGTGCTGTTCACCGAGGAGGCGGCCCGGATGGGCGAGACGCTCACCCGGATGGGGGCTGCCGCTGTGAACGAGGTGCCCGAGCTGATGTCCGGCCCCCGGGCCCGCGCGCGGCGCCGCCAGGACTCGGTCGTGGCGCTCTGATGTTCGTGCTCATCGAGGGCGGGGAGGTCTTCGCGCCCGAGCCGCCATAGCAATCGAAAGGCCGAGTTGCATGGTGGAAAGCAAAGGGGGCGCTGACGGGTCGGACAGGGACCTTTCGGCAGGCGCGCCTGCGTCGCGCGGCCGTCCGGGCGGCGCGCTGGTGCTGATCGGGGGGCACGAGGACAAGGAGGGGGCGCGGGAGATCCTGCGCGAGGTCGTGCGCCGCGCCGGAGCGCGGCCGATCGTGGTGGCCACGCTCGCGAGCGAGGTCGCCGGGGAGCTCTGGGTCGAGTACGAGCGGGTCTTCCGGGCGCTCGGCGCGGGCGACGTCAGGCACCTCGACATCGTCCAGCGCGATCAGGCCCGGGAGGCGCGCTGGCTCGAGATCCTCGAGGGCGCGGGGTGCGTGTTCTTCACCGGGGGCGATCAGCTCAAGATCACGAGCAAGCTCGGCGGCAGCCGCCTCGCCGACGCGATCTGCGCTGTATACAGGCGCGGCGGCACCGTCGCGGGCACCTCGGCCGGCGCCTCGGTGATGAGCGAGACGATGCTCGTGGGCGGGGCAGGCGAGGAGTCCGCGAAGGTGCGCGGCGCCGTGCGCATGGCGCCCGGCCTCGGGCTGGTGCGCGACCTCCTCGTCGATCAGCACTTCGCCCAGCGCGGCAGGCTCGGCCGTTTGCTCGGCGCCGTCGCCCATGACCCCCGATTGCTCGGCGTCGGCGTCGACGAGGATACGGCCGCCGTGATCGAGCCCGATCGCCGCCTGCGCGCGCTCGGGACAGGCGCAGTCTATGTCGTAGATGGACGCAGCATCAGCCATACGAACATCGGCGAAGAGGAGGAGGACCGCGTGCTCAGCCTGTTTGACGTGCGGCTCCACGTGCTGAGCGCCGGGGACTCGTTCGATCTCGAGACAGGGCGCCCGGGGTGCGGGCAGCCTCGTTGATGCAAGGTCGATTGCGGCTCATCGATATGGCGCGAACGCCCCGCCGATCGTGCTGGTGGACGGGGACGTGACCCTCGGCCTCGATCCGGGCGCCGTCCTTGTCGTGGATGACCGTGCTGATGGGGATGCCGGCCGGCGCCGTCACCCGGGAGGGCTCGTGGCCGACGAGCACGATCCCCTGGAGCTGAGCGCCCTCGTCGACGGTCACGATCCACTGCGTGAACGTGTACGAGGAGAGCGCCAGCACCATCTCGGAGGTGCGGGAGACGTGCACCTCCGCCCTGGGCCCGCCCTCGCCGCGCTCGTGGATGCCGAGGAGAGCCCCGCCCTCGACGCGAGGCTCGCCCCAGGGCCCCTGAAAAGCAAGAGGCTCGGCCGGCGCTCCTGCCGTTGCGATGCCGCTCCTCGGCTGGGGGCGCGCCTCGAGCGACAGGGTATCGAGGAAGCGAGAGCGCGGGTGGCAGACGTGACAGGCGGAGACGGCGGGGAGCGATGAGCGATCCACGCGCCTCTGTGGTTCATTTTTCTCTTCACGGCATCTGCGCAGGCCAGCGGAGGAGAGCGCGCTGACACGGATCGCATCTTCGCGAGAGGCTCGGTGACAGTGCGCGCCCTCCTGAGCTACGCTGATCGCAGGAAACACGGGATGCTTGTATCATCACATCTTTCTACACGCTGCCTGGCCGGCATGGCCCTTGTGCTGCTGTCCTCGACGGGGTGTGTCCTCGAGGGGGGAGGCACGGCCGCGCCGCGAGGGACCGAGCAACAGCAGCCTGGCCCTCAGGAAGAGCTCCCCGGGCAGGAGCCTGGCCCTCCAGATCAGAGCCCGGAGCAGGAGCCTGGCCCTCAGGGGGAGCTCCCCACGCAGGAGCCTGACCCTCAGGGGGAGCTGCCCACGCAGGAGCCTGGCCCTCAGGGGGAGCGCCCCTCTGCGCTGTGCGAGGCGGGGGACCCGTCGCTCATCGCGTGCTTCGCGTTCGAGGGGGATCCCGGCGACGGCTCGCAGCACCGCTTCATGCCCGATCGCGCGCGCGGCCTGGAGTACGCGCCTGGAAGGGACGGCCAGGCGCTCCGCGTGACAAAGGGGAGCCGCCTCCGCTTTGGCCACGACGCCGCGTGGACCGCCCCCGCGATGACCATCGATGTCTGGATCAACCCGGCTTCCCTCCCGGAGAAGGAGCGATTCACGGTGATCGACAGCGGCGGGAAGCCCTCCCTCTTCCTGGTGCCGGGCGGCCAGATCCGCTGCACCATGGGGGTCGAGCGCAACGTGCCTCACTCCATCGTACCTGGGGAGTGGACGCACATCGCCTGTCTGTCGGACGGCCAGACGCAGAGCCTCTATGTGAACGGCGTCGAGGTCGACAGGAGCCCCTGCGGGCCGGTGCTCGCCGACGGAGAGCAGCCGATCCACATCGGCTCGGAAGAGCCGACCGACCAGGACGAGTTTCACGGGCTGATCGACAGCCTCCGCCTCTTCGGCCGGACGCTCGCGCCGCAGGAGATCTGCGCCGCCGCCGGCAAGAACGGCTGCTGAGCGAAGGGGCGCTGCCGAAAGCGGGGCGCCGCGCCAGCGCTGGAGAGGTGTGCCAGCGCTGGAGCGATGTGCCTGCGCGGCCGGGCCCCGTGCTTGCCCTGGCGGAGCTCCACGCGCGCCGGGGCTGGGCCCTGGCGGTGCCCCGCGCCTGCGCGACGGCAGCCGCACGGCCGGGCCCGGCGCAGGCCGACCGGCGCGCCCAGACGCTCAGGTCCAGGGCCGCCGGGTGGACGCGCGCTCGGAGCGCGGAGGATGACGTGAGGGATGAGGGAAGGAGAGCGAAGTAGAGGGAAGGCGAGCAACGCCCCGGAACGGAGCCGATCAGAAGGCGTTGGCGCGGAGCTCTTCCTTGTACTGCTTCTTGTACATGTCGTGGCAGCTCTTGCAGCTCGCCTTGGCGCCGTCGATATCGCCCTTCTTGGCCTTCTCCGCGCCCTCCTTCGAGATCGCGACCCACTTGGCCATCCCCGGCGGCGGCTTGGTGGCCACGTACTCCAGCGCCTCCGCGATCTTCGCGCCGTCGCCGCTGTTGGTCGCCGACTGCATGACCGTCTTCATCCAGCCCTGCATCGGACAGGGCTTCTGTCCTTTTGCACCGCAGCCGAAATCCTTCTTCTCGGCGACGGACGAGGGGACGTCCGTCGTCCCGCCCGCTGCCCACGCGGCCCCAGCAAACCCAATGCCGACGCCCATCAGCACGACACTCATCAACTTGCTCATCGACATCCGACGTCTCCTGTAGGAAAGGGCAAGCTCAGCGAGAGACATCGCAGCTCCTCGGGGGGTTGTCAACTGCCACCTTGAGCATTGAACGCGCTCGCGAACACCACCCAGGCGCAGACGAGGTCGGGGGGAGAAACTTCATTCGAGCCTCCTTTTTTTTCATCGTCTCCGGCGGGCGTGCAACACGCGCGGAAATTTCTCTCCACGTGGGCGGCGGGCGCGATCGTCCCGGTGCAGCCGAGCCGCGTGATCACGAGGAGCACGCCGAGGAGCAACGCCGCGCCGAGCAGGACCCGACTGGACCCCTGCGCCGCGCCCCCGACGTTGAGCACCAGGCCATCGGAGGCGAGGACCCGTGTCGAGGTGCGGTGGCTCCCGGCAGGCGTGGATGACGCAAAGCGGCATCCGCTCCCGGGCACCGCGCGTGTGGCGAGGAACACAGTGGAGGTGGGTGGGAGTGCGTTCATGGGCGTTCCTCCGGCGAGCCCGGTGGGCTCGGTGGACCCGCCCGGGGCGGCGCGCTTGCTCGACGCGCGCCGGGGTCTCCCGGAAGGAGCGGGCTCGCGACGACCGAGACGTGAGCGCCGCGCTCCCCCGCGGGGCTCATGTTCCGGGATGGCGCCGGGGTCTACGGGGACGCCGCGGGCGGGGAGGGCGTCCCGGCGAGCGGCGGCAGCGCGCCGTCGGGCGACCGCGGAGGCCAGCGCGAGGATGCTCACGCCGCTCGAGAGCGGGACGCGCTTCGTGGATGACCGCCGTGGGGGAGGGAGCTGAACCACGGGGGCGTACAGGGGCTCGATCTCGCGGGGGAGAGATCTACGACATCATCTTCGATACCGTGGCCAAGAGCTCGTTCTCGCGCTGCAAGGGCTCGCTGGCGAAGAATGGTGTGTATCTCTCCACCGTCTTCACCGCGCCGCTGCTCCTGCAGCGGTCGTGGACGTCGATGGTGGGCGGCAAGAGGGCGACTTCTGCGATGTCGATCGAGAAGACCGAAGGGCTGAACTTCATCCGAGGGCTGATCGAGGTGGGGAGGTTGAGGCCGGTCATCGATAGGCGCTATCCATTGGAACAGACGGCCGAGGTTCACCGGTATGTCGACGAGGGACACAAGAAGGGAAGCATCGTCATCACCGTGACGCTTGACGTGTCCAGTGGGAGAGGCCGGTAACCGCTGTGGGTGCTCGCACCGCATCGGCGCTGACCGCGCCGGCTCGGCGCGTCGCCTGGTGAGCCTGCACACGAAGCGGGCCGGCGCGACATCGTCGTTGTACGGGCACGGCGAACGCGGCGCGCCGTTCCTCTCCGGGCGTGCGCTCTTCGATCCACGTCACCCGCGACGCATCGCATCGCGCGAAGGACCCGGCCGCACCTGCGATGAGGTGAATCGGCGCACCATCCCGGGACCGGATCCGGACCTGGAGGGCCGCGCGCGTGATATCGCTGGAGCCACGGCGGTTGATGCGCGCGGGAGAGATCGTCGGCGAGCGGTTCGAGATCGAGGCCCTCGCGGGCTCCGGCGGGATGGGGCACGTCTACCGCGCGCGCGACAGGCGCACCGGCGACACGGTGGCTCTCAAGGTGCTTCGCCGCGCCGGCAAGACCGAGCTCGGGCGCTTCTCCTGCGAGGTGCAGGCGCTCTCGGCCCTGCGCGTCCCCGGCGTCGTGCGCTACATCGATCACGGCGTCACCGCGGACGGCAAGCCGTATCTCGTCATGGAGTGGCTCTCCGGCGAGACGCTCGCCGAGCGCATGGCCGAGCGTGGGCTCACCCCGGCCGAGAGCGTCGATGTCGTCGCGCAGGTAGCGGGGACGCTCGGCGCCATCCACCGGCAGGGCGTCGTCCACCGCGATCTCAAGCCGAGCAACCTGCTGCTCGTCGAGGGGCGGCTCGATCGGGTGATGGTGCTCGACTTCGGGATCGCGCGCTTCCGGATCGACCAGCAGATCACGATGCCGGGCACCGTCCTCGGGACCCCGGAGTACATGGCGCCCGAGCAGGCGCGCGGCGAGCGGAGCGTCGACGCCCGCGCCGACGTGTTCGCGCTCGGCTGCGTGCTGTTCAAGTGCCTCACCGGGCGCGCCGCGTTCCAGGGCGCGGGGGCGCTCGCCGTGCTGGTCAAGGTGCTGCTCGACGAGCCGCCGCGCCTCCGCGAGCTGCGCCCCGAGCTGTCCGAGGAGCTCGACGCGCTCGTCGCCAGGATGCTCGCGAAGCCGCCGGGCGAGCGGCCCCG
>NZ_JEMA01000224.1 GCF_001589285.1 Sorangium cellulosum | reverse complement strand
GCTGGGGGCGGCACCGGCTCGCCCTCGACGCGCGCTTCCAGTACCAGTTCGAGCGCCGCTACGAGGAGCCGCGCATCGGCCTCGATCTCCGCACGATCACGCTCCGCGCGGACGCCTCGTGGCTCCACGCCATCGCCCCGGGCGCCACGCCGCTCGAGCTCGGCGCGCGGCTCGGCGCGGGCGTCGACCGCGTGGACGCCGCCCCGCGGCCGGGCAGCGACGGCGCTCCCGGCTTCCTCCCTGCCGCGGCGAGCGCCTCGAACGCGCTCGTGCTCGCGGCCGGCCTCGTGGCCAGGCTCCCGCTCGGCCGGGACCTCTGGATGTTCGCCGAGCTCTTCGCCGAGCTCGACCCCGCGCGCGTCCGCTACGACCTCGCGCTCGAGGAGGGAACCGAGACAGTCCTCTCGCGTTACCGGTACCGGCCCGGCGTGCTCCTCGGCGTCGAGCTCTGACGCCCGCGCGGCCCTACCCTCGGGGACTCAGGCCGGCGGAACGCCTCCATGCATCTCCATCGTCACCATGCAGCCTGGAGCGATCGCCCTGGTGTCCCGTGCAACGCCGAGCAATTCGTGATTGATCCCCGGCGCTCCCGCGCACGTTGGGCGGAGAGAAAGATGGAGAGGGAGAGAGCGAAGCGGCCCGGCGGCCGTCTCGGGGCCCGCTCATTCACGCGGTAATTTTACAACCAGGATCCTGGCGCTCTGCTGCGCCATCGCGCTCGTCAGAGCGTTTTTCACCGGCTGATGTATCGCTCCGCCGCGCCTCGTGCGACGTCGGGGAGAGGAGAGACTCGATGTTTCGCGCACCTTTCCTTCTGTCTTTCAGGTCTTCGATTCCCTTGCGCGCGCTGCTCTCGGCNCTTTCAGGTCTTCGATTCCCTTGCGCGCGCTGCTCTCGGCGGTCCTCGTGGCCGCCTGCAGCGCCGACGACGGCGCTTCCGGGGCGGCGGGCCACGGCGCCGGCGCGGCGGAGGGCGGCAGCCACAGCGGCGGCACGGGCGGCGGCCCGGACGCCAGCGTCACGGG
>NZ_JEMA01000223.1 GCF_001589285.1 Sorangium cellulosum | reverse complement strand
CGCCGCCCGCCGCCTCCGTGAAGAAGCCCGCGGCGTCGCGCACCTGCGACGCCCCCGGCGAGCCGGCGCGCCTCGAGGTCATGCCGTCGCGCAAGCTCATGCGGCCGGGCGAGCGCTTCCAGTTCCGCGCGCTCGTCATGGATGCGGAGGGGTGCGCGCTCCCGACGCGGCCCGCGTGGTCGATCGCCCCCGGGCCGCTCGCGTCCGCCGCGACGGTCGACGCGACAGGCGCGCTCTCGGTCGGCGCCGACGCGGGCGAGGGGAACCTCGGCCTTGTCGCGTCCGTGGCCGGCAAGGGCGTGACCGTCTCGATCGAGGTGACGAGCCCCGATCGGTACGACGCGCTCCTCGCGACGAGCGGGCTCAATGAGGCGGGCGAGAGCGACGAGGCCGCCTCCGTGACGATCGCGACCGGCACCATCGGCGGGCGCACCACCGCGGGGGAGGACCTGGGGCGCCAGCGCAAGAACCTGTTCGTCGCGATCGTGGGCGGCGTCGCCGCTTGCCTCGGGTTCGCGGGGCTGATCCTGCTGCGCCGGGGCCGCCGGCGGACAGGGGGCGACCTGGACGGCCCGGCCTCGACGGGCAGCGCCTTCGGGGAGCGCGGCGGCGCCGGGGCGGAGGAGGCGCCGGCGTCCGCCGGGGCCCGGCTCGCCGAGGCGCCGGTCCAGCCGGCGTCGCCTCCGCGCGGAAAGATCTGCCCGACCTGCGGCGCGCTTTATCCAGGTGAGGCGATGTTCTGCGGTAAAGACGGCACGCAGCTCGTCCTCGTCAACTGAGGCGCACCGATCCGCGGGCAATCACGCGCAGCATCGACGCGCGCTGCGTCATCCCGCCGCGCCGCGCCGGAAGCTCGCCGCGAGATGACGCGATGCCGGTGGTGCCGTCCCCGGTTCACAAAAAAAGCCGTCGCCTTGATCGGCCTCGCGGCATCCCGCTATCCTGCCGTCAACACGACCGGGACGCGTGGACGTGCGCGTGTGTGGTCGTTGAACCCATGCCCGCAAGCCGGAACGGGAAGGGCGACAGTCGCATGAAGATTACGTGTGAGTCTTGCCAGGCGAAGTACACGATTGCGGACGAGAAGGTCGTCGGCAAGACGGTCAAGATCAAATGCAAGAAATGCAACCACGCGATGGTCGTCACCGGCGCGAATGATCCTTCCGCGGCGGCAGCCGCGTCGCAGGACGCGACCGTGGGGCAGCAGGGCGATCTCTCGGACGACGCCGAGCCGAAGCTCGACGCGGGCGGCGCGGCCTCGGGGACCTCGCCCGACGCGTGGACCGTCAACGTCGCCGAGGGCGACGAGCGCACCATGACGACGGCCGAGCTCGTGGAGGCATACGGCCGCGGAGCGCTCAGCAACGACACGTACGTCTGGAAAGAGGGCATGGGTGACTGGCTGCCGATCGCCAGCGTCCCCGAGCTCCGGCAGCAGTTCTCGACGCAGGCGGATGCGGCGCCGGCAGAGGCTGCGGCGGTGCCTGCGCCCGCGGCTNCGCCGGCAGAGGCTGCGGCGGTGCCTGCGCCCGCGGCTGTGCCTGCGCCCGCGGCGGTGCCTGCGCCCGCGGCGGTGCCTGCGCCCGCGGCGGTGCCCGCACCTGCAGCGGTGCCCGTGGCTCCGGCCCCGGCCGGGCTCAAGTTCGGGCCCGAGGGCACCGTGGTCATGAAGGACT
>NZ_JEMA01000222.1 GCF_001589285.1 Sorangium cellulosum | reverse complement strand
GCCACGCTCCAGGAAAAGCCGGTATTGTCATTGAGGTCGACACCCCAGCTCTCATTCGTGCAGCCTGCGCTGNCACCCCAGCTCTCATTCGTGCAGCCTGCGCTGCCCGTGCACCCGCTCACGCCGGGCCCGCCGCTGGACGAGCTCGCAGGATAAACAGCCGCGTGAGCCGAGCCCGCCGCTCCGATCAAGAGAAGCGACGCAATCGCCGTCGAGGTGAATGGAAGATGCTTCAATTTCATGCACGAAGATCCTTCTGGACAAAAAAGGATGAGATGCGCGAGCACGACGCCGCCAGCAACGTCACATCGCCCTGGTCATGAATCCCTGTTCGATCGCGTGGAACTACGCGAAGGAATTCACGAAACAGACATCAACAGGCGAGTATGCTCGCCAGTGTTGAGGGCGCGACGATTATGTCGCCAGCGTGCGCTCTGTCAAGCGTACCCAGGAATTTAGGGTGAGGCAGGCGCTCCGCCAACGGTGGTTCGGGGCGCCCTCGTGATGGCTCCTCGACGCGGGAGAGGGCCTGGATGGACCGGGGCGCGAAGGCCTCCTCCTGGCCCGCCCGGCCTTGAACGCCTGGAGGAAGCGCCCCTGTGCGTGGCTCCGGCAGCAGGCCCCACGAGAGCCTTACCCGGCCCGAGCGACCCTCGTGGTCCTCGTCCTCACAGAGGTGCTTCCAGGCGGCGCCGGCGAGCACCTCGACCTTGCAGAAGTGAATGTCGAGGTGGCCGCGCCCGGGACCCGATCGAGCGCGAGCTGCCCGGCGGGCGCGTCGGCGGCAGGGGTATGCGTCGCCGATGGGGGCTCAGCCTGGCCGATTGCGCATGAAGTCCGCCACCTCGCCGAAGCGCTGGTCGAGGAAGCCGTACAGCGGCGCCGGCACGCCGAGCTCCGTCATCGCCGCGCGCATGGAGCGCATCCAGGCGTCGCGCATGGCCACGTCGACAGGGACGCGCATGTGGCGCATCCGCAGCCGCGGGTGGCCGTGCGCGGCGATGTAGTCCTGCGGGCCGCCGAGCCAGCCGATCAGGAAGAGCGCGAAGCGGTCGCGGCTCTCCCGGCACACCTGGCCGCCCTCGTCGCAGACGTGGAGCCGCGCGAGCGCGGGCTCGTCGCGGGCCATGAGGTCGTAGAAGCGCTCCACCAGCCGGCGGACGGCGGGCTCGCCGCCCAGCAGGTCGAACGGGGTCTCGGGCGTGTCGGCCATCGGCAGGCCATCTAGCGAGCCGCCGCGGCGCCGTCAACGCGGGCCCGGGACGCGGCGCGCGGCGCGCGGCCGGTCGAGCGCGCGAGGGCGGGACGCGGCGCGGCCCCTGTCGATCATCGCCGCGGCGCTCGTGCCCGGAGCGGTGCGGTCTCTCTCCGAATCTCACGGAGCTCACCGGGGTACCTTCTCCAGGTTGCAGGCGCGATGGAACGAAGGAGTTCTCGAGATCAGGTGCGCCGCGCTGGCATCGATCGGACTGAGCTCCTCGAGACCACGCGGTCGAGGCAGAATCACCACTTGCACGACCCCCGTGTCCTGCGCCGCGCGCGACGATGACCTGGTTCCGCGCACCAGGAGTCCGGCCGGGCATCCGGCGAGAGCATCAACGTGAAGGCGCCAGGACACAAAGGCACAAGAGAACCTCAAATTCGTGCATTTTTGCGTCTTCGCGTCCTGGCGGGTTTGCGTCGAGCTCTCTCTCCGCTCGCGAGGCAAAGCCCTGGCAGGATTGAGCCCGTGGATCTCGTTGCGGGTGAGCGGCCGCTGATCCTCGGAGGAGCGGGCGGGGCATGCGCAGGAGAGGGAAAGCGTTGCATAGGACACAGAAAGGGGTGCGCAGGAGGGCGGCGGGGCGGCGCAGGAGACCGCAGGGCTGCGCAGGAGGGGCGCTGTTCCTACTCCGGGAAACGAAGCATCTCGACGGCGTTCCCGTCCTCCCTCGTGATCATCTCGCCGGACCAATCCAGCTCGTGCCGCCCCCGCCCGCCGGCCCCAGCTCGTAGGTGACGACCTTCGGCGACGAGAAGGGGAGCATGGCCGGAACCCAGAGACGAAATATCTCGAATTTGAAGTTGATCGACGAACTGACAGCTATCCTGCGCAACGCGGTCGCGAGCAGCGCATTTACGACCAGCACCCCGAAGCAGACATGAACCGCAGGAGGCCGATTTCACCGACCAATCCACGACGAGACGAGCACCTACGACTGGGAGACAGACCATGAAACGTCGCAGGCCTGCGCCCGATGGAACCGTATTCCTTGTGCCCCTACGCGACGGGGGACATGCGATAGGCGTGCTTGCGCGAGCGACTGGGGAGGGCCATGCTTTCGGCTACTTTGCGCGCGGAGCACATGGGCGTACGCGTCGTGGTCGGCCCTACGTCGTCGAGCTCCGCGCTGGATGTCCGCTGGCGCGCGACAGCCGGACTTCGGTCTGCAGAAGAATCTCACTGGTGAGGGCGAAGCTGGAGCAGGGCGAGCGAGATGGCTTGTTTGAGTTCCAAGAAGCGTGCCTTGGACAATTGTCGTAATCGGCGAGATTGTCCGTATGCTCGACGGCTTGACCAGCGAACCCTGCGCCGATACGTGTTGCCATGGATACGCAGCAAGCCATGGGCCGCGCGGAATGCCGGGGGCGACGCGTCGGTTGACAGGAGTTCTTCGGGCGCGCCGCTCGCCGGTCGGGCCCGCGTTGGGCCCATGCCTCCCGAGGGGGCGCGATCCGTCGTCACGCCTCCCTGAAACTCAGGCGAAAAGCGACGGATGGCGACGGATCGGCGCCGCGGAACAGTCCCGCCAGATGAGTGAACAACGGGAAAGGGTCGACCCCTCCCGCTATACATCGATCAATGCGGGCTCTCCCCCGCGGGCGCATACCCGAGCTTCCTGATCCCGAGCGCCTTCAGCTTGTGCACAAGGGTCCGCAGCGGGATCCCCAGCGCCCGCGCCGCCTCGGTCTGGTTCCAGCCCGCCTTGCGCAGCGCCGCGACGATGACCTCGGCCTCGTGCCGCAGGAGGCGCGCCTTCAAGCCGTCCGCGCCCTCCGGCATCTCGGCGCCCGCCTCCTCGACGTCGCGCGCGGGCTCGTCGCAGGGCGGCGCCGGGGAGACCTGCGCCGCGCGCACGCGCTCGGGCAGGTCGTGCTCGGAGATCCACTCCCCCTCGGCGATGACGACCGCGCGCTCGATCGCGTTGCGCAGCTCCCGCGCGTTCCCGGGCCACGTGTAGCTCTTGAGCAGCGCGAGCGCCCCGGGCGCGACGCCGCGGATCGCCGTGGCGTTCGCGTCGTTCGCCTGTCGCAGGAACCGGATCGCGAACGCCTCGATCTCCTCGGGGCGCGCCCGGAGCGGCGGGAGCGTCAGCGTGATCGTGTTCAGCCGGTAGAGCAGATCGAGGCGAAAGCCGCCGCTCGCGCACATCCCCTCGAGATCGCGGTGCGTCGCCGCGATCACGCGCACGTCGACCTCGATCTCCCGGACCGACCCCACCCGCGTCACCCGCCGCGTCTCCAGCGCGCGCAGGAGCGCCGCCTGCGCCGCGGGCGGCAGCTCGCCGACCTCGTCGAGGAACACAGTCCCTCCGTCGGCCTCCTCGAACACGCCCCGCTGCTGCTGGCTCGCGCCGGTGAACGCGCCGCGCTCGTGGCCGAAGAGCGTGCTCTCGACGAGCTGCTCGGGGATGGCCCCGCAGTTGACGGTCACCATCTTCCGCGCGCTGCGCGGGCCCTGCTTGTGGATCGCCCGCGCGACGACCTCCTTCCCCGTCCCCGTCTCGCCCAGCAGGAGGACGGGGACAGGCGATCGGGAGATCCGCGCGACGACCTCGAAGATGCGGCGCATCGCGGGGCTCTCGGCGACGTACTCCTCCCCCGGCTCGCCGCCGCCGGCGGCGCCGCTGCACTGGCAGGCCCCGGCCTGCGCCACCTGCACCGGCTGATCGCACGTCAGGCCGCGCGTCGCCCGGAAGCAGAGCTCGAGCAGCTTCTCCGCCGACGTCGCCGCGTCCGGGAAGGAGGCGATGCCGGCGAGCAAGGCGGGCTCCCCCGTCGTGGAGGGCGCCGTGAGCGCGCGCGCGAGCGCGAGCGCGGCCTCGGGGCGCGCCTCGGGCAGCAGGATCGCGAGCGTGTCCGGGCTGTAGAGCCCGATCCTGTCCACCGGCCGCAACATCGCCCTGACGCGGGGATAGAACCGGCTCACGTGCGCCCCGGCGGACCGCTCGGCGCGGACCATCACGACGGCGAAGGTGCGGCCGAAGTGCCGGGCGCGCACCACCTCGTCCTCGAGGACGACGCGGAACCGCTCGTGGCTCAGGAGGACGGTCTGCACGCCCTCTTCCGACGAGCACGCGCGGACGGAGACGAGCAGGTTGCCCAGCATGACGTCGTCTCCCGGCCTCACCTCCGCGCGGGCGACCCGCGACCCGCTCACCCAGGTGCCGTTGGTGGACTGCAGATCTTCGACCGTGAGCAGCCCGTTCGACAGCGTGAAGCGGGCGTGCTCGCGCGACAGGCTGCTGTCCTGGATGCGCACCTGCGAGGGGGGCGCGCGGCCGACAACGACAGGGACTCCGGGGCTCAGCAGCACGCGCTCCACGCCCTCGCGGTGGTAGATCAAGAGCGTGAGCTGGCCTCCTGCTGGCTGAGGCCGCCAGATCGCGTCGATGCAGCTGTCCCCCTGGAGCGCGATCGTCGTGTCGGTGTTGCCGTCACGAGGCAAGTCCATGTTTCCTCCCCCGGGAGGATCGTGCCACACAGGAGGCCACGCTCAAGGCACGTCCGGGAGGGCGCCGCAGAAGCCATGAGGCACGGGCTGGCCGGCTCGCTCGCGTCAGCCCGCATCAGGCCGCGCCGGCGACTCCTCCGCGCGCTGCTCGCTCGTCTCCATCTCCTGCGTTTGCTGCGTCGTCTGCGTTTGCTGCGCCCTCTGCGTCTTCTGCGTTCGTTGCATCTCTGCACCTGAGGATCGCGGTCCGGCGTCCGTGCGCGACACAGCCTCGCCCGTGCGCCCGCCGCTGCGGGCACGCCCCGCCGCGCGGATCCGGGCCCGGCCGACGTGCGCTGGCGGCGCGCCTCCGCCGGACGATGAGCGAGGACCACTTTATGAAATGAGGGGCAGCGAGATCGGCCGCCGGAGCATCCGACCGGCCATGGGGTCGAGCTGTCCGGGCACGGGCGCTGGACGAGCTCGACAGCCGCCGTCGTCGCGATGCTCTCGATCGGGCCTTTCGCCCGGAGCGCCCGCGGGGAGGCGGCCGCGATCGGAGGGGCTGCGATGAACGGGGAGACTCTCGCTCCAGGGATGGTATTCCAGAGCCGCTACGAGCTCCTCTCTCTGCTCCGGGAGAGCAGCCTCGGTGCCGTCTACGCGGGGCGGCACATCGCGACAGGACGACCGATCGTCCTCAAGATCTTCCGCCGCGCTCGGGACGGAGATCCCGCGGACGCGGCCGGGGCCGACCGCGCTCGCTTTCTCCGCTTCCAGGAGGAGATGCGCTGTTGCGCGCGGCTCCATCATCCCAACATCGCGCGGCTCGTCGACTGGGGGCAGACGGACGAGGGAGAGCTCTATGCCGTCTCCGAGCTCGTGCCTGGGCAGAGCCTGGCCGAGGTGCTCTCGCAGCAGGGCGCGCTCGCCCCGCAGGAGGCGCGGCACCTCATGCGGCAGGTCCTCGACGCGCTGGCCTGCGCGCACCGGCAGGGCATCGTCCACGGGGCGCTCCGGCCGAGCCACGTGATGGTCGTGCCCTCGGAGGCGCGGCGGGACGCGCGGGTGCTCGACCTCGGCCTCGCCTCGGGCGCGCGGGGCGGCGGCGCCGGCGGGGCCGCCTCGGGCAGCGCGCCCCTGGGCCTGCTCTATGCGGCGCCAGAGCAGCTCCGGGGGCTCCCGCCGACGGCGCGCTCGGATCTGTACGCCTGGGGGCTCGTGTACCTCGAGTGCCTCACGGGCAGGCGCGCGGGCCGGGAGAGCCCACTGGACGGCGCGCCTCTCCAGCGGGAGAGCCGCGGGCCGGTGGTCCGGATCCCCCGCGCGCTCCTCGGGCACCCGCTCGGCGCGATCTTGCGGCAGGCGACCCTCGAGGACGTCGAGGCGCGGGTCGTGACGGCCGACGACCTGCTGCGCGAGCTCGACGCCAGCGAGCCAGGCGGGATCCGCCGGGCAGACCTCTTGGAGCCATGCGCGCCGACCGCCCTGGGAAGAGGCGCCGAGAGGAGCGCGGGAATCAACGCCGGAATCAACGCCGAGAGGAGCGCGGGAATCAGCGCCCAGCAGGGGGAGATCCGGAGCGCCGGGGCTCCGGCGCGGCCGCAGCCGGAGCCGTCCCTGGAGGGCGCGCTCCCCGAGGACGTGGAGACGCCGGAGATCCGAGGGACGCCGGAGTTGCGAGGGCCCCCGCCTGCCCCGGAGGAGGCACCGACGACGCCGGCGGATCCCGTCGCGGCCTACACGCCCCCGGACGTCGGCGACACCATCAAGCAGTACGAGATCATCCGAAAGCTGGGCCAGGGGGGCATGGGCATCGTGTTCCTGGCCCGCGACACGAGGCTCGGCCGCCTTGTCGCGATCAAGCTCCTGCGCGAGCACAGCGGGCAAGGGATCGGGCGCTTCCTGGCCGAGGCGCGGGCCACGGCGCTCTGCAGGCACGAGAACATCGTGGTCATCCACGAGGTGGACCAGATCCACGGGCACCCCTACCTCGTGCTCGAGTACGTCAAGGGCCGCACGCTGCGCGAATGGATGGCCCAGCGCGAGCACCCCAGCGCGCCCGGGCTGCCCCCCGCGCACACGCCGCCCGGCCCCGTCGCGCCCACCCTCGCCGTCGAGCTCATGATCCCCGTCGTCCGCGCGCTCATCTGCGCGCACGATCTCGGGATCGTGCACCGCGACCTCAAGCCGGAGAACATCCTCCTGGACGACGCCGGGTGCATCAAGGTGCTCGATTTCGGCATCGCCAAGCAGGTCGAGGCCGACGTCGTCTCGATGTTCACGGGCGTGCGGATGGCGCTCGCCGGGGGCGCCTACCAGAGCGGGCAGAGCGCGATCCTCGGCACGCCCCGGTACATGTCGCCCGAGCAGCTCCGGGGCTGGGACATCGACGCGCGCACCGATCTATGGGCCGTGGGCATCGTGCTCCACGAGCTGGTCACGGGGGCGCACCCGCTGGACCCGTTCTCGGCCGGCCGGCTCGTGGAGATCATGAACGTCGATGTCCCCATGCCCTCCGCCAGCGAGCGGCGCGCGGACGTGGGCGCGCTCGACGCCCTCATCGACCGCTGCCTGAAGAAGCGCAAGGCCGAGCGCATCGGCTCGGCCCGGGAGCTGCTCGCCGCGCTCGAGGCGCTCCTGCCCGGCCGGAAGGCGCTCGATCTGGGCGAGGACGAGAGCCCGTTCGCCGGGCTCTCCGCGTTCCAGGAGGCGGACGCCCCGCGCTTCTTCGGCCGCGATCGCGAGGCCGCCGCCCTCGTGACGCGGCTGCGCAACCAGCAGCTCGTGGCCGTCGCCGGGCCGTCGGGGGCGGGCAAGTCGTCGTTCGTGCGCGCGGGCGTGATCCCGGCGCTCAAGCGCTCGGGCAACCGCTGGGAGGCGTTCATCCTGCGCCCGGGGCCCCGCCCGCTGTCCGCGATCGTCGACGTGCTGGTGCAGGTCGCCGAGGCGGAGCCCGCCGGCGCGACGGGCTCGCCCGAGATCCGCGATCACGACGAGCTCATCGCCACGCTGCGCGCCCAGCCGGGCTACCTGGGCGCCCGGCTGCGGGCGCGCTGCCGCCGCGAGGGGAAGCGGCACCGCATCCTGCTCTTCGTCGACCAGTTCGAGGAGCTCTACACGCTCGGCGCCGCCCCGCAGGACCGGGCGGCGTTCGTCGCCTGCCTGCAAGGCGCCGCCGACGACGCCTCGTCGACCCTGCGCGCCGTGCTCGCCATCCGCTCGGACTTCCTCGATCGCATCGCCGACGACCACCACTTCGTGACGGAGGTGACCCGCGGGCTCTCGTTCCTGCCGCCGATGGGGCGCGACGGCCTGCGCGAGGCGCTGACGCGGCCGATCGAGGCGGCCGGTCACCGGTTCGAGAGCGCGGCGATGATCGATCACATGCTGGACACGCTCGAGGGCACGCGCAGCCCCTTGCCGCTCCTGCAGTTCACGGCAGCGAAGCTGTGGGAGGCGCGGGATCGCGAGCGCCGGGTCCTGACGCGGGACAGCTACGACCAGATCGGCGGCGTGGCCGGGGCCCTGTCCGCCCACGCGGACGCGGTGCTCTCCGCGCTGCCGCCCGGCGAGCAGCGGCTGGCCCGGGCCGTGCTCCTGCGCCTTGTCACGCCCGAGCGCACGCGCGCGGTCGTGCGCATGGACGAGCTCCGCGACCTCGCGCGGGACGGCCAGAGCGAGGCCTCCCAGGCGATGGTGCAGGTGGTCCAGCACCTCGCCGGCGCGCGGCTCCTGCTCATCGAGACAGGCGACGAGCGGGAGGGCGCGACCGTGGAGCTGGTCCACGAGTCGCTGATCAGCCGGTGGACGAAGCTCGGGCAGTGGCTCGCCGAGAGCGAGCAGGACGCGGAGCTCCTGGCCCGGCTGCGCGCCGCGGCCCAGCAGTGGGAGACGAGCGGCCGCGCCGAGGGGTTGCTCTGGCGCGACCGCGCCGCGGAGGACGCCCGCGCCTGGTACAGGCGCCGCCGCGACGAGCACGGCGCCGAGTGGCGCGCCGGGCTCGGCGGCCGCGAGGAGGACTATCTTCTGGCCGTCGTGGACCACTGCGAGCGGGCGCGCCGCCTGCGCCGCCGGCTCACCACGGGGGTGATCGCCGCGCTCACCGCGATCGCTGTCACTGTCTCGTACCTGGCGGTCCGCGCCGACCAGCAGGCCACGCGCGCCGATCGGGAGGCGGCGCGGGCGCAGGCCGAGGCCCTGCGCGCGCGCAACGCCACCCGCGTGGCGGCGGCACGCGAGCTGCAGTCCGATCCCACGAGCGTGCTCGCGATCCTGCGCGAGGTCGAGCCGAGCGACGTGCCGCGCGGGTGGGCCGTCCTCGCGCGGTGGGCGCTGTACAGCAGGATCTCGCGCGCGGTGCTCGTCCACCCGGACGGGGTCCTGGACGCGCACTACAGCCCTGACGGCAAGCGCATCGCCACCGCGTCCTGGGACAAGACAGCGCGCGTGTGGAGCGCCGACGGCATCGGCGAGCCCGTGATCCTTCAAGGTCACGAGGGGCCGGTCGAGTCGGCGGCGTTCAGCCCCGACAACAAGCGCGTCATCACCGCGTCCTGGGACAGGACAGCGCGCGTGTGGAACGCCGACGGCACCGGCGAGCCGCTCGTCCTTCGCGGTCACGAGGACTGGGTCTACTCGGCGGCGCCGAGCCCCGATGGCCAGCGCATCGTCACCGCGTCGGCCGACAGGACCGCGCGCGTGTGGAACGCCGACGGCACCGGCGAGCCCATCGTCCTCCGCGGTCACACGGATCAGGTCTATGAGGCGGCGTTCAGCCCCGACGGCAAGCGCATCGTCACCGGGTCGCAGGACAGGACAGCGCGCGTGTGGAACGCCGACGGCACCGGCGAGCCGCTCGTCCTCCGCGGCCACGAGGATCGGGTCTACTCCGTGGCGTTCAGCCCCGACGGCAAGCGCATCGTCACCGCGTCCTGGGACAGGACCGTGCGGGTGTGGAACGCCGACGGCACCGGCGAGCCCCTGGTCCTCCGCGGCCACGACGATCGCGTCTACTCCGCCGCGTTCAGCCCCGACAACAAGCGCATCGCCACCGGGTCGCAGGACGAGACGGTGCGGCTGTGGAACGCCGACGGCACGGGTGAGCCCTTCGTCCTCCGCGGCCACGACGATCAGATCTACTCCGTGGCCTTCAGCCCTGACGGCAAGCGCGTCGTCACCGCGTCGCACGACCGGGCCGCGCGGGTGTGGAACGCCGACGGCGCCAGCGAGCCCCTGGCCTTTCATGGTCACACCGATCGCATCTACGGCGTGGCGTTCAGCCCCGACGGCCGGCGCGTCGCCTCCGCGTCGCTGGACCGGACCGTGCGGGTGTGGAACGCCGACGGCACCGGCGAGCCCATCGTCCTTCGAGGTCACGACGATGAGGTCCACTCGGTGGCCTTCAGCCCCGATGGCACGCGCATCGCCAGCGGGTCGGCCGACAAGACCGTGCGGGTGTGGAACGCCGACGGCACCGGCGAGCCCATCGTCCTCCGCGGTCACGAGGATCAGGTCTACTCGGCTGTGTTCAGCCCCGATGGCGAGCGCATCGCCGTCGCGTCGTGGGACAGGACCGTGCGCGTGTGGAACGCCGACGGCACCGGCGAGCCCCTGGTCCTCCGTGGTCACGGGGATCGGGTCTACTCCGTGGCGTTCAGCCCCGACGGCAAGCGCATCCTCTCCGGGTCGTCGGACAGCACCGCCCGTGTGTGGAACGCCGACGGCACGGGCAAGCCCCTCGTCTTTCGTGGTCACGACGGCGCGATCAACGCGGTGGCGTTCAGCCCCGATGGCAAGCGCTTCGCCACAGCGTCCTGGGACCGGACCGTGCGGGTGTGGAACGCCGACGGCACGGGCGAGCCCTTCGTCTTTCGCGGTCACGAGCACTGGGTGCTCGGCGTGGCGTTCAGCCCCGACGGCAAGCGCATCGCCAGCGGATCGCAGGACAACACCGTGCGGGTGTGGAACGCCGACGGCACCGGCGAGCCGCTCGTCCTCCGCGCCTCGGACTCGCCGATCAACGCGGTGGCGTTCAGCCCCGATGGCCACCGCATCGTCACCGCGGCGGACGACAGGGCCGTGCGGGTGTGGACCGATCTCGAGGAGCTCCGCGGCGTCGACGACCCGAAGCTGTGGGCGGCGACGACCTACTGCATGCCCGTCGAGCAGCGGATGGAGCTCTTGCGCGTGCCCGAGGCCGCCGCCAGGGCCAGCCGGGAGGCCTGCCTGCGCCACGTCGAGGCGGCGCGCGCGGCGGCCGTCGGGCCCTAGGCGAGGTCACGCCGCGCGGCCGGCGGCGCGGGGGAGCTCGGGCGCCTTCGGCTTGCCGAAGTGCGCCATCGCCTTCGCGGCGAACTCCTGGCTGAGGAAGCGGGAGAGGAACGCGGCGGCCTTGTTCGCGGCGCCGTGGGCGACCGTCGCGCGGCCGGCCACGAAGGCCGCGAGCCCGACGCTCACCACGTCCTCCGGCCGCGCCCTCCTGCTGGCCCCCGGGACCTCGCCCGAGCGCTGGAAGAACGGCGTCTCGGTCGCGCCGGGGCACAGGGCGAGGACGCGCACGCCGCGCGGGCGGTACTCGCCCCAGAGCGCCGCGCTGAAGGAGAGGACGAACGCCTTCGTCGCCGCGTAGACAGCGAAGTACGGGATCGGCTGGAAGGCCGCCATCGACGCCACCTGGATGACGCCCCCGTTTCGCCGCTCGAGCATGGGCATGAACCCATGCGTGAGCTCGACGAGCGCGCCGACGTTGAGATCGATCTGCTCGCGCTGCGTCGCCAGGGAGAGCTCGTCGAAGGCGCCATACACGCCGACTCCAGCGTTGTTGACGAGGACGTCGACCTCGAGCCCCCTCGCGGTGACGGCGTCGAAGAGGCGCTGCGCGGCGCCCGGGGCGGCGAGATCCGCGGCGATGACATGCGCCTCGCCGAGCTCGGACGCGAGCGCGGCGAGCTTCGCCTCGCTGCGAGCGACGAGGATCAGCGTCGCCCCGCGCCGCGACAGCTCGCGGGCGAACGCCTCGCCGATGCCCATCGAGGCGCCCGTGACGAGCGCCGTCTTTCCCTTGAAATCGAAAGGAGTCATGGCGGAAGGATGGTTTCGGGTGCGCTTGGCGACAATGGGCATCGGTGGTAATCCGATTTCCATCAATGCAAAGCGCAGTCTCTCCGCTCTGGGACGACCTCCGCGTGCTCCTCGCGCTGCATCGCCATCGCAGCTTCCTCGCCGCGGGCAAGGCGCTCGGGGTCTCGACCTCCACCGCGGCGCGGCGCATCGAGGCGCTGGAAGCGGCGCTCGGGCGCCCGCTGGTGCACCGGAGCAACGGGGGGACGTCCGTGGAGCCCGACGCGCTCGATCTCGTGGCGCTCGCCGAGCAGATCGAGAGCGGGCTGCGCGCGATCCGCCGTGACGAGGGGGATGAGGCGCTCTCCGGGACGGTGCGCGTGTCGCTGGCCGACACGATCGTGCAGCCCGTCACGCAGCTCCTCTGCGAGCTCCGCCGGCTGCATCCGGGGCTCTTGCTGGAGATCCTCTCGGAGACGCGGCTCGTCGATCTCGCGCGGCGCGAGGCGGACATCGCGATGCGCTCGAGCAAGTCGTCGTCGCCCGCGGTCGTCCATCGCGCGGTCGGGCGGGCCTCGTTCGGGCTCTACGCCGCGCCGAGCTACATCGAGCGGAGGCTCCGGGGCGGGCGGCTGAAGACGGCCGATTTCGGCCGCCACGATTTCGTCGGCTACGAAGGCATGCCCGGGCAAAGCCCGAAGACGACGTGGCTCACCGCCCACGGGGCAAAGCGCTTCGTCCTGCGGTCGAACTCGCACTTCGCGCTCCTCGAGGCGGCGCTGCAGGGGCAGGGTATCGCGCTCATGTCCGACCCCGCGGCGCGCACGACGGCGGGGCTCGTGCGGCTCGACGTCGACGCGGAGCTGCCGTCGGCGCCCATCTTCCTCGCGTACCACCGGGAGCTGCGGAACGTGCCGCGCGTGCGCCTGGTGCTCGATGCGCTCGACGCGGCGGTGCGCAGCGCGCTCCGCTAGCGCCCAACGTCCCGGCCCCCTTCGGAGCGTTCACCCACGACTTCCGCCTGCGCTGAATGCCGAGGGAGAGCGCCCCCCTGACGTCCTGAGAGCTCGTGCGGCCGAGAGCACCTCACGGCAGCCGACCTCGTGGCGCGCCCCTCCTGCGCCGAGCTCGAGAGCCCTCAGCCGAGCGCCCCTCCGCCATCGACCACGCTCGCGTGCAGGCCCCGCGCGGGGGCGCGCAGCGTGGGATCGTCGCCGGAGAGCTGGGGCAGCATCGCGACGAACGCCCAGTCCTGCCCGCCCGAGTCCTCGAACGTCAGGTGAACGCGGTCGCCGTCGGGCTCGAATGTGATGGTGAACAGCGCACGGTCGAGCACGGCGTCGTCCGACGTCGTCGTGAACTGCTCCTCGTGGTCCTCCTCGACGAGGAACTCGGCCGACGCCGCCGCGCGAGCCTGCGGATCGTCCACGCGCACCGCCAGCCGCGGCGCGTCGGTGCAGTACACCGCGCCGAGCCCGCGCAACAGCACCTCACGCAGCCACGCGCCGCCGAGATCGAAGCCGCCGCCCCAGAAGAACACAAGGCGATCGACGCTGAGCACGCTCGCCTCGTCGTTGAACAGGCCCTTGAGCAGGAACCGCGACGTCGGGTCGCCCGGCCACGGCACGCCGTGCCGCCGGCCGAACTCGACCAGCGGCGCGGGCACGGCGCCCTCGCTCCACGGCGCGTCGGCGGTCCCCTCGTAGGTGACGTAGTCCGCGACGAGCCGCCGCAGCTCCGCCGCGGCCTGCTCCGCCGCGGCGACCGTCGAGAACTCCGCTGCCTGCATCACGACGTGGCTCATGCGTGCAGTGTATACGATTCCGCGGGGCGACTGACACGACCACATCGTGGTCGTGCGATTCTGTCAACCGAACGTTGAGGCGAGCGGGCACTTGCCTTCGCAAAGGCGTTTGGACCCCCTACCCACACGGGGATGAGCTCGCGGGTACCCGACATCGCGGCGCGCGCGCCGAGGCTTCGATCTAGATTCTCCGGCGCGCGCCACCGCGTCTCGGCGCGCGGGGGACACCTCGATCGGCCCCGGCAGGCGGTCAGGCGTGGAGCCAGGGGCGCAAGCCGAGGTCGCTCCATCGAGAGGCCCAGCCGACGTCAAACACCATGGGACACGCCTCGATCCACGAGCGGATGTCCCATGGGTAGCGGCGCTCCTTCAGCGCGGTGCGGAAGCGGTCGATGTCGATCCGATACCACATCAGGTAGCCTCGCGCGCTCCACAGCCCGACCAAGTAACCGTCGTTCCAGCGGGCGCACGCGCCGTAGATCTGGTACTTTCCTCACGCCCGCGCGAGCCACGCATCGAAGCGAAGCGCTCCAGTTCGCGGGGCCGGGCCGGGGGTGAGCGCGCGGTCGTCGAGCTGCGCGCCGAAGTACCCGGCTGCGGCGTCCGTGACGACCTTGCGCGGGTCCTTCTTCGCCGCGAGCCACCGACGGCCCAGCTCGTCGAGGCCGATCGGCTCGGGGCCGGCGAGCTCGACCATGTCGTTCCTGGGCGCCTCCTCCGCAATGGCTGCCAGCGCTGCCGCCACGTCGTCGGCCGCGATCGGCTGGAGGAGGGCAGGCGTCAGCGTGGCCGTGTCGCCCTTCGTCGCAGCGTCGACGATCGCGCTGACGAACTCGAAGAACTGGGTCGAGCGCACGATCGTGTACGGCACCCCTGCCGCGCGGATCGCTGCCTCCTGCGCCACCTTCGCGCGCAGGTAACCGCTCGTCGGCAGGCGGTCGGCCCCCACGACGGAGAGCGCGATGTGGTGGCGAACGCCCGCGGCGGCCTCGGCGGGCAGGATCACACCGGCCGCCCTCTGGAAGAAGCCCATCACTGCATCGGCCTCGAACGAGGGCGCGTTGACGACGTCCACGACGACCTCGGCGCCGCGGACCGCCTCGGCGACGCCGGCGCCGCTCAAGATGTCGACGCCCGTGGACGGCGACGCCGGTGTAACCTCGTGCCCCTTCTCCCGAAGGATCCCGACCAGCTTCTTCCCGATGAGCCCGCTACCCCCGAACACGACGATCTTCATGACGATTCTCCTGGTTCGCGCATCCCGACCGGATGCTCCGTTGCGGGGAGGACCGGACAGCCCGCCGCCTTGTGACAGGTCGGAGCAAGAAAAGTGACGGCGCCCAGAGTCCCTGAAGACTCACCGTCTGCCACCGACCTGTTCGTCGCGTTGCGGCCCCGGCTCCTCGGCATCGCGTATCGGATACTCGGCAGCAGGGCCGAGGCGGATGACGTCGTGCAGGACACCTGGGTCCGCTGGCAGGCGATCGACCCCGCGACCGTGCAGGAGCCGACGGGATTCCTGGTGACCGCCACCACGCGCCTGGCGATCAACGTGGCCCAGTCCTCGCGTGTCCGCCGCGAGGCGTACGTCGGGCCCTGGCTACCCGAGCCGATCGACACGAGCCCCAGCGCGGAGCTCGGCGCCGAGACGCAGGAAGGCCTTGCCCTGGCCGTGCTCGTGCTCCTCGAGAAGCTCACGCCCACGGAGCGCGCGGTGTACGTGCTCCGCGAGGTGTTCGACTACCCGTATGAGGAAATCGCCGGGATCCTCGATCTCGGCGAGGCGAACGTGCGCCAGCTCTTCGCCCGCGCGCGGAAGCATCTCGCCGGCGAGCGTCGCGCCCCGGTCGGCGTCGAGCAGCAGCGGCGCCTCCTCGAGGGCTTCATCGCCGCCGCGCAGAAGGGAGACCTCTCCGCGCTCGAGCGCCTCTTCGCGGCCGACGTCTCGTCGACCACGGACAGCAACGGACGCGTGCGGATGGCCGCCCGCGTCCCGGTGCACGGCCGCGAGCGCGTCGCCAAGCTCGTCGCTGGCTTCGCGAGCCGCTTCTGGCCGGACACCACCGTCACCTGGCTGGAGACGAACGGCCAGCCGTCCGTCCTCATCCGTCGGGACGGCGTCGCGTTGGCGCTCGCGTCCATCGACGCGTCCGCCGAGGGCATCGAGCGCATCTACTGGGTGATGAGCCCCGAAAAGCTCGCGGCCTTCGTGGCGTCGCGATGAGCCCCGGGGACGATGGGGCACACGTCGCCCTCCGGGCGTTGGTCTGACCCGCGATGTTCTTGCGCCTACGCGGCGTCGCCGAGCGCCTTGCGGCGCAGGACGGTGCTCTTGCAGTACGGCGGCGCGCGGCTCGGGGGAGCGCGCCGGAACGCTTGGCCGCGCGTCGACCGCGGCCGCGTGGTGAGCCCCGCTGTCAAGGAGCCCGGCGCGAGCCCGTGGTCAGACCTCGGAATCCAAGCCCAGAACGCGCACGACCAGACATTGGTCGTCCGTCGACACGACCGTACCACGGACCTTCGCGCCGCGAACGAGCCGTGTCGCGAGCTCGGGCTCGACGGTCTCAAGCTTCGCGACCGCCTCGACCCCGGGCGAGAGACGCAGGTAAACCAGGCTGCTCGAGACGCCGACGATCTCTGCGTCCGAGAACTCGGTCCCCTGCTTCAATCGTGTCGCGAGATCGGGCCACGGGTCGCCCCGGAGCTGCTTGATGCCGAGCAAGATCTTCTGCTCGCCGTGATTGATCAAGAGGAGAATCGCCTCGACGACGTCGTCCTTGCGGTAAAGATCTCTCGGGTTATTGACGCGTATCGTCCACGAGATGTCGCTCCTGTGGGCCATCCCGACGATGCCCTCGATCCCCACGAACACGCCGTAGTCAGTGGTAGAGACGACCTTGCCCGAGATCTTGTCGCCGGTGCGGTGTTTGTCCCTGAAGACCACCCAGGGATCGGGAGTAAGCTGCTTCAGGCTGAGGCTGATGCGCTTCGCGCTCACGTCGACATCGAGCACCTGGCACTCGACCTCCTGGCCCAGCTCGACGAAATTCGTCGGATGTTTGGCCTTCTTGTCCCAGCTGAGCTCGCTCCGTGGGATGAGGCCCTGGACGCCCGGCTCCAGCTCCACGAAGGCGCCATACTCGACGATCTTGGAGACCCTCCCTCGGACACGGGCGCCAACCGCGTAGCGATCTCCGACATGAACCCAAGGGTCTTCGTGCATCTGCCTCAGACTGAGCTGGACCTTCCTGCGCTGTCGGTTGACCGACTTGACCCTCAGCGTGAGCTCCTGGTTCTTGTGGACGACAACCAAGGGATCGCTGACCTTGGTGTATGACATCTCGTTGACGTGCAACAAGCCGTCGATCCCGCCTAGATCGATGAGAGCTCCATAAGCCACGATACGCTTGACGCGCCCCGTGACGACATCTCCCGGCTGGAGCTCGCTGAGCCGGCGCTGGCGGTTGGCCTCCTTCAGGCTGACGATCACACGTCCGTTCTTCAGATCCACGGTGAGCACCGTCAACGTGAGTTCCTGGCCTACCTCGACCAAGTCGGCAGGGTGCTCGTCCTTGTCATGCAACATCTCGGTGACGGGCAAAAAGACATCGATGTCGCCGAGATCGACGAAGGCCCCGTGCTCCTCCTCGATGCTCTTGACCTTCCCTGTGACGACATCCCCCGGCTTGAACTCACCGAGCCGTCGTAGGTGGTCAGCCTCCACGACGGCCCGCAAGCTGACGGTGACTCGCTCGTCGATCGGGTCCACGGTGAGCACCTTTAACGTGAGCTCCTGGCCCTCCGCGACCACATCGGCAGGATGACCGGAATTGTAATACGATATCTCCGTGTGGTGCAGGAGGCCGTCGATCCCGTCGAGATCGACGAAGGCTCCGAAATTCTTGACGCTCTTGACCCACCCCGTGACGACGGCGCCCGGCTTGAGCTCGCCGAGCCGGCGCTGGCGCTCGACCTGCGAGGCGAGGCGCCTCGAGACGAGCGCACGGCGGCGCGGCGGATCGACATGCAGCAATCGCACCTTGATGTCGCGTCCGATCAAGACCTGGAGATCGGACACTGGATGTCTGTCGATGTCCGCCCTGCGGAGCTCCGCGACAACGCCGTTCCAGAGTCGCACGCTCAGGGCCTCCTTCCTGGACACCCCGATCACCACCGCGTCCACGATCTGCTGGCTCCGGAGCGCGTCCTCGATCTCCGCCCATTGGACGACCTCGTCCCGAGACAGCGGCCTCGCGGCCTCGCGTACTATCCGCCAGCCGTCGGCTGCAGCCTCCTCGCTCGCCGGCACGAGCTCGCGCGGCCTGCCGGCGTTGACGTTCGTGTCGCCCGCGGCCACCGCGGCGTGGATCGCGTGGAGGATCGCGTAGCCCTCCAGGGCCATCTCCTCGTGCACGATCTCGGGCGTGAGCGAGGCGCGATCGGGCGCGACCTCGCGCATCAAGAGATGGAGAGGGATCTGGAGCCGGCCGGCCAGCGCCCCTCGCCGCTCGGAGAGGTGCTCGTCGACGAGGAACCGAAACACCCGCGCGATATGCGTGGTCGGCAGGTACGAGAGCATCGCCGCGCGAGCCTCGGAGGAGCGGAAGCGCAAGAGGACGCCGCGCGCGTCGCGCTGGGCCCGCTCGAAGAAGCCCGACGACATCGCCTCGGCGAGGGCGTAACGCGACACGGGAGCCATGCAGAAGCGGCGCCCCAGCGCGTAAAGGAGCGACATGTCGAGCCAACCAGGGACCGCCGCCGCGAGCGCGAGGAGCTGGAGCGTGATGGGCTCGAACGCCTCGACCGCCCGCCGACCTCGCGCGCCCCAGTCGACCGCGGCCGAGGCGCGGGGGACGCTGGCTCGACGCTCGGGCTCCAGAGGCAAGCGCACGCCGAGCAGGTGAGACGCCGTGCCGCTATGACGCCACGCCTCGAGCGATCCGATGCCCTCGGGATTGAACTCGACGATCGGGACGCAAGCCGCGCGCGGGTGCTGCGACAGCGGCGCAGGCACACCGGCCCTGAGACGCCCAAGCCCCGATCGAGGCCAGTATTCCTCCGGCCACGGGTGGATCCAGACCGCCGTGGCGCCGCTCGGGAGACTCGTGAGCGCCCTGCCCCACGCGCCGTTGACCATCGAGGCGCCGACCCCGTCGGTGATGAGCACGTACAGGTTGTCGAGGCCGTGACGGAAGGTCGTCTCGAGCTTGACCTCGGCGCGGCCAGGCTCGCCCAGCGGCGCAGACCAGAAGCGGAGCCCGGTCGCGTCGTCGGCGTCGACTTCGAGGAAGCTCTGGCTGGCGAAGCCGCGCATCTGGCCGACGATCGACGCGAGCTGTCGTATTCCAGCGCGCCAGGGGTCGAGCTGACCGGCGGAGTCGACGAGCACGACCATGTTGGTGACGGCGCGCGCGCGCGCCCGCACGACGGTCCGCAGGCGCCCTGCCTGACACGTCTGGCAAACCGTCGCCGAGACGTCGAGCACAAGCCGGCTCCGGTCCGTCCCCTTGCGCGCGAGGCGGGTGAGGCTGCGGGTGTAGGCCAGCCGCCTCTCGAGCGGCAACGCCGCGTCAATCTGGAGCGTCAGGCGCGCGCCACCACCTCGGGGAGCCCGCGACGGGCGTACCTCGCGCTGGTCGGCGAACTCGACCTCGATCGTCCGCGGCCGGGGCTCACGCACCAGACGAGCGCTGGTGGCCGCCGGTGATCTAGCCGGCCTGTCCGGCTCTTCGGACCGCGACGGCTCAGCTTTCTGCGGCGGGTCCTCCACGCGGGTTCGTAACCACAAGATCTCGGCGAGATCGCGGGCCGAGAGATCCACGCCCGTCAAGTCGGCTCGCGAGAGGAGCCGGCCGACGACGGCGCCGATCGCGTCGCTCATCGCTTGAGGCCTCCGTAGACCTCGTCCGGATCGGCCTCGAAATGCGTCTGCAGGAAGAGCGCCTGCACGATGACGTCGGTCATCTGATCGTGGTAGCGATGAAACTCTCGCTCGATCAGCTCGTCGGAGATCTCCGGGCCGAGCTGGCTCCGCACGATCAGCGCGAGCGTGGCGTTGTCAGGGCGCTTGAGCTCGAGCTGAACGCAGCGCCGCAAGAAGGCTTCAGGAAAAGAGCGCTCGCCGTTCGAAGTGATCACGACGACCGGGTGATGGATCGTGCGCACCCTGCCGTTGAAGATCGGCACCCGATCCTGCGCGCCCGCGTGATCGTAGGGGAACACGACCTGGTCGTCGCCCGCGCGGACGAGCTCGGGGATGATGAAGACCCCTTCCTCGAAGACGTGCAGCAAGTCGTGAGGGAGGTCGAAGCTCGACTTGTCGAGCTCGTCGATCAAGAGCACGCGAGGGAGCCGCGTCGGCAGGAGCGCGGTGCCGAGCGGGCCGAGGGTGATGTAGTCGCCGATCCGAGCGCTGGGGTCTGTCTGGCTCGCGTGCAGGTGAGCGACGGCATCGTAGATGTAGAGCGCGTCCTGCAGCGTGGATTGAGAGTTCACCTCCCAGCGGAGCGGCGGCCCGAGGCCCAGGCAATGAGCGAGGTTGTAGGCGAGCGACGTCTTGCCGACCCCCGGCGGTCCCGTGACGAGCAACGGCCTCCGGAGCAGGAGCGCCATGTTCGCGCGCAAAAGCTCCGAGTGACCGGCCGAGATGTAGCGAAGCGCGCGCTCCTCGCACGCGCGGACCGTGGCCTCGTCCGTCAGCGGCTCGCGCTCGATCGGCCGGACGTCGGTGCGGCGTCTCCAGGGCGGCGGATCGTCCAGCCATCGCTTCACGACCTGCTCGTCGGTCCGTGCCGTGCCGCCTCTGTATACAAACCATCCATCGTCGGACATACCCGTCTCCCGTGCTCACACGTCGCTTGCCTGTGGGACGTCGTAGGTCGGATCGTCCCAGATCACCGTGCAGCGCTCGCCCGCCCCGCGGCGCTCGGACACCACGTCGAACAGCTCCCAGATCTCTCGACGCTGACCCGTCCCCTGCGGGAAGAAGTGCGCCATCCGCTCCTCGTCCGGCGCGGCCGATAGGAGGATGGCGCAGCCGAAATCGTCGAACGCCTGGACGACAGGCGAGGTCGGGTTTCCTCTGCAGTCCCAGGTCGCCGGGCCAGCGAACAGGCAGTCCCTATCGCGCATCCGCGCGGAGATCTCCGAGGGAATCAGCGGCTCCTCGAGCGCGAGCGAGTTCGCCTCGTGCGCCGCTGGGTGGGCGATCGGATCCTCGACGGCCTTGCCGAGCCTGTGCACCACGATGGGTCGCACGGTCACGCAGCGGACATAGTCGGCGAGCGCTCCAAGCCCGCGCCCGTGCGCTACGAGCTCGTAGGGGTACAGGGCCAGCTCCGATGGCGCCTCGACCTGAAGAACGATACCGCGTCGCGGCAGCTGGCGATCGACCTCGCGCCGTGCCGCCGCGATCGCGTCCAGCGTTGCGCCGAAGATCGCCCCGCCGTCCCGCAGGCGGCGGCGCTCAGGCTTCATACCGACATCGAGGCGAACGACGCGCGGGTGGAGCAGGTACGCCGATCGCAGCAAGAAGGCCTCTGGAACGCTGGGATCTTCGTCGAACGAGAGGCGAACGACGCTCGTGCGGGGTGTGGCGAACGCGGCGGGTTGCGCCCCGTGGCGCTTGAGCCAGGCGGGGACGCCGGCCTCCTCTGCGTGCGCCGCGAGGGCGCGCACGATCGCGCGGGCGAGCTCCACGAGGTGATCGGTCTCGCTGGTCGGGTTGCGCGTCGCCAACGCGCTCGCGATCCTGAATATCTTGAACTCACGGGGCGCGCGCTCGAATCGCGGCCACTCTGCGGCGAGCACCGGCTGAGCGTACAACGTCGCCGCCCTGATCGTGACGTCGTTCCAGCCGGCCCGGTCGATGGCGTCGGCGAGCTCGCGAGCGCTCCTTTGCCGCTCGTCGAAGGTCTGTGTACGCTGGAGCTCGTCGAGCAAACTCGAAAGCTCCCCCACCGCGTCGAGCTCACGCGCGAGCTCGCGAACCAGCTCGCATGTGGTCGTGAGATCGTCGGCTACGTCTTGGTAGGAGACGCCCTTCAGGTCCCCGTGAGCGGCGATGCTCCCCCACTGGCAGATGGACCCGAACCGGGCAAATCGCGACGGCCGCGCGCGGATGCCGTATCTGCTGAGCTCGATGTGCCATTTGCCGAAGTCTGCGCTTTCGAACGACAGCGCTTTCACCAGCGCGCCGGCGAAGAGCTCGACGAAGGCGCGGAGGCGAGCCATGCCGGTGGACGGGTTGAACCGCGCAAGCTTCTGGACCTGGAGCTCGAGCGCGTCGAGCAGATAGTCCAGGATCCGATCGTTGATGGGAATGCGCGCCGAGGCTCTCCTCGCGCCCGACGGCAGCGGGGTGGTCCTCACTTCGGCGGCGACGCCGCGCCGCGCGGAGACGACACCCACGAAGAGAGCCGAGCCGCTCTCCAGGGCGCTCGCTGGCCGCTCGCTCGGGGTCCTGTCCGAAGCCGGCGGACCCGTCATCGCCGCGCGTAGCGCCTCGAGCTCGCTGGCCACGGGCGTCGGGCCCGCGTAGCTGATGGCGTTATCGATCAGCTGCGCTAACAAGTCAAAGGCTTGGAGCCGCTCGAGCTGCAGCACGATCCCTTCCAGATCGAGCCGAGGGTTGCCCTCTTTGCGGTTCAGCGAGAGGCTCCCGACATCGCCGAGGAGCACCGTTCGCCCATCGAAGTCCAACGCAGGGGGGAGGACCACCAGGAGCTCGACGAGCCTCTTTCTCTGCCTACGCGTGAGCAGCATCACCCCTCCACCGTCCCGCTAACGCGATCTCAACGCCGATAGATGCGCCTCGGCGGCGTGGCTCGCGATTCCCTTGTCGCCCGCGCATGTCATCCTGACGGGGCCCTCCTTTGGGACGTGGCGTGGGAGCCGCTTCACGGAGCGCGCTCGTAAGCGCGCTTGTAGATGGGCCAGCGGGTCTGATCGAGCGACGCGAAGGCGCGCATGGGCTGGACACATTTCTCCCAGATCGGAGGGAACGCTCTCTCGATCGCCGCCTGGGGGCCGTGACGACAGATCACACGATCGAAGCGCTCGGGGCCTCCGAGCTGAAACTGAACCTCGTAGCCGTCGGGCGCTCGCGAGATACGCGAGAAGCCACCAGGGTGGTACGCGAGGCCAAACGCGAAGAGCAGCCGCGAGACGAGGAAGCGGCTGAGCATCGAAGCGCCGAGAGAGAATGGAACCGATTCGAGGCCGCCGAGAACAACCGTGACGTCGTTGCGCAGCCGTTCACGAATGGCGGCGTCGACGCTCGCGTCGAGGACGTCGGCGTACTTCTCGCCAAGCCCCTCATAGGCATCGTAGAGGTGGTCACGGGCGCTGCCAGCGCTCCGGATCTCTCGCGCGACAGCCTCGTGTTCGATGTCGAGGAGCGCCTGTCGGACGGAGCCGAGCTCTTCCGCTCCAACGAAGTCCGCGAGCAGCCGGTCGTGCCGAAAGCCGCGCAGGCGGGCGCGGACCGCGTCGATGAGGCCCCCGTCGCCGGTGCCCGAGATGAAGTAGCGCGCTGGGCTCCGCCGCGGGGACTGGTCGAGGTTATCGTCGTCCCAATACGACACGAAGTCGACCCCTTCGACCCGGCGCTCGAGGCCGAAGCCGACGGCGAGGATCACCGCGGCGACCTCGCGCCGCTTCAGACCGGGGGCGTTCAGCGACACGCGTCGCGGTGCGCCCTGCCCGAGGTCGACGACGCGGGCGCTGAGGAGCACCTCGATCCGGGGCAGCTCCGGCAGCGCCTTCCACTGCCTCTCGAGCTGCTCTACCACCTCGCCGGCCGGCGCGGCCCTCCAGGGGAGCACCGGCACGTCGGCCTCGGGGTGCTCAGCGTCAGGCTCGGGCCAGTCGTAGACGCGCGGATGGAGCCAGCGCTTGGCGTTGCCGCGCAAGAGAGGCAGCAGCTCGTCCCGTTGCTCGACGAGCGTGACCTTGTACCCGAGCCGCGCCGCTCCGGCGGCCGCGGTCATGCCGGCCACGCCCCCGCCCACCACGAGGATCGCGCCGTTCGTCGGCACGATCCTGCGTTCGTGCAGCGCATAGACGAGGTTGAGCGCCCGAACCTGCTGCGAGGCGAGCGTCACGCGGCGCTCGAAGCAACCGAGCACGTAGAGTCCGTCCTCCGCGCGCATCTGCTGGAGCAGCTCGTCAGGCCCTACCGTATGTCGGTCTCGAGCGCTGGTCACCCGCTCGTCCTTCCCTGCACGCCCTCGTGACGCGACGGTTCCCTCGGCCTCCGCGAGCGAGGCCGGGGCCGGGGCTGCGCCTGGAGGCGCGGGGGTCGACGCAGCGATCCGGCCGCCTGCGTCCTCGGGCGTGGCAGCGCCCTGGCCCGTCACCGATGGACGCGCGGGCGATCGCTTCATCGATCGGAGCAGCCCCTCGAGCTCACGGGCCACGGTCGTCCCAGGCACATGGCCGATGGCGTTCTCGACCAGCTCCGCCAGCGCGTCATCGGCGCTGAGCTTCCCGAGCTGTTGCACGATCCCTTCGAGATCGAGCCGAGCACTGCCTTCATCGCGCTGCAACGAGAGGCGCCCGGCTTCACCGAGGAGCACCGTTCGCCCGTTGAAGAGCGACGCTGGTGGGGTGGCCAGTAGCAAATCGACAAGCCGCCTCTTCTGCTCAAGCGAGAGCGGCATCGCTGTCCCCTCGTCGCACGACCGCGATCGCATCCAGCACCCCTGCCTTGAGACGCTTCAGGTCGGCGTGGACAGCGATCCCCTTGTTGCTCAGGTGTGTCGCCTTGTCGCTCTTGTACGTCGCCATGATAGCGCGCTCGCTCGGGATGGCAGGTCGGCCAGGCAGGAGGATGGCCATGCCAATGGTGCCACAAAGCGCGTCGGATGGGAAGAGACGGTCGACGCAGCGCACAAGAGGCTGGAGGTGGCGTCGTGCTGCCGGAGCTCGTCAACGTTTGGCCATTTGACAAGCCCGCTCTGCTGGAGCTCGGAAGGAGCTAGTCTCGCATGACCCGTCCGCGCGGCGGCTGGGTCTTGAAGGTCACTCGTAATCGCTCCTCAGCGCCTCGTAGAACGCGTCGCTCAGGAGGTAATCTGCCCACCACGGCTCGACCGGCTCCGCGCCCCGCCGCTGCTGGAAGAGCACGAGATCGTCCAGCTCGCCGTCGTACCAGCCCCACAGGAAGCGGGCCCGCAGCACGTCCACGTTCCGGCTGCGGAGCTCGGCCACCGCCTCCTCGAGCGACGCCTCGTCGAACTCGTCGACGAGCGCCTCCGCCTCGTCGATGATCTCGGAGAGGTAGGCAAGCCCCTTCTTGGTGACCTCGAACCGCGCCTTGCGGCGGTTGACCTCGACGAAGTCCGCGTTCACGAGCTCCTGGAGAACGTCCTGCAAGGGCGTCAGCTCGGACGGCAGCACGAGGGGCATCTCCATGCCGCCCTCGGCGGGCTTCAGGTCCATCTTCTTCAGCACGTAGATGCCGGCGAAGACCAGCTTCTGCTCGCGCGACACGACCGCATCTCTTCGTCCAAAGCCCATCGACTCACTCCGCGATGTGCCAGGCCTCCGCCTCGAGGCGGATGCGCTGGCGACCGTCTCCATCGGTGTCGAGCCACGTGTCCACGTCCCCGTCGGCGTAGTAGACGGGCGTGCGCCCTGCCGCCTTCGGCGGCCGGATGCGCGCGGCGTGGGGGTTGCACATGGCGAGCACGATCGCCCGCTCGCCGCGGAACGCGGCGGGCAGCCAGCGATCGAGGAACGTCGACAGGAGCACGGTCACCGAGTAGTCCTTCGCGACCTCCTCGACGAAGAACTCGAGCTCCACGTCGTCCGACAGCGCCTCCGGCTCGTCCGCGGCGTGCACCGCCACGATGAGCGCGTCCGTCACCCGCAGCGGCGCGCGATCCGCGCGGCCGTCGAGCCAGACCTCGGCCACCTGGCACCAGCCGAACTGCGTGGACTCCAGGTCCGGCGCGTCCCGGTGCTGTTCGAGGTTGAGGAGCTCCAGCGCCGGACGGCCGTGGAAAGGGAGCTCCGAGATGCTCCGGAGGGGCTGCATCGCCGCGGGAGGCGCGCGCTATGCGACGAGGCGCTCGGGCCTGCGGCTGCGATCGTTCCGGTGAATGCCGAACCGCGAGCCGCCGCCGGACCGGCCGCCGCCGATGCTGTTGTAACGCCGCCCGGTCTGCGACGCCTTGCTCTTGTCGACGCCGGACGGGCTCGAGGCGCGGAACGAGTCGCGGTGGGACTGCAGGGCGGACGCGCGGCTCGGCGGCGTTGTGTACGGCTGGGTGTAGACCGGCACGTAGTTCGGGCGGAACGCCGACGACAGCATCGAGCCGAGGAGCATGCCGGACGCGATGCCCATCAACGGCGAGTGGTAGTAGCCGAAGGCGCCGTACCCGGACGTCTGCATCTGCGCGGCGCCTTCGCCCGTCACGTCGCGGCGGATCGTGAACACCTTCTCCGGGTCCTGCACGGCGCCGTCGGTGTTCTTGTCGAAGAACCCGGTGACGACCTGCGTCTTGGCGTCGAGGTCCTGGACGGCGACGCTGATGACCTCGCTCCCCTGGTAGATCTCGTTGACGCGCCGCTCGAAGTCCTCGGGCCCCTCCGCCGTCTTGTACGCTTCGTTGATCTTGTCGAAGTCGAGCTCGACGGTGGTGTTCTCGGTGGTCGCCCACCGCTCGTTGGAACGCTCGGTGCCGCCATTGCCGCAACCAGAGGCCGCCACGGCGAAGGCCGTCAACACCACGACAGGCAGGATGGTCTTCGTTTGCATGTAGTGCGATCTTTCTGGAGCCGTAGGGTGATTCCGTCAAGCGGGCGCGGGAGCTGGCGAGCCGACAGCCACGCGAAGCCGCGTCGCGTCATCGGAGAATCTGCGGTGCCGGGCGCGGATGGCCGGGCGCCCGAAGAGGCCGTCCGCCGGGCGGAGCCAGCGAGCGGCGGCAGGACACAGAAGCAGCCCCGGGGAAGCAAGTGATTTCGTCCGCGTCGACCGCCGTGGCATCCTGATTTCCACCGCGCTCCTGCCCCTCCGCGAGGGCGCGCGTGAGCCTGCCGGAAGGCGCGCGTGAGCCGACCGCATTTGTCCTACATACACCCACACGAACGCTGTTGCAAGCCCTGGCGACGCGGCAGCGCTCGGAGGGACCGGGCGAGGCCGTGCGCCCGTCGACGTCGGCGCGACAGCCGCCCCGAGACACGGGCTCGGGCGCGACGGACCACCGGTTGGGACCACATCGACGCTCGCAGCGAGCGGGCACATCGAGCCGCGGTGGGATGTGGCCATCAGCCAGTCATCGATTGGTGCCAGCGCACCCGCGGGTTGCGCGGGAGTCCAGCAGGCATGCGGCGCGCCCCCCGGTGCCGGGACAGGTGCGCGCGAGTGGGCGCTCGACGCAGGAGCGCAGCAGCCGAGCTCGCAGTGGCACGGCCGCTCCGGGCCGCGACGAGCGCTTCCCAGTGGCGGTCCATCGGTAGTAGCCTCGCGACCCGGGCGAGATGCCGAGTCGGCACCGTCTGAATTCACCCAGGAAGGTCCATGGATTCTCACGATTCGGGTCACTGCGCGCAGGAGATCGAGCTGGCCGCGCTCCGCGCTCGCCTGTCCGAGCTGGAGCAAACAGAGCGCGATCTGCGAGCCGAGCTGCGCCGCGTGGCTCAGGACACCGCGGCCCAGATGGAGAGAGAGGCCGACCTGCGCCGCCAGGCCGAGGATGCCGCTGTCTCGAAGCGGCTGGTCGACCATGCCCTCGACGGCATCACCATGACGACCCTGACCGGCGTTGTCACCTACGCAAACCTGGCCTTCAAGGCGATGAGCGGCTTCGCCGACGGGGGCATCGGCAAGCCGCTCTCTTTCTTCTATGCACCCGAGGACTTCGCCCAGCTCTCCAACGTGGCCATGCCCGCCCTCGCGACGGAGGGCGCCTGGCGCGGCGTCCTCAGGATCCGGCGACCGGACGGGAGCACGTGGATGGGGCAGCTCAGCGCCTTCGCGCTCGTGAGCCCGACGGGCGAGCCCACGGGCTTCGCGGCCTTCTTCAGGGACATCACGGAGCAGCTCCGCTACGAGCAGGAGATGCTCGCGCAGATGCAGGTGATCCAGGTGCAGCAGGCGGCGCTCCGGGAGCTCGGCACGCCGCTCATCCCGATCGCCGACGGGGTGATCGCCATGCCGCTCATCGGGACGATCGACAGCGAGCGCGCGCAGCAGATCCTCGAGATCCTCCTGAACGCGCTCGGCGAGAGGCAAGCGGTTGTCGCGATCCTCGACATCACCGGCGTGAAGAACGTGGACGGGGACGTCGCCGCCGCGCTGGTCCGCGTCGCGCAGGCCGCGCGGCTGCTCGGCGCCGAGGTGGTGCTCTCGGGCATCCGCCCCGTCGTCGCGCAGGCGCTTGTCGACCTGGGGACCGAGCTGAGAGGGCTCGTCACCTGCGGCACCCTGCAAAGCGGCATCGCCTACGCGCTGGCGCGCAAGGCGCGCCCGATCTCCGCCTGAGCCTCTCTCCGCCGTCCCCGACGGTCCAGCGAGCGCTCGGACGCCGGGCGCGGACAGGCGGCGATCACCGTCCGTCGGCCGCGTTGCGCGCCCGGTAAGCGCGCTGCTGACACGCCCGTGAGCAGTAAGCCCGCGGCCGCCCCGTGGCGGGCTGGGCGATCTCGCCGCCGCACTGCGCGCACGTCGGCCGATCTCCAGGCCGAGGGGCGTCGCCGGATGTTTCGTCACAACCACGCGCCGTGGCGCCTGTTTCATCACGAGTTTCATCACGGTGGCCGGAGCGCGATCGGACGAGCGCCTCGATGCCCTCGAGCACGCGCTGCAGGCCGAACAGGAACACGTCCTCCGTGAAGGGGTGCTCGTCGAAGGCGCCCGAGCGCATCAGCTTCGCCATCGTCGGGAGGCGACCCGGGTCGAAGAGCTTGTCCCAGAAGTACGCGCGCTCGGACCACCACTGCTCGTCGGTGACGCCGGTCTCCCGCTCGGCCTCGACAGCGTCCACCGAGAGCCTCGCCGCGCCCCGGACGTACCCGTCGACGAGGTGGACGGCGGCGATCACCTCGCGGTCGGTGAGGCCGATCCCGCAGACAGCGCGGAGCTCCGCGTCGTACGCCGCCATCCCGTTCGGCCCCATCACGGGGCGCACCGGCGTCACGTGCAAGAACCACGGGTGGCGGTGGTAGAGCGCCCAGTCCGCGAGCGCCGCCGCCTCGAGCTTGGCCCGCCACCCCCCGGGGACGCCGTCGACGAGGGGCAGCTCCCCCGCGACGGTGTCCAGCATGAGATCCAGGAGCTCGGCCTTGCTCGGAACGTACCGGTAGAGCGACATCGTCGTGAACCCGAGCTTCCCGGCGACCCGCTGCATCGACAGCGCCGAGAGCCCCTCGCCGTCGGCGAGCTCGATGGCGGCCCGCACGATCTGATCGAGGCTCAGGCCAGGCTTGGGCCCCCGGCTCGGCCGCTTCCTGACCCCCCAGAGGAGCTCCAGGCTGCGCACGGCGTCGCCGCCGCCGCTGTACTCCGTCGCCGTTTTCCGACGCCCCGGTGGTTTGACAGCCATCCCTCGACTGCGTATAGCACATACACAAACGTGTACGTTGTACACATTTCAAGGAGGCCCGCTTGAAGCAGCACGACCCGAGGCGATCGATGCGAACGACGACCCTGCCCCTCCACGCGCGCGGCCTCTCGGCCGTCGTGCCGCTCGCGCTCGCGCTCGGATGCGCGGCGCAGGAGCAGGAGCCGACGCCGGAGCCCACGTTCTGGCAGGACGTCGCGCCGATAACGACGTCCAGGTGCGCCGCGTGTCATCAGGAGGGCGGGCTCGCGCCCTTCCGCCTGGACGACTACACCTCGGCGAAGGCGCGCGCCGGCGCGATCGACGACGCCGTGCAGGGCGGCCACATGCCTCCGTTTCTCGTGACGCACGACGGCTCGTGCGGCGACTTCAAGGACGAGGCGACGCTCACGGCCGAGGAGCTCGACGTCATCCATCGCTGGGCGACCGGGGCGCGCGCCGAGGGCGATCGCGCGGACGCGCCGCCCGCCCCGCCCGTGCCCACGCTCGAGGGCGGGGTCGACTACATGACGCCGCCGATCACCCCCATGGTCGACCCCGCCGATCCCCTCGCGGCCCACGACGAGTGGAGGTGCTTCCCCGTGGACCCGGGCCTCGACGCGGACCGCTTCATCACCGGATATCAGGTGACGCCCGGGGTCCGGTCCATCGTTCATCACGTCACGGTCTATCGGGTGACGCCCTCGGATCCGTCGCTGGCGGAGGGCAAGACGAACCAGGACGTGATGACGGAGCTCGACGATGCCTCGCCGGACCGGCCCGGCTGGGAGTGCTTCGGCGGACCGGCCGACGAGTTGCCGTTCCAGCCGCTGTTCGCCTGGGCGCCCGGGCAGGACGTGGTCGAGTTGCCCGGCGGCACCGGGGCGCCGGTCTCCGCGAAGGACGTCTTCGTCGTCCAGGTGCATTACAACATCCATGACCACACGGGCGCCTCCTCCGAGGACTCGACGCGCCTCCGGCTCCGCTATGAGGACACCGTGGAGCGGCGCGCCGTGTTCCTCGGGGACGACGGCTTCCTCACGACCCTCTTCGAGCCCGACGGCCCGGACACGCTGCCGCCCGGCCAGCAGGACGCGGCCACTACGTGGCGCAGGACGCGGGCGGAGCTCACGCTCGACCCGGCGCTGCCCCCGATCGAGGTGCTCGGCGTGATGCCGCACATGCACGAGCGCGGGCGCACCTTCGAACTACGCGTGACGTCGGGGGCGCAGGAGAGCTGCATCGCGCGCGTGGAGGACTGGGACGTCCACTGGCAGAACGTGTACTGGTACCGCACGCGGCCGCTGCTCGACCCGGGCTCGTCGATCGAGGTGACGTGCACCTTCGACACGCGCGACGCCGAGGCCCCGGTGCTGCCAGGGTGGGGCACGCAGAACGAGATGTGTAACGCGAACATCCTTGTCGCGCTGCCGATGACGCCGTGACGCCGCGACCGCCACCTCGCCCGCGGTCGCGCCGCGGTCGCGCTCAAAAGGCGCCGACTTCGCCGAGCAGCGTCCCGCTCTCGATCAAGTAGACATGGCCATGAGGGGTCGACTCGCCCGCCTCCCAGCGCGATTCGACGGAGAGCTCGAAGGCGCCGCTGCACCCCGCGCAGCCATCCCCCGACCCACCGCCGGCGTACACGTCCGGGAACGGGTTCTCGTCGAAGAGGAAGAACAGGCGGAGGTGCGCGGCCCCGTCGTCGCCGCGATGGAGCGCGCCCCGCTGCTCGTGATCGAGGATGCCGTCGGCGCTCGACAGGCGGCCGAGCACGAGGACCTGCAGGTACGCGTCGGCACACGCGCTGCTGCGGTCGACGTAGGCGACAACCGGCGAGCTCTCGGTGTCGGCGGCGAGGGACCAGCTCACGGCGCTCTTCGTCCCGTTGGCCCACGCCACGTCGAAGCTCCCTGACCCGCCTGTCGCGTCGATGGCCTCCTGGCCGCTCACGCCGAGGGGCGTCGGGTCGGTGAGGCCATGCTCCACGAACTGACCCGCCACCTCCGGGAAGGAGTCGCAGGGATCGGCGGCGATCTCCCCCGTCTGTCCCCCGGCGCTCGCGCACCCCATGAGCAGCCCCACGAGGAGCCAGCAAGCGAGTCGTACGTTCATCGAAGCCTCCATCGCCATCCACTTGCCGCAGCGCAGGGGCCAGCGCAAGCGCATGTAGCGCAGATACGCATTATCTATCGCGCCGATATGCTATCATCGATGCATATATGAGATACAAGAGGGCGCAGTACGATGAGATCGCAAAGGATTTCTGCCGTGCTCTCCGCGGCCGGCGCTCGCAGCGGCAGCTCAGCGTCCGGCTCGGGTACGGCACGAACGTCGCCTTCGGGTGGGAGTCCGGGCGGCGCTTTCCGACGCTCCCGACGCTGCTGCGCGTCGCGGCGTACAACGGCGTCGGCGTCCACCGCGCGCTCTCGGATTTCGTGCGCCAGGAGTCAGCCTTCGGCGCGGGCGTCGCCGTCTCGGACCCGGCCCTCACGGCGACGCTCTTCCAGGTCGTCAAGGGGGGCCTGAGCAACGCCGAGATCGGCGCCCGCATCGGGCGCAGCGCGTCCCAGGTGTCGCGCTTCATCGCGGGCACATCCCAGCCCCGGCTCCCCGACGTGCTG
>NZ_JEMA01000221.1 GCF_001589285.1 Sorangium cellulosum | reverse complement strand
GACGCCTCGCCCGCGCCACGCTCACCCTCCGGCAACTCGATCCGGCGCGGGCGCCCAGGTCGCCCACATCACCCGAACCACGATGTTACCTTCCGATGATGTGGTCTACCTGGTGGGGCAAGACCGCGAGGACGACGCANTCTACCTGGTGGGGCAAGACCGCGAGGACGACGCAATGACCCTGGAGCTGCGCCACCTCTCCTCGGAGCTGCACGCCCCCTTCTACCGCCCAGTCGCCGCAAAACCAATTGACACCCAACAACGCCTGGAGTATGGCAAGCCGCCATGCCGTCTGTCCACCTGACGCGCCATCTCTACACCTTCTTCCCGCACCTCGAAGGTCAAACCATCGTGGTCGAGGCGTCGACAGCAGGTGAGGTCGTGGCGGCCCTGGAGAGGCTCGCGCCCGGCATCGGCTTCTACATCTGCGACGAGCGCGGCCGCTTGCGGACGCACGTCAACATCTTCGTCGGCAAGCAGATGATCCGCGACCGCAAGGGGCTCACGGACGCAGTCGCTGCCGACGACGAGGTCCACATTCTGCAAGCGCTGAGCGGAGGCTGAAATGGCAAGCCGTATCCTGTTGGGCACGCGTAAAGGCACGTTTATCGTCGAGAGACAGAACGGCACGTGGAAGCCGCGCCTCGCGGGCCACGCCGGCGGCGGCGTCAACTACGTCGCGCGCGATCCCTACACGGGCAAGCTCTGGGCGCTGCTCGGCTTCGGTCATTGGGGAGCCAAGCTGTCCGTCTCCACGGACGAAGGCGAGACCTGGAATGACAACCCCACCCAGATCAAGTATCCCGAGGGCGCTCGCTACATCGGCCAGGACATGTACGAAGACGCAGGCAGCGACTTCGGTGTCGGCATCAAGATCGTCACGCGCCCGGCCACGGTACAGAAGCTCTGGATCATCGGCTTCGGCCCCGGCGGCGCGGTCTACGTGGGCACCATCCCTGGTGGCTTGTTCGTCAGCCGCGACGGCGGCGGCTCCTTCGAGCTCAACCGGCCGCTCTGGAACCACGAATCACGCGGCGGCGACCTCTTCACCGGCGAGGGCAAAGGCGAGACGAAATGGTTTGGCACGCCGGCCTCCGAGGGTGGCGAGTTCGCCCCGGGCATCCACTCCATCGTGGTGGACCCGCGCAACCCGAAGCGAATGCTCGTGGCCGTGTCCACGGCCGGCGTCATCGAGACAGAGGACGGGGGAGAGGTCTGGCAACCGCGCAACAAGGGCATGCAGCTCGATCACACGCCCGAGCCAGACGCCCAGTGGGGCCACGACACGCATTACATCGAGCAATGCGAGGGCGATCCCGACCATATCTGGCAGCAGAATCACGTTGGTATCTACTACAGCAGCGACGGCGCAAAGAGCTGGCGCAAGGTGAGCCGCCCGGAACAAGGCGTTCATTTCGGCTTCCCCATCACCGCGGACGCGAAGCACGGACGCACGGCGTGGGTCGTGCCCGGCAAGTCGGACATGCAGCGAATGACCGTCGACGGCGCGCTCTTCGTGGCTCGCACGACGGACGGCGGTGAGACATGGAAGCAGCTCCGCCGCGGTTTGCCCCAGGAGCAAGCCTACGACGTCATCTACCGCCACGCGCTCGCCAACAAGGACGGCGCTGTGGCTTTCGGCACCACCACGGGCAACCTCTACGTGAGCGATGACGGCGGAGAGGGTTGGACGGCGGTCGCCAACAACCTGCCGCCCATCTATTCAGTACGCTTCGCGTGATAGGTTGGTGGCTCAGGAGAAGCGAAGCGCGATCGTTTCGGGAGCGGGTGGGAGCGGCGCCCAGAAGAACAGGACCGCGCCGCTGCTGCTTCAACCCGCTCTCTTGATGCCGATCCCCGGCCGGTGCTCCAGGGCTCGGCATGCACCTCAAGACCAGGCCGGTAGGGCATGTGGGGCAGGATGGTACCGCACCGCCTGAAGGCGCTTGGAGGCGCTACCCTCCTACCCTCCTACCCTCCTTCCCTCCTACCCTCCTGCCCTCTTTCCGCGACAGCGTTCGGCGCGCGCTCACGGGTCAACCGGCGCTAAAATCGCGCTCATGACGTCCACCGTGACCCGCAACACCGGCTCCACCATCAAGTACGCCGTCATCACGGCGGTGCTCGTCGGCCTCTCGTTCCTCTGTTTCCGCGCGATGCTCGACCAATCCGGCCTGCTGTGGCTGCTCTGCCTCGTCGGCGGCCTCGGGTTCGCTGTGTTCGCGTTCGGGTCGCTCCTCGTCGCCAGGGACCTGGCCGGCACCGCGACGTGCCCGCGCTGCCAGGCGACGCTCGCGGAGATCGAGCTCAACCACACCGAAGAGCCGGCGTTCTGCGACAAGTGCCAGGCCGCGTACCTCGTCGACAAGCGCGTCCTCACCGTGCTCGCCGGCGACTACGTCCACCCGACGCCGGGCTTTCCGGTGCCGGTGGCGAGCGAGACGATCTGCTGGCCGCAAGGCTGCTGCGTGTGCGCGAGGCCGGCGACCCGCGGCGTCGAGGCGAAGGCGGACGACGGCCAGACCGGGACCAACGTGGCCGTCGCCGCGGCCGGGCTCGCGCTCGGGAGCATCGCGGTGCGCACCGGCGGCGGCACGACCTACACGCTGCGCATCCCGCACTGCGCCGAGCACGACGACGGCGCGAAGCTCGAGATCAAGAGCGGCAACGAGCCGCCGCTGCAGATCCGCTTTCGCTCGTACGCCTACCAGCGCCGCTTCCTCGAGCTGAACCCGAAGCCGGCGAAGGCCGCGTAGATCCGCTTCAGCCCTTCACTTCCCGGGCGCGTCTCCGTCGCGTGCACCGGGTCCACAGCGACGGCACGGGCGCGGACGTGCTCGTGTCGGCCGTCGTGAGCTCGACGACGCCGTTCTGCGGGGTCACGCCGCCCGGCGTCGGCGTCGGCAGCAAGCCCGCGGAGATCGTCGCCGTGGATCCCGGCGGCTGTGCGCCGAGCGGCGGCGAGCCGCTCGGCGACGTGGTGCCGACCGAGCCGTCGACGTTCTGCTGCCTGGCGCAGGCGTCGCGCCGCGCCCCGATGAGGCTACGCAGCGACCGGCGGCTCGAGCGTCAATCGCTTTCCACGCAGATGGCGTCACCGAGCGAGCGAGGGTCGGTCGCGCGGACGTTGCACTCGTAACCTGCACCGTCGATGGATCCGCCTCCACCGATCCTCGCGATGTTCCAGAGCCCGACGTGCGAGCAGATCTCCGCCGAGTTGGCGGAGACGGTGGCGAAATCCGCGAGCTCGAAGCCCTCCAGGCACTGCTCTCCGCCTCTCACGACCGCAAAGGTGGTCCCGCCGATCTCGAAGAGCTCGTAGTTGGGCTTGCAGAGTATGTAGTCCAGCTCGCGGGTATCGTCAGCGTGCTGCTGGCAGTTGTTCCACGGACCATCGATCGAAGACCCGTCTGCGATGCGAAAGACCCCTGAATAGGGGAGCTCATTGCAGCTGAAGGCAAACGTCCAGAAGGCGTCGACTGGGGTCAAAGGCGCGTAGCCTGCGGGGCAAGTTTCACCTTCGTAGACTCCGTACTCCACCGCCTGAGCTTCAGCGGGTGCGCTCAGCGAGACGCCTCCGACGACAAGGCCGCAGATCAGGGCGCGCATGAGCATCGTGTGCGAGATGTGTTTCATTTGTTCGCCAATGTTTTGCTAGGATGAGTTATGTTTCCGGACCAAGCGCGTGGCCGGGCGCGGGGACTCCTTGGTGCGTCCGGGGACAGGCGCATCCCGCCCGCCCCGCACCGCGCCGGGATCACGTCCAGAGTATGCGGCGACACGGTATGCGACGCCAGACAGCGAGCTGAAACGGCGGCGTTCGAGGAGTGGAACAGTGCTATCGCCGCTGCTGCTTCATTTTTGCGGCCCTTCTCAGCGGAAAATTGAACAGGGAGGCGGGGAGGCGAGAGCCGGGATCAGTCGTTCGAACGAGCAGCCTCAGCGCCGGCTGCTTCGGGTTGGGTACGTGAGCACCTGAGCTTCATGGACTGGCAGCAGGTGATCGACGGTCTTGAGTTCCAGCACGAGCTTCTCCTCGACGACAACGCCAGCCGGCCCCGAGCGAGCTCGAACGATGGTCCCCATGTCTCGCCTCCCACCCTTGTCTGCGCTCTCTCTCCTCCCCGCCTCCCCGCCTCCCTGTGTACTCTCTCTTTCTCTATCTCGCGCCCGACAAGCCGCTGCTGCCGGCAGCGCTGCGCGCCGCGGCAGACCGGCAGGTCGTCATGCACGGAGAAGAACACCATCATGTCGTCCTGCATCTCCATCGGCGAACAGTTCATCCATGTCTCGAACGCTCGGCTGTGCACCATCGTCGCGTTCGCGATCGAGGTCGGATCCGAAACGGCATCCACGGAGAGCGAGCGCGCCAGCCTGGCAACCCTCCGGAGCTTCGAGGCGAACCTGTGGCCCGGGGTCGATCTCGACCTCGACGAGGTGTTTCCCTCGCTGGACGAGAAGAAGTTCTGGGCCCGTGTATTCTTCACTGTCGGCCACCGAATATTTCTGCACCGACTCGGCAACCACGACGTGACATCCTGGCAGGCCAGCACCATCGGAGACACCTACGTCATGGCGAGGATGCTTGCTCGCGCGGTCCAGGAGATTGAGCTGGGCTGGTATCCGGAGACCGAGGCTGCCGACGAAGCAGCTTCGCACGAGGCCAAGCTCAAGGTTGCTTTCTGATGAGCCATCGTCGGCCATCAGGCCGCAGAAAGCACACACGTGGCGAGGGGGATGGTGGAGGGCCCCGTCGTGGAGCGGGACGCGGTGATCAGCTCGCGCTGGGGTCGGCGATGCGGCCGACGAACAGGATGCTGCCTGTGGCGTTGTCGCGGATGAGGAACAGGAAGGGATTCACGAGCGCGAGCGACGCCGGCGAGGGCGCCGACTCGTCGCCGACGATGACCGCGGTCGCCGCCGCCGCCTCGGTGCCGGCCTCGTTCACGCCGACGAACGCCTTGTGGATGACGTCCTGGATGAAGGGCTGTCCCTGGCTGTTGATCCCAGTGAAGTCGGCGGCGCCGGGCGTGAACGCGACCTCCATCCCCATCGCCTCCAGCGTGTTCTTGAGGCTCAGCTTGTATTCGAACTTGAACTTCGGCATCGTTGTGTCGACCAGGTGCTCGCTCATCGCGCCGACGATGCCGTCGACCTTCGCCGCGTCGAGCGACGCCTCGAACGCGTCGAGCGTGCCCGCCTCCGGCAGGATGATCACCATCGACAGCTCGTCCCCGTCGTAGGGCATGGCGACCGCCTGGTAGCCGTCGCCCTCGGCGTACGGTATCTCCAGGCTGCCGTGCATCAGGGGCACTGTCACGTCGGTCCCGTCGGCCGTCGCGAACTGGCCGTCCTCGGTCGCGGTGGTCTCGAACGGGGTGCGCCACGCCGCGTTGAAGTAGATGGCGTTCGTGAGGATCAGCACCGTCTCGGGGGTGATCGCCTCGACGGGCACCAGCTCCTCGATCTTGCCCTCGGTCTGCTCGCTGACCCAGCCGTTGACGAGATCGACCGACTCCTGCGGCTGGCCAATGAAGTCGACGACGTGCATTCCGGCGCCGTAGTTCAGCCCGAGCGTGTCCAGGAAGGCGGTCTCGAACGGATAGCCGATCTGCCCCCAGAGCGCGTTCACGACGTTGAGGCGGAAGCCCTTCCCGTCGGCGCCCTGAGCGCCCTGACCGCGGCTCTCGAGCTCCTGGTCGATCCAGTTGAACGCCGGGTGGAGCTTGTCTTGCCCGAGGTCGAAGTGCAGCGTGCCGGCCATGGCCGTCTCGGTGTCGCCCTTCGCGCCGGCCCACGTCATCGCGAGCGCCGTCGAGATGCTGTAGGGCGAGTAGAAGACGTTGCCCGGCTCCGCGCGGAGCTGCTGGTAGAGGTCGAGCGCGAACGCGGAGTTGCCCGAGACGAGCGCGGCCTGGTCGTCCGCAGGCACGTCCGGGGTCGAGATGCGCTGTTTGTCGGAGGCGACCACACATCCGGGCGTGTCGTGGCACACCTCGTCCCCCGGATCGGGGTTCGGGTCCTCGTTCGGCGGGTCGGTGGAGGAGGTCTGGCAACCGAGGGTCGCGGTCAGGGCCAGGGCGAAGAGCGGAGCGCAGGTTCGTAGGGTTCGCATCATGCCGCTCCGCCGAGCACTCGCCGTGCCGCGCCGGCGTCCGATCGCGGGCTCCTGGGCTCCGAGGGGGCACGCGCGGCGAGGACGAGGCGCCGCACGCCGCGCGCGGCCGAACCCTGACATCCGGCGAGAGGGCTGGCCCGATCTGGCACACGAGCGGTTCATGAGCAGGCCTGCCCGATCACGGATCGCAGCGTGCATTGAGCCACCGCAGCTTGTCGGGATTGGCGATCGCGCGGATGGCGCGCACAACGCCGCCGTCGATCTCGAGCGTGATGACGACGCGGATCGCTGCGTCCGTGCGGCCGCGCAGGACGAGCGCCGGCTCGCCGTTGATGTCGCCGATCGCCCCGTCGAAGGGGCCGGCCGGGAGCCGCGGGGTCGAGGCGACGAAGCCCGCCACCGCCTCGCGGTCGCGCAGCGGCGCGAGCACGGCGCCGGGGAATCGCCCGCCGCTGTCGGCGTCGAGCACGACGTCCTCGGCGAGCAGGTCGATCAGCCCGCGCAGGTCGCCCGAGCCCACGCTGCGGGCGAAGCGCGCGACCAGCGCGCGGTGGGTCGACCGCCAGCAGGAGCGTGACTCTCGTCGATGACGGAAGCGGAACGAATCCAAGCCGGACGGTACGGCGTAAGGACCATGTGCTCAGGGGCGCGCGAGCGAAGGGCACCTTTCCGGAAGATGTGCGCAAGGACCGGCGCGTTGCTGGAGGCGCCAGCCTCCACACATGGAGGTCATGGCCCCCAGCGGGCGACGGGGGCGACCGCGCCGGGCTCCCGGGCATCCTCCGAGCCTCGCTCCACACCGGCGCTCGTCCCGCGAGCAAACCCCTTCTTTACCCGGCCCATATCGACCATCTCGCGCTGATCGCCGTCGCGACCCGCGCCATGCCTGGCCGGCCAGCGCCGCTTGCAGAGCATGGACCTGAAGTTGCAATTCGGTAGCTCAAGGCGGTCGCGCTGCTCGCGCTGGTCAGTACGTCGAGCTGCTCGAGCCACCTGAGTCGCTGAACCAGCGACTTCCACCATGACCGCAACGGGCATCGAGGGAGCCCCGTTGACGTCCCGATCTCCCCCTCTCCCGGGCTCTCCCGGGCGCGCCCCGCGTGCAGGCCTGTCTGCGCGCTGCCGCCGAGGGGGCCGTCGAGGCGCGAGGATCGTCTTCACATGAACGCAACCAGAGGTAAAAACATGAGATTGACATCCAGCAGAGCATCATTGACGCTCGTCTTCCTCTCCTTGATCGCGGGCTGCGCTGCGCCCGCCGAGCCAGACCCGGCGGAGGACACGGGGGTGGAGTCGCAGTCGCTCGAGTGCGACAGGGATTGCATCCGGGCGATGGTGAACAAGCACCTCGCGCTGATGGGAGAGCTCGGGGACGAGCGCACCTACGAGGTGTCGCTCCGGGAGCTCAGGGCGGTCGGCCCGGCTGTCGTCTCCGGGGCGGTCGCGGCCTACCGCGCCTGGTCGCTGTCGGCGCCGCCCGATCCGGAGGAGCCGGCGCGGCCCGGCGAGATGCGGTGGCGCGCGGCGCACCTGCTCGGCGCCCTCGGGTTCCGCGAGGGCATCTCCTCGCTCGACGCGATCGCGAGATCTCCGCTCCCCGAGCCCGGCGCCGACGAGGAGCTCTTCGCGGACGAGGTCCGCGTCCGCCTGCGCGCCGTCGCCGGGCTCGAGAAGCTCGGCGCCGCCGCCGAGCTGCGGGCCATCCACGCGCTCGGCGGCCTCCTGCGCAGGCCGGCGGCGGCGAGCCTCTACGCGCTCGGCATCGACGTCGGCGGCCTCCGGTTCGTCGACGGGCGGACGGCGCTCGCCGAGGACGTCGCCGACTCCGCCGACCTGAACCCGAACGCCGGTCGACCGGTGCAGCCGGACACGCCCGGCTCTCGTGAATTCCGTGTGACGCCTCGGCTCGACACCCCGGCCACTGCTGCCACCGCTGATCGATGAGGGATTGACCATGCGAACGACGATCAAAGCGACGCTTGCGCTCTGCCTGCTCCTTGGCCTCTCCTCCGAGGCCCGCGCCCAGACGTGCGACACCATCCGGAACACCGAGCCCGCCGTGCAGAAGAGCTTCTGGTGCACGCAGCCGTGGGTCGACTTCTTCTGGGACGCCTACGATTTCGACAAGGGGGACTGGGACGGCGGCTTCGGCTGGGAAGCCCCCTGCGACCTGAAGAGGCCGCTGGCGCGCACGTTCCAGGCGATCCAGCTCCTCAGCTACGCGTCGCCCAACCAGCCGACAAAGACGAACGACTTCAAGGGGAATATCCTGCGCTGGGGCGGCAACTACGCCATGCGCGAGATCGACGAGCTGGACGCGCGGTGCGGCGACGGGAAGAACCGGGCTTACACCGTCTGGGGGACGTTCGTGGACAACTACACCGAGCTCTACATGCCGTTCTTCTTCAACGAGAACGTGGTGGAGCGCGCCGGCACGCTGATCCACGAGGCGCGCCACGCGGACTGGTGCGGTCACAACGGCAACGACGGCAGCAACGCGTGCCCAGCGAAGAGCGATTCGTGCGACGAGAAGTACCTGGACGGCTGCTCGGGGTTCGCGTCGCCGAGCGGCAGGGGCGCGGCCGGCTACCAGGTCCTGTGGCTGTGGTGGTATGCCGCCGAGGCGGACGCGCAGCACAGCTCATCGACGATGAAGGACTTCGCGAGGGACGAGGCGAACCGGATCTTGAACACCATGTTCGACGTCGACCCGTGCTTCAACATCACGAGCAATGGCGGCAAGATCATCACGTGCTAGGAGGGCGGCCCTCGCCGGCTGCCTGTGGGGCGCGCTGTGCGTGGCGGGGTGCGCTGGCCATCGCGGCTCGGACATCCCGCCGGCGCCCTGGGCGCAGCTCGAGGTGAACCGCGGCGCCGGCGAGCAGACAGTCCTCTGGATCGACCTGAGCGGGACGTTCGAGGGGTACAAGGGGAAGGCGGCGCTCGGCGGCGCGCTGAGCCCGGAGCAGCTCTCGGGCCTCCGTGAGCTGTTCCGGGACGCGCGGGTCGCGATCTACAAGCGCGACGCGCTCCCCACCGACGGGAGCGTCGATCTCGCCGGCAGCGCCGACCGGCCTGTCTTCCGCGTCGTGGTGCGCGAGGAGAGCGCCCGGATCCAGCCGGGCTCGGAGAGGCTGTCGGCGTACTTCGCCGAGCGGTCGCAGCACGCCGAGACGGACGAGATGCTGGCGGAGGTGAAGAAGATCATCGCCGCGGCCACCGAGCCCCCCTAGCGACGCAGCCCTGTCGCGCGCGCTGAGCCGACCTACTGCGCCGGGAACCGCTCGGCCATCCAGGCCTGCCACGCCGGCTCGGCGCGCGCGGCTGCGGCCTTGGCCTCGTCGCCATAAAGATAGACGCGGATCGGCAGGAAGACCTGCCCCGCCATGGGCAGCGCGAACAGGTGCGCGATGCCCGGCGCCGGCTCCTCGACGCGGAGGAGCAGCTCCGGGTGTTCGCTCGATCCGATCCGCTCGACAACGCCGACGAGGGGCGGCGCGCCGGCGGCCGTGCTGACCCGCTGCCCCGCGGCGGCGCCCGCGAGCCCGAGCGGGCCGACAAGCGCGTCCCACGTCGTTGCAGCCGGCGCGGGTCCGGCCCCCATCAACTGGAATGGCACGCAGGGTTGGCCGCGGAAATGCTCCAGGTAGAGCCGCAGGAGCCGGAAGAAGGCCACCCAGCCGTGCTCGTGCCCCTCGAACTGCTTGTCCCAGTCGTCGGTGCTCGCGAACCAGCTATGCACGACGCGCACGACGCACGTCCCGCCGGACTGCGCCTCGACGATCCACTCCGTCGCGACACTCGGGGTGCCCGGCCCCATGTCCTCCGGGCTCTCGGCGGTGAACCGGCGAGGCGGATCCCAGGCAGTGATCTTCGAGACGGAGTCCATGCTCGAGCCCGGGCCGAAGTGAGAGACGGTGGTGCCGCCCTCGCGCTCCTCCACCTCGCTCGGCACGAACCACGATGAGATCCCGGGCCCGGTCGCGATGGCCTCCCACACCTCTTCGGGGCTGCCCGGGACCTCGACCTCGGCTTGCACGGACCGGCGTCCGGACGCGTCTTTTCTCACTGGCATGATGGCTCCTTTCTGGGTGTCTCGTTCGGTGTGGGGTGAGCGACGATCACCAGGCGATGCGGCCGCCCGCCGGGCGCTGATTCATCGTGGTAGCGCGCGACGAGCGACGTCACGGCGCGGGTGAGCTCGCCGGTGAACGCGGCGCGCTCCGCCGGAGACCGGAAGCGAACCTCGGTGTCGATCGACAGGGTGGCCAGGTGCTTGTCGGCCTCCCGCGACAACCGCAGGAGGTCGCTGACCTCCCGCACGACACGGGCGCCCAGGGCGATGAGGTAGCTCGCGGAGAGGCGGTCTGCCGTGCGCTGCGGATCCGCGGCGACAGGCCCCAGCGCGCGGGGCGACACGACGTACGAAGCCGCGCTCGCGACAAGCAGCCGCTCCGTCAGGCCGCCCCACTTTCGCGTCCCGGCGACCCGCACGAGCCCGTGCGCCTCGAGGGCGCGCAGGTGGTAGTTGATCTTCTGGCGCGCGATCCCGAGGCGCGTGGCGAGCGTGGCGGCGGAGGCCGGCGCGGCCAGCTCCGACAGCAGCCGGTTCCTGACAGGCTCGAGCGCCGCCGTGGCCGCGGCCGGATCGTCGATCACGTCAACGTCAAGCACGTGACCCTACCTAGCCTTGACAACTTTTCTTGTCAAGGGTCGCCGACAGGCCGCTTCCAGGTGCGGCGCAGGGGCCGGCGCACCTCTGTGCGTCGCGCGGCCGGCCCCCCTCCCGTGGGTCAGCACCGAGCTCGGAAGAGGCGATCCCCCGCGGGGCGCGCAGCTCATCGAGGGGGCCGGGAACACCGGTGTCCGCTCCGGCGTGGTCCCCGGGTACGGGCACGCCGATCCGGTCTTCTGTCAGCGCGCCGAGGCCGACGTCTGGCCGCTGCTGGAGTGGCCGGGCGCAGCGGGCCTCCACAAACGCGCGCTCCGGGCTCCCCCGGAGCCGTCCGGGCAGGCCGTCCACGGGACGGCCTGCCCCGCGGCGTGCTCACGCGCCGCCGGCGAGACCCCGCGCCTCGATCTCCCTGTAGATCGCCGCCAGGCGCTGCGCCCAGGCCTCCACGCCCTCGGCGCTGAGCAGGCCGTCCTGGCGGATCTCGAGCAGCACGCACGGCAGGCCGCGGGCCTCGCCGTGCACGGGGATCCCGTAATCGCCGCCCGCGCTCACGTGGTACGGCTCGTTGTCCCCGACGCAGAGCCCGGGCTCGCGCCGCAGGAGCTCGATGAACGGCGCGGCGAGCCGCCGGTCGCGCCCGTAGAGGACGGCCGCGTGCCAGGGCCGGTCCTGGCCGGGCATCGAGGGCGTGAAGCTGTGGACGCTCAGGATCGCCGTGCGCTGCCGGCGGTCGCGCCGCGCGTCGAGGAGCGCTGTGATCGCGTTGTGGTAGGGCCAGAAGCACGCGTCGGCGCGCGCCCTGGCCTCGGCGGCGTCGATGGTGTTGCCGGGGATGGGCACGCCGCAGCTCACCTCGGGGATGGAGCTCGGCGCGCCCAGCGGCCGGTTGCAGTCGATGACCAGGCGGGAGTAGCCGGAGAGCACGAGCGGCGCATCGAGGAGCGCGGAGAGGCGGCGCGAGAGGAGCGCCGCGCCGATGTCCCAGCCTGTGTGCTCGCGGAGCGCTTCCTCCTGCAGGGCGAGCTCGGGGAGGCTCCGCGGGACCGCGTTGGAGGCGTGGTCGCAGAGCAGGACCGCGCTGGAGGGGCCCTCGGGGTTGACCACCTCGAACGCGGGCGGCTCGTCGGGCGCAAGGATGTGCAAGGCAGGCGGAGGGGAGCTCATGGCGTCTCGCCGGAGACATAGCAGACCCGGGCGCCCCCGCGGCGCACGCTCGAGGCGGCGCAGCGCCGAGGCGGCGCAGCGCGCTGTCGGGACGGCGACGTCACGCAGGCGCGCAGCGCGAGCCTGGCGCGGTCACGACGGCGACGTCACGCAGGCGCGCAGCGCGAGCCTGGCGCGGTCACGACGGCGACGTCATGCAGGCGCGCAGCGCGAGCTTCGCGCGGTGCAGGAGGACCGCGACGTGGCCGGCGGAGATGCCGAGCGCCCGCGCCACGTCCTCCCCCGGCTGCTCCTCGAGCATGCGCAGCGTCACGACGGCCTTCTGGATCTCGCAGAGCTCCTCGACGCACGCCCGCAGGCGCACGTGCTCCTCGGCGCGCGCGATCGCCTCGTCGGTCGCCGGGGAATCCCCCGCCGCCTCCGGGTGCGCGTCGACGTCCTCGTGCGGCCGGGCGCGGAAGTGACGGCGCCGCCGGTTGCGCGCGGCGTTGCGCACCATCGCGGCCAGCACGCCCCCCCACGCGCCGGCGTCCTCCGGGAGCGCGCCCCGCTGCTGCGCCAGGGTGAGCAGCGTGCAGAGCCCCTCCTGCACGCAGTCGACGGCGTCCTCGGGCGTCACCCCCTCCGCGCGCGCCAGCGCGGCGAGCGCCGAGCGCTCCGAGCGCACAAGGTGCGACACATGGCTCAGAATGTCGTCAGCGTCGTTGATGGCGTCCATGGTCTACGGAGGTCAGGTCTCGAGCCTCGCCCACATTACAGCGCCGAGCGTTGTAATGGATGCCGATCTCGAGACCTGGGCAGGCATGGAGGATCACGCGATGTCCACGAACCCTGTCCACGAGATCGACGAGCTGCGCTTCGACGCCGAGGTGCTGGAGGCCGGGGTGCCTGTCCTCGTCGAATTCACCGCGACGTGGTGCCCGCCGTGCCGCGCGCTCGCGCCCATCCTGCACAAGCTGGCGGAGGAGGGCGCAGGCCGCCTGAAGGTGGTGGCGGTGGACGGCGACCGCTCCCCGGCGCTCGCCCGCCGCTTCAACGTCCGCGCGTTCCCGACGGTCATCGCGCTGGACGCGGGCAAGGAGGTGGCGCGCCACGTGGGGCTGACAACGAAGGAGAAGCTCCTGAAGCTGGTGGAAGGTCGGGGGCTCTCCGGCGCGGCGCCGGGGGACCGAGCGCCCTCGCCGGCGTGACGGCGCGCCGGCCCGGCTCGGTGGTCGGGTGGGGCCGCGGCGGGCGAGCGCGCGGTCGGGCTCGCTCGGGGCTCGCGCCGGCGGCAGGAGCTGGAGGCGCGCTACCGTCGTGGTCTGTCGCGGTCGCGGTCGCGCTGCGACTCGCGGTCGCGCTGCGACTCGCGGTCGCGCTGGGCGCCGCGGTCGCGGTGCGTGCCGCGCTCCCGCTGCTGGTCGGCGGCGGGGAAGCTGACCCGGCGCGTCGTCTGCTCGGTCCCGGAGACCTCGAACGGCCCCACCGGGAGCGGCTCGCTGACCGCCTTGCCGTTGTCGTCGAGGAGCGTGATCGTCCCGACGTAGTCATCGGCGATGACCTGCACGCTCGTGTCGAACCGCTCGCACGGGACGACCTGCCTCGTGACCTCGTTGTTCTTCGTGTTGATGAGCAACAGCTCGACCGCCTGCGCGCCGTACGTCTTGCACTGGCCGGCCTCGGTCCTGTCCTCGATCGACCACTGGACGGTGACGAACCCCATCTCCTCGGGCTTTGCCTCTCCAGGCCCTGTTTCTCCCGGTTGTGTTCCGTCGGCCCCATGATCCATGCAGGCGACCAGCGCCACTGCACAGACCGCTGCCACAGAGTAGATACTTCGCATTCCTACCTCGCTGTGCTCGGCGCCGATCGGGGCGCCGCGCTCCGCGCCAGCAACGCGGGTGCCACACGGATCCCGCGGCGCGGCGGCGAGCTCGGCGCGCCCCGCGCCGGGGCGGCGAGCGCGGTATCCCCC
>NZ_JEMA01000220.1 GCF_001589285.1 Sorangium cellulosum | reverse complement strand
CCTCTCCGCGCGGGCTTCCGGGGGGTCGGTTTCGGTTCTGGATCGACGCATNTCCGGGGGGTCGGTTTCGGTTCTGGATCGACGCATACCCCCTCGCGAGGGGCTGCGGGCACATCGCGACCTCTCCGCGCGGACCTCCAGGGCGTCGGGTTCGTGTTTGCGTCGGACGCCAGGTTCGCGCTGAAAGGCGCGCGGGGCCGCAAACCGGATCTGTCGGTGTTCTTGCCAGGCAGCCCCAGGCCCCCCGCCGCGGCGCCGCCCGCTTCCGGCCCCGAGGATGAAGCAGCGCGCTGACCCGCAGACCCGCAAGTCCACCGAGCTCACGGCAGCGCGCGCCGCGTTCCGGCGACGATTCCGCGCGCTCCCCTCGACGCGACGGACCGCCGCGACGGGCGCCGCCGCCGTGAGCTCACGGCGGCGTCAGGCCACGGCAGACGCAGTCCCTGCGCCGTCCCGAGATGGTAGCTTCCCGCCACCTTGGGTAACCCGTCCCCCCCGGCGGAGCCTCCGG
>NZ_JEMA01000219.1 GCF_001589285.1 Sorangium cellulosum | reverse complement strand
ACGATCCTCGGCAGCGGCACCGTGTCGAACCAGGACCCGGCGCGCGGGGTGTCTTGCCTCGCCGAGAAGCGCATGCTCGAGATCCTCTCGGACGGGGCGGCCAGGACGCCGTTCATGAAGCCANCTCTCGGACGGGGCGGCCAGGACGCCGTTCATGAAGCCAGGAGACACGATCATGATCGAGATGATGAGTCGCTCGGGAGAGAGCCTGTTCGGTCGCATCGCGCAGCGGGTGGTGGCCGGATGAGCGCCGCGATCCAGGGGATCACGCTCTACGGCTACTGGCGCAGCTCGTGCAGCTGGCGCGTGCGCATCGCCCTCGCCCACAAGGGGATCGAGCACGCGTACCGGCCGGTGAACCTGGTGCGGGACGGCGGCGAACAGCTCCGCGACGACTACCGGGCCAGGAACCCGATGGCGCAGGTGCCCCTGCTCGAGCTCGAGCAGGGCGGCGCCGTCCGGCGCGTGTCGCAGTCGGTGGCCATCATCGAGCTGCTCGAGGAGCTGTTCCCGTCGCCGGCGCTCCTGCCGGCGGATCCGTACCTGCGCGCGAGGGCGCGGCAGCTCGCGGAGATGATCAACTCCGGCACCCAGCCGATGCAGAACACCGCCACGCTGAAGTACGTGCAGAACGAGCTCGGCGGCGACCAGCGGGCCTTTGCCCGGCGCTTCATCGGGTCGGGCCTCGCCGCGTTCCAGGTCGCGGCGGGCGAGCACGCCGGGCGGTTCTGCGTCGGCGACGAGGTCACGGTGGCGGACGTGTTCCTCGTGCCCCAGCTTTACAATGCGCGGCGCTACGAGGTCGACCTCACGCCGCTCTCGACGCTCACGCGGATCGAGGCGGCGTGCATGGCGCTGCCCGCCTTCCAGGCCGCCCACGCCGACCGCCAGGCCGACGCGGTGCCGGACGGCGCATAGCGCGACACAGCGCGGACCCCTCGCGACGGAGGACCCGGATGGNCACGATCCTCGGCAGCGGCACCGTCTCGAACCGGGACCCGGCGCGCGGCGTGTCGTGCCTGGCCGAGAAGCGCACGCTCGAGACCCTCGAGCACGGGGCGGCGAGGACTCCCTTCATGAGACCGGGAGACACGATCATGATCGAGATGCTGAGCGGCTCGGGCGAGAGCCTCTTCGGTCGCATCGCGCAGCGGGTGGTGGCCGGATGAGCGCCCCCGCGAAGCGGCCCGTGCGCCACGGCCGGACCCCTCACGACGGAGGACTGGAATGACCAAGGTGGAGTCGATAGGCATCAAGCGGGTGGAGGCGCTGCACTNCCAAGGTGGAGTCGATAGGCATCAAGCGGGTGGAGGCGCTGCACTACTACGTGCGCGACCTGGAGCGGAGCCGCAGGTTCTACACGGAGAAGCTCGACTTCCAGGAGGTCGCCGCGAGCTCGCCCGAGCTCAACGCGGCCGCGGCGCAGCGGTCGGTCGTCTTCCAGGCCGGCGAGTGCGCCATCGTCTGCTCGCAGCCGACGGGCGAGGGCGGGCGGGCGTGGCGCTACCTGCGCAAGCACCCCGACGGGGTGGGCACGATCGTCTTCGAGGTCGAGGACATCGACCGCGCCTTCCGGCTGCTCGACGGCCGCGGGGGCACGCCGATCGACGAGATCCACCGGGTGACGGACGACGGCGGCGGCACCTTCGCCTCGTTCTCGATCACCACGCCGTTCGGGGACACCACCTTCCGCTTCGTCGAGCGGCGCGGCTACCCCGCGCTGTTCCCCGGCTGCGTGGCCCACGGCGCGCCCCGCGGCGGCCAGAACCGCTTCGGGATCGCCCGGTTCGATCACATCACCTCGAACTTCCAGACCATGGCGCCCGCCCTGCTCTGGATGGAGCACGTGCTCGGGCTCGAGCCGTTCTGGAAGATCGCGTTCCACACGAACGACGTCGCCAGGGACGCCGACCACGGCTCGGGCCTGCGCTCCGCCGTGATGTGGGACCCGGGCTCGGGCGTGAAGTTCGCCAACAACGAGCCCTACCGGCCGCACTTCAAGAGCTCGCAGATCAACGTCTTCAACGAGGAGCACCGCGGCGACGGGGTGCAGCACGTGGCGCTCGCCGCCGACGACATCCTCACGGCCGTGCGCGGCATGCGCGCGCGGGGCGTGGAGTTCATGCCGACCCCGCCCGCCTACTACGACATGCTGCCCGAGCGCGTGCGGCAGCTCGGCATCGAGCAGATCGACGAGGACGTCGCGACGCTGCGGGAGCTCGAGGTGCTCGTCGACGGCGACGGCGCGCGGTCGTACCTGCTCCAGATCTTCCTCAAGGAGTCGGCCGGCACGCACCGCGATCCCGACGCCGGGCCGTTCTTCTTCGAGCTCATCCAGCGCAAGGGCGACCGCGGCTTCGGCGCCGGCAACTTCCGGGCGCTGTTCGAGAGCATCGAGCGGCAGCAGAGGGCCGAGGGCCACGGCTGATGCTCGACCGCATCGTCGCGGGGACCGTCCCCCGCAAGCACCACATCGCCCTGCGGGGCGAGGCGGGGGACCTCCGCTACGAGGAGTGCCTGACGCGCGAGGGCTTCGACGGCCCCTACACGATCGCCTACCACGAGCGCCGGCCGCACGAGCACCGGCTCGCGCCGGCCGCGCACGGCTTCGCGCTGCCTGTCGCCGCGCCAGAGCGCCCGCTCGCGAAGCGGCACTACCGGTCGCAGGACCTGCCGCGGCGCGGCGGGCCCGCTGTCGACTGCCGCGTGCCGCTGCTCTTCAACGACGACGTGGTGATCGGGGTCGCCCAGCCCGACGCCGCCGATCCGGTGTACTTCGCGAACGCGGACGCCGACGAGCTGCTCTTCATCTTTCAGGGCGGCGGCGTCCTGCGCACCATGCTCGGCGATCTCCGCTTCGAGCAGGACGACTACGTCGTCATCCCCAAGGGGCTCTTCCACCGCTTCATCCCCGACGCCGCGCCCCAGCGCTGGCTCTCGATCGAGGCCGCGGACGTCCACCTCCCGCGGAAATGGCGCAACGAGGTCGGCCAGCTCCGGATGGACGCGCCGTACTCGCACCGCGACTTCCGGCGGCCCACGTTCGTCGGCCCGCTCGACGAGGGCATCCGCGCGCTGGTCGTGAAGCGCGGCGGCGCCTTCCACGGCTTCGCCTGCGAGCGCTCGCCGCTCGACGTCGTCGGCTGGGACGGGACTGTGTACCCGTTCGCGTTCCCGATCCTGAGCTTCCAGGCGCGCGTCGGGCTCGTGCACCTGCCGCCGGACTGGCACGGCACGTTCGCCGCGCGCGGCGCCCTCATCTGCAGCTTCGTGCCGCGCCCCGTCGACTTCCACCCGGAGGCGATCCCCTGCCCCTACCCCCACGCGTCCGTCGACTGCGACGAGCTGCTGTTCTACTGCCGCGGCAACTTCACATCACGCCGCGGCGTCGGCCCCGGCAGCGTCTCGCACCACCCGGCCGGCGTCCCGCACGGGCCGCACCCCGGCGCGTACGAGGCGAGCCTCGGCAGCCGCGAGACGAGCGAGCTCGCTGTCATGCTCGACACGATCCGCCCGCTCACGGCCACCCCGGCCGCGCTCACTGTCGAGGACCCGGCCTACCAGGACAGCTTCATCGCGGGC
>NZ_JEMA01000218.1 GCF_001589285.1 Sorangium cellulosum | reverse complement strand
GGCGGGGGCGGCGGGTTGCAGGAGACCGCGATCGTCACGGACCAGGTGCCGTCGGCGCCGCAGGTCACCGTTGTCGGCTGGGGGCAATCGGGGGGGCCGTCATAGGAGCAGCTCTCCCCGGGAAGCTCGCATGCGCTGCCCGCCGTCGGCAACGACTCGGGGCACGCCGGCGGCGGCGGGTTACAGGAGATCTCGCTCTCCACCCGCCACGCCCCCTCCGCGCACCTGTAGCTGATGGGGTTGTCGCAACCATCGATGTAGCTGCAGGACCCGTCGTCCGCATCGCAGCTCGACCCGCGCTTCGGCATCGCCTCGGGGCACGCCGGCGGCGGGGGCGGCGGGTTGCAGGACAGCTCGTGCTCCACGCGCCACGCCCCGTCCACACACGCGTAGTCGATGGGGTTATCGCAACCGTCGATGTAGCTGCAGGAAGGCTCGTCCGTGTCGCAGCGCGATCCGGGTACCGGCATCTCCTCGGGGCACGCCGTCGGCGGCGGGTTACAGGCCATCCCCTCGGGACAGCTTCCGTCGTCCACGGTGGGGTCGCACCCCGGCAAGGCCACGGCGCCCGCGAACGAGGCCGCCGCGGCGACCGTCACGAGGAAGGGGGCCCGGAGCACCTTGCGCTTCTTCTGCATCGTCATGACCTGCTACACCTTTCTCTGGCACAACATGGCGCAAGGCTCGCGCTTGCACCCTTCAAGGTCCACGTTGAGCAAGCGAGGTGCCACGACGGTCGACGGCAGCGGACGCCGCTACCGGCACGCGCTGATCCGCACGTCGTCGATGTTCCAGCCCGACATGGGCGCGCCGCCGAAGGCGATGACGGCGCTGTAGCCGAACCGCACCCGCAGCTCCGGGCTCCTGTACGGCGTGAGGTCGTACGTGACGTTCCTCCACGCGGACTCGGCGACATCGTCGAGCGGAGACTCGTAGACGATCCTCCAGCGCGATCCGTCGAAGACCTCGACCCGGGCCTTGTTGCGGTAGCTCGTGTTCAGCCAGCGCCAGAACGACAGCGTGACCCGCCCGCGCACAGCCGCGTCGACAGCGGGGCTCGTCAGGTAACGCTGCGGGTGCGGCGCGGTGATGCTCGGGCCGCCGCCGAGGAGCACGCCCGCGATGCCGTTGTCGCCGGCCTCCGTGTGATCGCCCGCCGGATCCGGGAACCCCGCGCGCTGGCCGCGGGACGCCCTCGCCGGGCCGATCTCCCAGCCGGGCGCGAGGCTCCAGCGGGCCGCGTTGTCCGAGAAATCGTCAGCGAAGAGGACCTCTGCCGAGCACGGCGCGCCCGGGCCGTCGCTCCCGGGGGCGCCGCGGAGCGCCGCCGGCGCGGACGCCGCCCAGTCCAGCGCCAGAGGGCCGTCTCCCTCCGCGATCCACGGCTCGCCCGCCGGGCCGCCGGTGCACCCCGCCGCGGCGAGACCGCACGAGACCGCGGCCCGTCCAATCCATGTCTTCATGGTCGCTCCTGCGAACGTGCAATGCCCCCGGCGCGGGCACCATTCCGCATGGCCGCCGCGCAGCGCCGAGAGCACGTGTTTGTAGGACCGAACCGGGGCGGTGGACAGCCCAGGTGAGCGGCGCCCGATGCGGTGAGATCGGCGTCATGCGCCCTCTGACACGGTGATTGTGCCGTCGCCCTCGGGCGGCCTGAGCCGTACCCGCGCCCGCGCCGGGCGGGCGATCACGCGATGGGCGGATCAGCGGGGCGCGGCCGCGGCCTCGGGCGGCGGGGCCGGCGGGATCGGCGTGCGCGAGATCGTCTCGCGCTCGGTCACGTCGGTGATCACCAGCGTGAGCAAGAGGCCGAGGAGGAGCGCCGCCACGATCATGGGGAGCGCGTTCGCGAAGCGCTGCTCGATGAGGTGCATGAAGAACAGCAGCACGAGCACCGTCTTCACCGTGGCGATGAGCAGCGCCGCGACGATGTCGGCCCGGCCGAGGTGGGCGAGCGAGAGGAGGTACGAGGCCAGCGTGAGCGCCATCAGGACGAGCCAGACGATCACGTAGGTCCGCGAGGAGAGGTGCTTGACGGTCATGGGTGCAACGTGCCGTTAGCGGTGCATCAGGTAGAGCATCGGCCAGAGGAATATCCAGATCACGTCGACGAGGTGCCAGTAGAGCCCGCCGAGCTCGATGTGCGTCTCGTTGCCCGCGCCGTACCGGCGCCGGAAGCACCCCCACGCGAGCCAGCCGAGGACCACGAGCCCCGCCGTGACATGGACGGCGTGGAGGCCGGTCGAGATGTAGTACAGCGTGAAGAACAGCCGAGCGCCGGCCTGCGGGAGCTCCTCGAAGCGGTAGGCGGCGCCGGGGAAGATCCCCTCGTGGAAGTGCGCCGCGTACTCGATGCCCTTCAGCGTGAGGAAGGCGGCCCCGAGCGCGATGGCGCCGAGCAGGAGGCGGCCGGCGCGCACCGGCCGATCCAGGCGCACGGCGTAGACGCTCAGCGCGACGAGCAGGCTGCTCGTCAGGAGGATCGCCGTGTTCGTCGTGCCGATCGGGGCGCTGTTGTGCGCGATGCCGGCGGCGAACTCGGCGCCGTACATGGCGCGGTAGCCGGCGTACAGGCCGAAGAGGCCGCCGAAGAGGAGGAGCTCGCTGGCGAGGAAGATCCACATGCCGAAGCGCGCGGCGTGGGTCTGCTTCTCGAGATCCTCGAACTGCATGACGAGCCGGGCCGGGGCGAGCGGCTGCGGCTCAACGGGCGGTGGTTGAGATTCGAGCATGGGCCTCCTCTTCGGTCAGGTGGTAATCGTACGGGCCGCGCTCGACGACCGGGGTCACCGGGAAGTTGTGCTTCGACGGGATGGGCGGCGTGAGCCACTCGTAGCTGCGCGACTTCCACGGGTTGGCGGGGGCGCGCGCCCCCCAGCGCAGCGCGATGAGGAGGTTGGCCAGCGAGAGCACGAGCGCGGCCCCGAGCAGGTAGGCGCCCCCGGTCGAGAGCACGTTGAGCCACTGGTACTGCTCCGGGTAGCTGTAGTAGCGGCGGGGCATCCCGGCGTTGCCCAGGAGGAACTGGGGGAGGAACGTGAGGATGAACCCGAGGAACGCCCCGAAGGACGTGAGCAGCCCCATCGGCTCGGAGTACATGCGGCCGAACATCTTCGGGAACCAGTAGTGCGCGGCCGCGAGGAACGCGGTGAGCGTGCCGCCGACCATGATGAAATGGAAGTGGGCGACGACGAAGTACGTGTCGTGCCAGTGCACGTCGAGCGACTGCGTCGCGACGGCGATGCCCGTCATGCCCCCGAAGACGAAGAGGAACAGGAACCAGAGGAAGTAGAGCATCGGGGTGTTGAGGTGGATCGACCCCTTCTGCAGGGTCGCCACCCAGGTGAAGACCTTGATGGCGGAGAAGATCCCGATGAACATCGAGAACGCGCCGAAGATGCCGGCGTTGACCTCGCTCATCCCGGCCACGAACATGTGATGCCCCCACCCGGCGAACCCGATGAGCGCGATGCCGAGCGACGAGATGGCGATCGCCCAGTAGGACGCCGGCTGCCGCTGCGAGAAGGTGCAGACCACCTCGCTGATGACCCCGAGCGCCGGGAGCACCATGATGTAGACGGCGGGGTGGGAGTAGAACCAGAACAGGTGCTGGAACAGCACGGGATCGCCGCCCAGCGCCGGGTCGAAGAGGCCGAAATGGTAGACGTGATCCGCCCCGACGAGCAGGATCGTGAGGCCCAGGACGGGGGTCGCGAGCAGGATGATGATGCTCGTGCTGTAGATGGCCCACACGAAGAGCGGCAGTCGCCCCCAGCCGATCCCGCGGGCGCGCATCGTGTGCGTGGTCGCGATGAAGTTCACCGCGGTCATGATCGACGAGACGCCGAGGATGAAGATGCCGATCACGACGGGGATGACCGCCGTGGGCGTGGTCGTGCTGTAGGGCGGGTAGAACGTCCACCCGGTGTCGGCGCCCCCGCCCACGGCGGCCCCCAGCGTGATCACGGCGCCGATCGCATAGATGTAGAGGCTCGCCAGGTTGAGGCGCGGGAACGCGAGGTCCTTGGCCCCGATCATGAGCGGGAGGGCGAAGTTCCCGAAGATGTTCGGGATCGACGGGATCATGAAGAGCCACACCATGACCACGCCGTGGAGCGTGAACATGCGGTTGTAGGTCGACGCGCTGATCACGGTGGGCCCCGGCGTCAGGAGCTCCGTCCGGAGGACGAGCGCGAAGACGCCGCCGAGCAGGAGCATCGGTATGATGAGCGCGTAGAACATGATCCCGATGCGCTTGTGATCGGTCGTGAGCAGCCACGAGCGCACGCCCGCGTCGGCCCGGAGATAATCGGCCTCATGCGCGCCGTGCTCCGGCGCTACCCCCTCGATCTCGTGTGCAATCATGGCGTCGTCCCTCCCGGCACGGCGGCGCCGCTCCCGCCGACGCCGCCGTCCCACGGCACGACGGGGCCGCGGGGCACGTCGCGGATCGATTTGATGAGCTCGATTATCGCGGCGATGTCCGGCGGCGTGACCTGCCCCAGATACGACGGCATGACCGGCTGGAACCCGCGGTGCATCGCGGCGAGCGGGTCCATGATCGACTCGGTGATGTACGCCTCGTCCGCGATGCGCTCGCCGCCGCCCTCGAGCGGCACGACGGCGCGGTACAGGCCTGCCCAGGTGGGGCCGATGTGCGGCGTGCCGTCGAGGGTGTGGCAGCGCAGGCAGTTGTGCCGGGCGGCGGCGCGCTCGCCGCGGCTCGGCATCGTCGGCTCGGCCTCCGCGCGCTCCTGCTCCGCCTGCGCGGCGGCCTCCTGCGCGAACGCCGGCGTGCTCGCCGCGCCGCCGGCGAGCCAGCGCTCGTAATCGGCGGGCTCGAGCGCGATCACCTGGCCGCGCATCTCCGAGTGGCTCGTGCCGCAGTACTCCGTGCAGAGGATGGGATACGCGCCGGGCTCGCTGGCCTCGAACCAGGCCGTCGTGTAGCGGCCCGGGACGACGTCCTGCTTGATGCGGAACGCGGGGACGAAGAAGCTGTGGATGACGTCGCGCGACGTCATGATGAGCTTGATCGGCCTGCGCGCGGGGACGTAGAGCACCGAGATCATGCTCTCTCCCTCGGGATAGGCGAACTTCCACATCCACTGCTTGCCCGTGACATAGACGTCGAGCGTGTCCGCGGGCGGCGTGCGCAGGTCGATGAACTGGCGCGTGCCGACGTTCCAGAACGCGAGGAACAGGGCGCCGAGGCCGAAGAGCGCCGCCGTCTCCAGGGCGAGCGCCGGCTTCGCGAGCGTCCCGGCGTGCGGCCGCCCGGTGTCCCGGATCTGCCGCCGATAGCGGAGCAGGAAATAGCCGCCGATCAGCGTGATCAGGACGGCGCCGCCCATCGTCACGGAGACGACGAGGTAGTGCAGCCCGTCGATCTCGCGGGCCAGCGAGGAGCGCTGCTCGGGCAAGAAGAGGATCTGGCGCAACAGCTCGTTCATCGCGCGCCCTCCCGCCGCCGGCGCTGCCACCCTCGCCAGCCGAAGAAGGCGAGCAGCGTGAGGACCCAGGCCAGGATGCCGGCCGCGCCGAGCCGCAGGAAGCCGGCCACGTAGGGGCCGTAGCGGCGGCTCGCCGGGTCGTAGCGATAACACGTCATGAGGGCCCGATCGAGCGTGGTGCCGACCTGCCCGCGGCTCGCCTCGAGGAGCGCGAGCCGGAGGTCGAGGGCGGGGAACTCGATGCCATAGAGATAGCGAGAGATGCGGCCCTCCGGCGTGAGCACGAAGACCGCCGCAGGGTGCGCGTACTGGTCGGTCTGCGCGTCGTACGCGAACCGGAACCCGAGATCGCCCGCGAGCGCGCGGATCTCGGGCTGCGCGCCGGTCAGGAACGGCCAGAGCTCCCGCGCCGGCGCGGCCGCCATGCCCAGGGCCGCGAGGGTGGCTGTCCGCTTCCGCGCCGCGGACTCCGGTGTGTCCCGGGGGTCGAAGCTCACCGTGAGCGCGCGGTAGTGCTCGCCGAGCCGGTAGTCGAGCTTCCCCAGGCCGGAGACCAGGCCGCGCAGCACGAGGCCGCAGAGCGTCGGGCAGCGGTAATAGGAGAGGACGAGGAGGACCGGGCGCTGTCCGTCGAGGTGCGCGGCGAGCGGCGCGGCGCGCCCCTCCATGTCGGTGAACGACAGCGTCGTATTGACGGCGCTCCCGAGGCGCTCCTCGATGTCGGCCTCGCGCGCGGCCGGCGGGAGCGCCGGCGGGTCGGCGGCGGCCGCGAGCGGCGGCCTCGAGAGCGAGAGCGCGAGGAGCGCCGCGGCGGGCAGGTGCGTCGTCCTCATCGGCTCTCCTCGGCGACGAGGCCCATCGCGTCCTCGATCGGTATCTGCACGATCCCGCGCTCCCGGTCGGCCCAGCCGAAGCGGCCGAGCTCCTCGTGCTTCCTGCGGTTGAGCAGCTTGCCGAGGCCCTCTTCGCCGGTGGCCCCGCGCTGGAAGATGCGCTGATCGACCCCGGCCACCACGCCGCGCGGCTGGAAGCCCTCGCGCGCCTGATCCATGGACCTGCCGGCGGGGCGGAGCGCCGCCTCGCGGCCGCGCAGGATCATCCAGGACCAGATGGCCAGGATGAAGAAGATGATGATGACCGCGAACGCGATGGCGAGGATCCTCCGCCAGGGGAGGTGATCCTCTTCCTGGCGCACGTCGGGACGGCGGTACTGGGAGGTCATACGCTCTCGTAACGGAGTGCGGCCGGCAGCGCCGGATCGTTGATGGGGACGAGCGGGTTGCCGCGCTGCCGGAGCGCGGCGAACGCGACGCACGGGCCGACCACGGCGAGGAGCGCCGCGAGATCGAGCCAGTGGTACGGCGCGCGAGCGCCGGAGGCCTCGGGCACGACGAGCCAGTGCATGTCGAGGTAGTGCGCGACGAGGACCCAGGCGGCGACCGCCGACAGCCAGGCCGGCCGCCGCTTGATCCCGTAATTGAGCAGGATCAGGAAGGGGATCACGAAGCGCGCGAGCACGAGGACGAGGGTCGCTGTCTCCCACGGGCCGTGGTAGCGGCGCAGGTAGAACTCCGCCTCTTCAGGCTTGTTCGCGATCCAGATCAGCATGAACTGGAAGAAGGCGGCGTAGGCCCAGAAGATGGTGAACGCGAGGAGCAGGCGGCCCAGCGCGTAGTAGTGCGAGCTGCTCAGCCCGGGCAGGAGGCCGGCGCGCTCCGAGGTGAACGTCAGCGCCGTGAGCAGCGCTATCGCCGCGACGAAGCCGCCGGCGAAGACGTAGACGGGGAACATCGTCGACACCCACGTCGGCGCGAGCGACATGAGCCAGTCGAACGAGGCAAAGGAGAGCGCCAGCGCGACGAGCGGCAAGCCGCCGACGCTGAGCGCGCGGAGCCGCCCGCCGCCCGCGAGCGCCGGGCTCGCGTCGCCCCGGAGCGAGCCGCGGCGCAGGAGGGCGCTCAGGGCGAGCCAGATGGCGAAGTAGATCCCCGTCCTCACGAGGAAGAAGGGGAGGTTCAGGTAGGGCGTCTTGTGGAGCACGATCGCCCGGACGTGCTCGTCGTGGATCGACTCGGGATGGAGCCAGTCCCCGTAGAGCGCGTCCATCCCGAGCAGGAGCGGGAGGAACAGCACGGCGAGGAGCGGCAGCGCCGAGAGGATCGCCTCCGCGAGGCGGCGGACGGCCACGGGCCATGTCGCGCTCATCGCGTGGCAGATCATGAGAAAGATGAGCGCGCCGACCGCGGTGGTCACGGCGTAGGCGTAGGCCGCGAGGTACGCGTAGAAGACGCGCTCGCGGTCCACGAACGCGCCGGCGACGAGCAGGACGGCGCCGAGGAGCGCGAGGCCGAGCGACCGCGCGACGAGCGCGCGGCCGCCCCGGAAGATGGGGATGCGAGGGACTCGTCCGTTCACGGCAGCTCCTTCAGGGCGCGCTCGCGCAGGGGCGGGGGGAGCGCGTCGAGCGCGGCGGCGCGGCTCCGCCCGAGCGCCTTCACATAGGTCACGATCGCCCAGCGCTCCCGGAGCGGGATCTGCGGCTCGTACGAGCGCATGAGGCCGTAACCCTCGACGATGACCTGGTAGATGCGGCCGGGCGGGAACGCCTGCACGCGCGCGTCGACGAGCGACGGCGGGCGCCGCTGCGTCATGTTCCGCGCGACCTCCGACTCGCCGTCTCCGGCGATCCCGTGGCAGGCGCCGCAGAAGATCTCGTAACGGGCCTGGCCGTACCGGATCAGCTCCAGCGTGACCGGGATCGGGATGCGGTCGACGTACGCGCCGCCCGCGACGCCCCGGGTGAGCCCGGGATCGCCGGTCACCCTGTCGTTCGGCACGGTGCCCTCGGGCGGGCGGCGCATGACGGCGCCGTCGTGGAACATCTCCGCCGGCTCGTACGGCGCATAGCGCTTCTGGCGGATCATGCGCTCGAGATCCAGCTCGTCGGCCTCGCCTGGCTCGCCCTGGGTCGGGGTCGCCGGGGTGCACGCGACGCAGAGCGCCGCGGCGAGGCCGGCGAGCGCCGCGGAGCGCCCGCGCCTCACGACCGCTCCTTTCCGGCCCAGGCGACGGTGAGCGCGCCGAGATCGGTGAGATCGCGCTCGGCGATGGGCCGGATGAGCGCCGGGTCGCGGGCGTCGATGCCGATCCAGAACCGGTCGATGGTGGCGCGCTCGAACCCCGGGACGTCGAACACCGGATTCCAGAGCTCGGGCAGCCTCGTGAGGGCGAGCAGCACCACGAACCCGACGAGGGAGGCCGTGAGCACCATCATCTCGAAGGTGATCGGCACGAACGCCGGGGCCGCGTGCTGCGGCCGCGCGCCGACGTTGAGCGGGTAGTCGTAGGCGTTGTTGTACCACTGGACGAGGTAGCCCCCCGCGGCGCCCGCGATCGCGAAGGGGAGGACGATCCAATTGAGCGGCGATCGCTCGAGTCCGAGCGCCGCCTCAGCGCCGTGGACCGGGTACGGCGTGAACGCGTCGAGCCGCCGGTATCCGCGGCTCCGGAGCTCCGCGATCGCGCGGAGCATCGCCTCGGGCGTCTCGAACTCGGCGAGCAGTCCTCTCTTCATCTCAGTGCTCCTCCTTGCTGAGCTCGTGGTTCAGCTCCTTGACCTCGGCCACGGGGATGAACGGGAAGAGGCGCAGGAAGATCAGGAAGAGCAGCAGGAAGAAGCTGATCGTCCCGGCGAACATCGAGAGATCGACCCACGTCGGCCGGTAGGCGTGCCACCCCGACGGGAGGAACTCGCGCTGCAGCGACATGACGATGATCACGAACCGCTCGGACCACATCCCGACGTTCACGAGGATCGAGATGATCCAGAGCAGGACCATGTTCCTCCGGACCCGCGAGGACCAGAGGAGCTGCGGGACGAGCACGTTGCAGAACATCTGCGCCCAGAACACGGCGGCGTTCGGGCCGGTGGGGCGCGCGACGAAGAACTGGTAGATCTCGTACTCCGACGCGCTGTACCAGGCGGCGAAGAACTCGATGATGTACGAGTAGATGACGATCCAGGCGGTGACGAGCGCGAGCTTGCTCAGGTTGTCGATGTGCCGCTGGGTGATGACGTTCCCGAGGTGGAAGACGCGGCGCGCGGGGATGAGCAGCGTCAGCACCATCGCGAAGCCGGAGAAGATGGCCCCGGCGACGAAGAACGGGGGGAAGATGGTCGAGTGCCACCCCGGCACGAGCGCGATCGCGAAGTCGCTGCTCACGATCGAGTGGACCGAGAGCACGAGCGGCGTCGCGAGCCCCGCGAGCAGCCCGTAGAGGAGCCGATAATGGCGGAAGTCGCGCGCGGATCCGCGCCAGCCGAGCGACAGGACGCCGTAGACGATCCGCCGTCCGCGGTCCGGGGCCCTGTCGCGCAGGGACGCGAAGTCGGGGATGAGCCCGAGGTACCAGAAGACGAGCGAGACAGTGAAGTACGTGAAGACGGCCGCGGCATCCCACGGTAGCGCGCTCTTGAACTGGGGCCAGACCGCGAGCGTCGAGGGGTAGGGGACGAGCCAGTAGGCGAACCACGGCCGGCCGAGGTGCAGGAGCGGATAGAGGCCCGCCTGGATGACGGCGAAGATCGTCATCGCCTCGGCGAACCGGTTGATGCTCGTGCGCCAGCGCTGCTCGAGCAGGAGCAGGATGGCGGAGATGAACGTCCCCGCGTGGCCGATGCCGATCCAGAACACGAAGTTGATGATCCCGAACGCCCAGCCGACCGGGATGTTGTTGCCCCAGACCCCGATCCCGGTGACGACGGTGTAAGTGACGGTGATGCCGAGCAGGGCCGTCCCGGCCCCGGTGAGGGCGAACGCCGCCCACCACAGCCTGGATCGCGGCTTCCACACGACCGACAGGAGATCTTCCGAGAGCGCCTCGTCGGTGGGCCGCCCGAGCAGGAGGGGCTGGGTCACGGCTTGACGAGCTCCGGGTTCTCGTTGTTGATGCGCGCGAGGTACATGGTCCTCGGCCGGGTGCCCTGGTCGTGGAGCACCACGTAGCTCCGCGGCTCGCCGCGCCACGCGACCATCTCCGTCTCCTGGTGCGAGAGCGAGCCGAACTGGATCGCCCGCGTCGGACAGGCCTGCTGGCAGGCGGTGACGACCTCCCCCGGGCGGATCTCGCGCTGCTCGATGCGCGCCGCGATCTCCGCGCGGCGGATCCGCTGGACGCAGTACGTGCACTTCTCCATCACGCCGCGCTCCCGCACTGTCACGTCGGGGTTGCGCTGGAGCCGCGCGAGCCCGTCGTTGTAGGCGTGGAGCTCGGTATAATCGAACCAGTTGAACCGGCGGACCTTGTAGGGGCAGTTGTTCGAGCAGAACCGCGTCCCCACGCAGCGGTTGTAGGTCATCTCGTTGAGCCCGTCGGGGCTGTGCGTTGTCGCGTTCACCGGGCACACGTATTCACACGGCGCCTTCTCGCAGTGCTGGCACATCATCGGCTGGTGGACGACGCCCGGGTCGCGCGGGTCGCCGGAGTAATACGTGTCGATCCGGAGCCAGTGCATCTCGCGGCTGTTCAGGACCGCGTCCTTGCCCACCACGAGGACGTTGTTCTCGGCCTGACACGCCACGACGCACGCGCTGCACCCGGTGCAGATCGTGAGATCGATCGTCATGGCCCATTGCCCGAGCGGCACCCCGGGGGGCGTCACCGCGGGCAGGAGCGACGGCAGCGGCCCCTTGAGCGCCTCCGTGAAATCGGGGTGCTCGCGGTAGACGGCGAGGGGGACCGAGAGCGCGACGGGGCGCCCGTGGAGGCTCCAGTGCATCTGCGTGAGCGCGAGCGGGTGCTTCTCGCCCGGCCGCTTCCGCACCGAGGCGCCCGCCGCGAAGAACGGCGCGTCCGTGGTGCGGAGCCGGTACGCGTCGACCCCCACGCCGCTGGCGATCGACTCGGCGCCGCTCCGGCCATAGCCGAGCTGGAGCGACACGGTCCCGTCGGCGTGCCCCGGGGCGACGAGCACCGGTATCGAGATCGTTCGCCCCCCGAGCTCGACATCGACCATGTCCTCGCCCTCGACCCCGAGCGCCCTGGCGGTCTCCGGGCTGAGCAGCGCGGCGTTGTCCCACGTCAGCTTGGTGATCGGGTCCGGCAGCTCGAGCAGCCACGGGTTGTTGGCGAACCGGCCGTCATACACGTTGGCGTCGACCGAGAAGGCGATCTCGAGGGTGTCTGCGGGCGCCGGCGCCGCCGCGGCGAGCTGCCCGAGCGCCGCGGCCGCCGCGGCGACCCCGTCGGGCCGGAGCGCGGCGTTCTCGCGCGGCGCCGCGGTGCCCTCGACGAGCCCGCGCCGGAGCGCCTCCTCCCAGAACGCGTCGAAATCGGCGCCGCCCCGGCGCGCCCTCCACGCCTCGCGGAGCAGCTCGCGCGCGCTCCGGCGCGGCTCGCCCGCGAACACAGTGAGCACCTCGGAGGCCGTCCTGCCGAGGAAGAGCGGCTCGATGAGCGGCTGGATCAGCGAGATCGTGCCGTCGTAGGCGCGCGCGTCGCCCCAGGCCTCCAGGTCGTGCGCGGCCGGCACGAACCAGTCGCAGCCGGCCGCCGTCTCGTCCTCGTAGAGCCCGAGGTAGACCCGGCTCCGGACGGCGCGGAGCAGCGTGGCGAGCTCGATGTCTGCCGGCGCCGTGTAGGCCACGTTGTTCTCGAGGATCACGAGCGTGTCGACGGCGCCGCGCCGGATCTCGTCGGCGAGCGCGGCGAGCTCCTGCTCCGCGCCGCCGGCCGTGATCAGCGTCCCCGCGGTGGCCCACGCCGCGCGGTCGTTGCGGAGCGCCGCGTTCATGAGGTGCGCGATCGCGTGGACCGGCGGCGCCTGCCGCTCCCCGACGACGACGACGCTCGCCGCCCCGCCGCGCGCGAGGTCGCGCGCGAGCGCCTGGACGAACGGCCTGTCCTCCGCGCGCACCCGCGCCCGGGCCGGCTCGAGCGCGCCGAGCGCGTCCGCGGGGATGGATCCGGGGCGCGCGCCCCCCGCGAGGAGCAGCTCCGCCGCGATCGCCGCGGCGAACGCCGGCACCTCGCTCGGCTTCCGGCGCAGCCGGTGATCGGCGAGGCTCCCGGTCGGGCTCAGCCCGGTCTCGACGACGTAGAGCCGGCTCATGGTGCCCGTCGGCGAGCCGACGCGCCTGCGCTCCGCGAACTGGCGCGCGTACCGCACGCTGAACGGCATCGACGCGAGGAAATCCGCGTCGAGCGCGAGGATGACGTCCGCCGTCCGGAAGTCGTACTGCGCCTGGAGCGGCGCGCCGAACGCGAGCTCGGCCCCGCGCGCCGCGTCGCGCGACCGGGCGGGCGCGTGGAACGTGAACCGGGCCGCCGGGTGGCGCTCCAGGACGCGACCGATGAGGTCGAGCGTGAGCGGCGAGCCGGTGGGCCTCAGGACGAAGCGGAGCCCGGCGCCGCGGTCGTCCCGCGCGCCGCCGAACTGCTCGACGAACGCCTCCCACGCGGCCGGCGCCGCGCCGCGCCGCGCCGCGCGCGCCCGGTGCTGGTCGTAGAGGCCGAGCACCGACGCCTGCTCGTACACGCCTGTCGAGCCGAGGCTCGCCGGGTGCTCCGGGTTGCCCTCGACCTTCGTCGGCCGCCCCTCGTGGTTCTCGACGAGGATGCCCGTGGCGAACCCGTCGAGCTCCAGGCTGGTCGCGTAATACCGGAGGATCCCCGGGGTCACCTCCGGCGGCGTCGTCACATAAGGGACGATCTTGTCCGCGGGCTTCGCGTTGCACCCGGACACGCCGGCGAGCGCCATGCTCGCGCCGAGCAGCTTGAGCCACGTCCGCCGGCTCACCGCGCCGGCGTCGCCCTCGCCGCCGGGGAGCGCCTGCGCGGCGGCCTCGCGGAGCTCCGGTGTCTCGAGGAGCTCCGCCAGGCTGCGCCAGTACGCTTTGCCCGTCTTGCCGTCGAGCGCGGAGCTCCACGGGATCTGTCTTCGATCAGCCATCGTCCCTCTTCAGGTCATCGGTGGATCGGCGCCTCCGCCGTTGCCAAGGTCCCCTGTTCGCCGAGCGATCGTCCTCCCCGCGCCCGCGCGCTCACCGGTGGCAGGTCGAGCAGTGTATGAGCCGCCGCACGCCGAGCTCCTGCGCGATCTGCCGGCCGATCCGCGCCGCGTCGGGGCCTGCGTCCCAGTCCATGTCCGCGACGGCGGAGGGCGGGCGGAGGTGCCGCTCCGGCGCCCTGTGGCAGTCGAGGCACCAGCCCATCGACATCGGAGACACCTTGCGGACTTCGGGCATCTGGTCCACGCGGCCGTGGCACGTCACGCAGCCGACCCCCTTGTTCACGTGGATCGCGTGGTTGAAATAGACGAAGTCGGGGATGTCGTTGACGCGGTTCCAGGGGATCGGCGTGTCCGAGAAATAGCTGCTGCGGACGAGCTGGAGCTTCGGACTCTGATTCCAGATCTGGCTGTGGCACCCCATGCAGAGCGCCGTCGACGGCATCCCCGCCGTGCCTGCCCGTTCGACCGTGTAATGGCAGAACCGGCAGTCGATCGCGTCGTCCTGCACATGATGCCTGTGGTCGAACTGCACCGGCTGCTGCACGGGCACGTTCTGCCCGGTGTTCCAGTCGCTGCGCACGTAGATCATCGGCGCTGCCACGGCGGCCGCGCCGCCGAGGAACACGGCGGCGATCGCGATCCGGAGAGCGGTGTTGCTCCAGCGTGGAAATACGGATGCCATGATCTCGCGTGGACCGCCGCGCTCACCCTGCGTCAACGCGGCCGTCTCCATCGATGCGAGGATCGCCGGGGCCGTTTCGCGGACTCGTCGCCTCTCGCGCGCCGGGGCCGGCGCGCTCGGGTGATCCCGCAAGAGCGCCGTCCGGCGTGCATCTATCGCGCGCGCGTCAGAGCGTGTGAAGGCGCGCGATCTGCGCGCGGGCGATCTCTAGGACACCGACGATGAGGCAGCCCTGAGAAAGCGAACCACAGAGGGCACAGAGGGCACAGAGTTTTGTCTGCTGTTCCTCTGTGCCCTCTGTGCCTCTGTGGTTCGAATCTCTTCTTTCCTGGGTGTTTCGAGCTGATCGGCGCTCTGGACCGCCGACTCCGACGACCGAGCGCGGCGCGGCCCGCCGCGCCGGCGCTCACATCGACCAGCGAAGCCCGGCGTAGCGCGGCCCGAGGACGAGCTCGGTCGAGGGCGCCGGCGCGGAGGCGGCCTTCTTCTCGGGCTCCACGGGCACCAGGCGGCCGCCGACGATCGCGAGCGGGATGCCGACGCCGGCGAAGATGAGCCCGCCGACGACGAGCGCGGCCCCGGCGCCTCCATCCTCCTCGTCGTACGACGCGCACTCCGGGTCGGAGCACTCCGAGGCGAGCGCCAGGCCCCCGCCGAGGAGGGCGATGGTGCCGAGGCTCGTCAGGACGATGCCCGTGACCATCATCCCCTTGCTGCGGCGCCGCATCAGCGGCCGGGCCGGCGGCGTCGGGGCGCCTCCGGCGACCG
>NZ_JEMA01000217.1 GCF_001589285.1 Sorangium cellulosum | reverse complement strand
GGGGGGCCTGGCGGGGCCCCTGGCGAGGGCCTGGCGGGGGCCCGGGGGCGCCGCCGGGCTCGGTGAGGCCGGCGGCGAGCGCCGGAAAATGCGCGACAGAGGCCGGCGCGCGGCGGGCGGGCCGGGGGGCGCCACGCGTTTTCGCGGCGGAAACGCTCAAGTTACTCGACACCCGACGACCTGGTCACGGCTTCTGGTGACCGAGTATCGAATTCAGGGCGACACGAGGGCTGGCGAGGCGCGGGCGAGTCGCGCGCCGGTCACAAAAAAACTGCGACAAAAACCGGGGTTTCTGGCGAGAGGAGGCAGGTTCCCAAATGACTCGGAATGATGGCTCGTAAAAATTATATGTGGAATCTCGATCAGATAACGCCGTCCGCGAGAAACATCGCAGCTTCGCTGTGGTGCACGAGGTAGGCGCTCCCTTCCTCCGGAGGATGCTCCGCGGGTACGGCGTCGCGCCGCACGATCGCGAGGACGTGCTGCACGACATCCTCCTCGTCGCCTACCGCCGCCTGGAGAGCTTCGACGCGAGCCGCCTGCTGCGCGCCGCGCTGGGGGCGCGCGACGACGACGAGGAGGACGTCGTCGGCGAGCCCGTGCCGCTGAGCAGGGTGCTCCCCTACCTCGCCGGGCTGCGGGCGCGGCGGGCGTGGGACCCGCTGTACCGGTGGCTCTTCGGGATCGCGTGGCGGCAGCTCACGCACTACCGCGAGCGGGCCTTCCGGCGCCGCGAGATCCCGGTGGGCCTGCAGAGCAGCGCGATCTTCGCCGGGGTCGACCGGCGCCCCCGCCTGGAGCAGCAGGTGGAAGCGACGGAGCGGGCCGAGGTGATCGACGCGCTGCTCGCCAGCCTGCTCCCCGAGCGGCGCGTGATGCTGGTGATGCACGACATGCTCGAGATCCCGGTCGTGGAGATCGCCCGCGAGCTGCAGATCAACGAGAACACGGCCCAGAACCGGCTCAGGCTGGGCCGGGAGGACTTCCGGGCGGCGGTGAAGCGGCTCGGCGCCGAGCAACGCAGCGCGCTGCGCCCCGGCGACAGGCCGTTCGCCTCCGAGGCGACGACGCGGCGGCGGCCGGCGCCCCGGCGGCGCGAGCCGGGAGCGTGAGCGTCGTGACGCCGGGCGGCGATCGCTGGCGTCGCTGCACGCGCGTCCTGCTCGAGCAGCCCCTGCTGGCGCCGCCTCTGGATCGGCCCTCACGGGATGCGCTCCGGGGGAGCGACACGAGGACCTCCGGGATCATGACGAAGCGGAAGACGCCGCCGCGACCGGCCCGGGTCAAGGCTGGATCGGGGGTATCTGGCTGATCTCCGCGGGGGCGTGCGGCTCGACGCCGATGAGCGGGCGCCTCTCCTCGGGGATCATCCAGAGGATCTGCTCGAGCATCACCCGCGGGTTCGAGAGGCAGGGGCAGCCAGCCCACTGCTCGTGGGCGACGTTGCCGTACAGGACCACGCCGACGTGCGACGATCGGTCGGCGTCGACGTCCGGGTCCGGGTCGACGAAGCCGAACCTCCGCCGCACGAGCTCGAGATCGGCCGGGCTCCCCGTCAGGAAGAGCCAGCCAGGACCGACGTCGTGGGCCTCGGCGTACGCGCGCAGCGCCTCGGGCGTGTCCTCCACCGGCTTGAGCGTGAACGAGTACATGAACACGTCCCGTCCGACGGCGTCGCCGAGCTCACGCTGGACCTTGCGCAGGTTGGCCGTGGTGCCAGGGCAGGTGCCGTCGCACCGCGTATACATGAAGGTGATGACGACCGCCTTGTCCTTCAGGAGGTCGTCGTAGAGGCGGACCTCTCTGCCTTCGTGGGTGCGCAGCGGCACGTTCGGGAAGTAGCTTGCGCCGAATCCCCCGCGGGTAGGCGCGAAGCGGGCGGTGGTCCGCGGCTTCGACAGGACCCCCTCGCTCGCCAGGACGTAGGTCGCGGGGGCGATCGCGCAGATCGCATAAAGCCCCCACCGCAAGAGCTGAGTCGACATGAGCATGGTGGTGCCCTCTCTCTCCGTCAGGGGAGGACGACGTCCCAGCGGAGCATCATGGCGTGATCTTCGTGAACCGTGTTGTGGCAGTGCATCGGGTAGCGCCCGACGAAGTCGCGAAAGCGCATGAAGAGCTGCACCTCGCTCCCGTTGGCGCGGCCGATCTCGATGACGTCCTTGCGCCCGGCGAGCCGCGCGGGCGGCGGCGCGCCGTCGATGCTGAGGATCCGGAACTCCTCGAGGTGGATGTGCACCGGGTGCGACCAGCCGCCCGAGTCGTTGCGCAGGATCCAGATCTCGGCCGTGTTCCGGCGCGGGCTCGCCCTGACCACGTTGACGTCGAAGAACTCGTCGTTGATGGCCCACGCGCCGCGCCTGCGATCGAGCTCCCACACGCGCACCGCGGCCGCCTCGGCGACGTTGATCGCGGGCAGCGGCCGCAGCGACGCGGGCACGCGGCTCGGGTCCGGAGCGTCTCGATCGACGTCGAAGCGCAGCACGGCGTTGCCCCGCCCGGCCGGCAAGATGTCCCCCGTCGGCCCGCGGCCGTCGTCCTGCTCCAGGCGGTTCTCGAGGATGATCCTGTCGCCGATGTTCGTGTCGCTGAAGTCGACGATCACGTCCACGCGCTCGGCCACCGCGACGCGCACGCTCCTCGACGTGACAGGGCTGGGCAGCAGGTTGCCGTCGCTCGAGATGATCGTGAAGGGGAGCCTGTTGCTCAGGAAGAACTCGTAGAAGCGCGATGGACCAGCGTTGAGGATGCGAAAGCGGTACTTGCGCCGCGCCACCTTGAAGAACGGCTGAATCCTGCCGTTGACGATGAACTTGTCTCCGAGGATGCCGTCGAGGTTGAACAGGTCGAAGAAGAGCTGGCCGTCCTCGTCGAAGACACGGTCCGTGATCATGAGCGGCACGTCGAACTCGCCGCTTGGCAGGCGCAGCGCCCGCGGGTTCCTGTCCTGCTCGTCGCCCGAGTCGAGCTCGTCGAAGACGAGATAGAAGCCGGCGAGGCCGCGATAGACGTTCTGCGACGTGAAGTCGACCCGGTGATCGTGGTACCAGAGCGTGCCGAGCGCCTCGCGCGGATCGCCGAGCGGCGCGAACTCGGGCGTGTCGAAGCCGGCAAATGCGTTGAGGTAGTGGTGATCCTTGAACAGGCCCGTCGGGTAAAAGTCGGTCGGAAAGCCGTCGCTCTCGGTCGCCGTGTGCATGTTGTGCAGGTGGGTCGTGAGCTCGGGCCGGCCGAACCCTCGGTGGGCGGCGACCGTCCGTAGCCGGTTGCGGAAGCGCACGACGATCGGCTCGCCGTAGCGGGCCATGATCGTCCTTCCCGGCACCGTTCCGCCCCAGCCCCAGACCGTGCTCGCCGGCAGCTCGGGGTGGAAGCGGTGCTGGAACTCCCTGGCTTCCAGCTCGTAGGTCTTCCGGGGCCGGAACCTGCTCCAGAACTGGTGAGCCGCCCGCGGCGCTTCGCCCGCCACCCGGAGCTCTCCCGGCGCAGGCGTCAAGGAGACCGGCTGCGCCACGGGCGGGATGAGCAGCGGCTGCACGAACGGCTCGGTGGGCGGGCTCCCCGGCGCGCTCAGGGCGGCGCGCGCGCTCAGCCCGCCCTTGGTGACCAGAAAGCCGCTGCCCGCGATCAGCCCCATCTTGATGAGGTCGCGCCGTGTGAGGCCGGCCTGGATGATCTCCTGACGATTGTTCCGGGAAATGACGGCGAGCTTGCTCGGTCTGTACTTGAGCAGATGCACTGCGTACCTCCTGCGGCGACGACGACGACGACGTCCCGTCGCCGCTGCCGGTTCAGGGCGCTCCGGGGACCGATCTCAGGAAGGTGTCGAGCGGCGCTGGCCTCTCGGCAGCACGGCTGTTGGTCCGGACGGTCCAGATACGCGCCAGGCGCTCCACGATGAGGCAGGTCCAGGGACCGCCCCACCGATGAGCGACCGCACGGAGCGAGGCGGGTCGATCGCCTCGCTCCTCGCCCGCGAGTCTACGGCGGGAAAACGGTTAGTAAACGCCGAAAAGTCGATTTCCTGTTGTGCCGCTCCGGCCGGACTGCCACCGGCCTCGCCGCGCCGTCCACGCGGGGATCCGTCGGCTCATTCGTCCTCGCGGGCTGTGTGGCGCGTGCACACGCGCTCGCGTGCGCGTCGCTCCTCGTGAAGTCCAAGGCATCCTTCGTCTGCGTCTCCGCCGCGAGCGGCGTGCTTCATCGGACTCTCCTGTACACCTTGTGCCGCGCGAGCATGCGTGGGAACGCACGAGCGCGAGTTCAACGCAATATCCCGAGCGGCACCCAGCTTGCCAGCAGCCTCCCCCCGGCTCGCACAGGACACCACGAGCAGAGGTGCACGCGCGGCGTGCCGCGAAGAGCGCCCTGCGCGGCACGCCGCGGGCTACATGGAGGAGACATCGATGTCAAAGATCGCCAGCCACACAGGGTCTGGCCGCGGGCGCGCCGCCTCGACGCGCCCAGCGTCACGCAGGCGGCGCGCCGCCGTTCGCGGCGCACGTGCGGAGAAGCGATGGCTCACGGTGCTCGTGCTCGCCGGGCTCATCTCGATCGCCGGCAGCCTCGCGGTCGCGCGGACGGCCAGAGCCCAGGCTCCGGTCGGGGCGGGGTTCAACCTCGACGCCGGCGACCTGCGGTTCATCTTCCGGCAGATCGAGATCGCCCAGGCGCACGCGGCCGGGGGAGAGCTGCTGGGGCCCGGGCCGAACCAGGTCAACGAGCCGCGGCTGCCGTTCGGCCTGCGGACGGTCGACGGGTCGTTCAACCATCTCCTGCCCGATCAGACGAGCTTCGGCGCCGCGGATCAGCGCTTCCCGCGCATGACGACGCCGAGCTTCCGCGCCGCCGAGGCCGGGACGTCGTACGCCCAGAGGACAGGGCAGGTCGTCGACTCTGGGCCGCGCGTCATCAGCAACCTCATCGTCGATCAGACGGACGGCAACCCGGCCGCGCGCGCGGCCGCTGGTCCGGACGCCGAGCCGGACCCGTCCGGCACGCTGTTCATCCCGAACGTGGCGCCCGACGCCGGCATGTCCGCGCCGTTCAACACGATCTTCCCCTTCTTCGGCCAGTTCTTCGACCACGGCCTCGACCTCCTGGCGAAGGGGTCCGAGACGGTCTTCGTGCCGCTGCAGCCGGACGACCCGCTGTTCGTACCGGGCAGCCCGACCAACTTCATGATCCTGAACCGAGGCACGAACGATCCCGGTCCAGACGGCATCCTGGGCGACGACCCCGCGACCCCGGGCGTCGACGAGGGGGCCGACGACCTGCAGGAAGGGCGAAACAAGACGACGCCGTTCGTCGATCAGAACCAGACGTATACCTCGCATGCGTCTCACCAGGTGTTCCTGCGCGCGTACGAGATGATCGATGGCAGACCGGTGGCGACCGGCAGGATGCTCGACGGCGCCGGCGGCCACGTCGGCACCTGGGGCGAGGTCAAGCAGCAGGCCGCGGAGATGCTCGGGATCGGGCTCGTCGACACGGACGCGCTCGACGTGCCGCTCCTGGCGACCGACCCCTACGGCCGTTTCCTGCGCGGCCCGAACGGCTTCCCGCTGCTCGTCATGGCGGACGGCGTGACGATGGTGGAAGGCGATCCGTCGGCCCCCCTCTCCACCGCAGGCTCGAGCAAGACCGGCCACCAGTTCCTCGATGACATCGCGCGCGCGGCCGATCCCACGAGCCCCGGGTACGACGCCGCGCTCCTCGACGCGCACTTCGTCACCGGCGACGGACGCGGCAACGAGAACATCGCGCTGACCGCCGTACATACCGTGTTCCACTCGGAGCACAACCGGCTCCGCGACGAGATCGATCGGCTGATCAACGGCCCTGGCAGCCTCCTCACCCCGGCGGAGATCACGGCGTGGAACGCCACGGACCCGGCGTCCGGCTGGGACTACCGCGAGCGGCTCTTCCAGGCGGCGCGGTTCGTCACCGAGATGGAGTACCAGCACCTCGTCTTCGAAGAGTTCGCGCGCAAGGTGCAGCCGCTGATCAACATTTTCATCGTGGATGGCATCAACTTCCAGAGCGACATCAACCCGGCCATCGTGGCCGAGTTCGCGCACGCCGTGTATCGCTTCGGTCACTCGATGCTGACCGAGACGGTGTCCCGCACCGTCATCAACCCCGACGGGACGGCGACGGACCACGACATCCCGCTCCTCGATGCGTTCCTCAACCCCCTGGCGTTCACGAACGTCGACGGCCAGGTGCTGAACGCCCGCGAGGCGGCCGGGATCATCTTCCAGGGCGGGACGCGTCAGATCGCGAACGAGATCGATGAGTTCAAGACAGAGGCCCTGCGCAATCGCCTCCTCGGGCTGCCGCTCGATCTGGCCACGATCAACCTGACGCGCGGCCGGAGCGAGGGCATTCCGCCGCTGAACGAGGTGCGCCGCCAGCTCTACGAGGCCAGCGCCAACTCGAGCCTGCTCCCCTACGAGAGCTGGAAGGACTTCGAGCTCGGGCTCAGGCACCGGGAGTCGGTGATCAACTTCATCGCCGCGTACGGCGAGCACCCGACGCTCGCCGCGGCGACCACGCTGGCCGACAAGCGCGCCGCCGCGGAGGCCCTCGCCGCCGATACGGGCTTCATGTTCGGCGACGCCGGGGAGACAGGCGTCGAGAACATCGACCTCTGGGTCGGCGGCCTCGCCGAGAAGCAGGCCCCGTTCGGCGGCCTGCTGGGCTCCACGTTCAATTTCGTGTTCGAGACGCAGATGGAGAACCTGCAGAACTCCGACCGGTTCTACTACCTGGAGCGCCTCGACGGGCTGAACCTCCTCGTGCAGCTCGAAGGCAACTCGTTCGCGGAGCTGATCTCGCGCAACACGACGGCGGCAGGCATGCCGGCCGACGTCTTCGCGCGGCCGGACTTCGTGCTCAACGTGCCGCGCATCGCCGGGCCGGGCGGCTCGATCCAGGACGACCCCTCGACCCCGGACGACGAGTCGGCGATGCCGGATCTCCTCCGGATGCCCGACGGGACGTTCCGCTATACAGGGACGGCTCACGTCGTCTGGAACGGCGGGGACGACACGGATGACAGCATTCGATCCAGCGAAGGGGACGACACCCTCAGCGGCCATGGCGGCGACGACCGCCTGGAAGGCGGCGACGGCAACGACCAGTGCATCGGCGGCCTGGGCGACGACATCATCACGGACACGTTCGGGGACGATGTCCTCAAGGGCGGCGACGGCAACGACGCCATCAGCTCGGGACCGGGCTTCGACCTGAACCAGGGCGGGCGCGGGAAGGACTACATCGTCGCCGGGTCCGACGGCACGGAGACCTTCGGTGGCCCCGGCGATGACTTCATCTTCGCCGGTGACGCGGAGGATACGGTGTTCGGTGACGACGGCGACGACTGGATCGAGGGTGGCCCGCAGCTCGACCTGCTGCAGGGCGACGCGGGCAACCAGTTCCAGGACGATCCCAACGGGGGGCACGACGTCATCATCGGAGGCCTCGGAGACGACGACTACGACGCCGAGGGCGGCGACGACATCATGGTCAACGACTCGATGGGGACCGAGCGAAGCGAAGGCATGCTCGGCTTCGACTGGAGCACGTACCGGGGAGACCCGCTGCCGGTGGACGCCGACATGGCGATCCCCGTGTTCGCGGGGCCGACCCTCGACGAGCTCCGTGACAGGTTCGACCGCGTCGAGGGCCTGTCGGGATGGCGCAACGACGACATCCTGCGCGGCGACAGCCGCGTCGCGGACGACATGGTCCAGCACGAGCTGACCGAGGAGGGGAGCGCGCGGATCGCCGGGCTGCGGACCGTGCTCGGCGGCGCGACCACGTTCACGGGCGGCAACATCCTCCTTGGCGGCGCGGGCAGCGACCTCCTCGAAGGCCGCGGCGGCGACGACATCCTCGACGGTGACGCGTGGCTGAGCGTGCAGATCGAAGGGCCGGACGTCGAGAACGGCGGCACGAAGCGGGTCGACAGCATGCTCGCGTTCCGGGCAGACGTGTTCGCGGGCAGGGTCAACCCGGGCGACCTGCATATCCGTCGCACCATCGAGCTGGCGGACGCCAGCGCGGAGGACGTGGACACGGCGGTGTTCTCGGGCCCTCAATCCGAATACGTCATCTCCACGAACCCGGACGGCAGCTTGACGGTGAGCCATCAGGACGGCGCGGGCGTCGACGGCACGGACATCGTGCGGAACATCGAGCTGCTGGCGTTCGCGGACGGCACCGTCGAGACCGAGAGCACCAGGCTGGTACCGGTGCCCGGCGTCGTCGGTCAGACGCAGGAGGAAGCCACGGCGGCGATCGCGGGCGGGGGGCTGCTGGTGGGCGATGTCACGTTCGAGGACAGCGACACGGTCGCGGCGGGCAGCGTCGTCCGCCAGACGCCGCCCGCGGGCGAGACCGCGGCGCCGGGCACCCCGGTGGATCTGGTCGTCTCGCGCGGACCGGCGGGGCCGGTCCTCGCCGGGACGTTCGTCGGCAGCACCCTCGGGGCCAGCGCCGTGACCAGCCCGGCCGTCACGCCCGCCGCGAACACGCTGCTCGTCGCGTACGTGGCGGCGGGGGGCCCGAGGGGGGCGGGCACGGCCGTCACCGGCGTCACGAACACGGGCGTGCCCCTGACCTGGACGAAGGCAGCCCGATGGAGCGGCCGGCTCGGGACGGCGGAGATCTGGTGGGCCCATACGGCGCCCGCGCACGCCCGGATGACGGTCACGGCGAACCTGAGCAGGGCCCAGCCCGCCTCGCTGGTCGTCATGGCGTTCGCCAACGCGGACCCGTCGCTGGTGGAGGAGATCCTCGCCGGCGGCGTGCGCGGCGCGCCGACCCGCCTCTGGTGACGCCCGCCGCAGGCGTACCTGTCCAATAAATCGGTAGGCCCCCGGAGAGGGTGTTCGCCGGGCGGGGTGGGGGATGGGCCGATGTTTGAGCCTTGAACATGGGTCATCCGGTGAAACCGGATGACCCATGTTCAAGGCGAGTTCGGCGGGGCCCCCACCCCGCCCGGCGAACACCCTCTCCGGGGGCCGGGCAGCTCGAAATCCCCCTCCGGCGACTCCCCCTACTCGTACTGGACCGACTCCGCCGCGTTGCTCCGCCCCGCTGTCCGCGCCGGATAGAACGACGCCCCGAGCGCCACCGCCGTCGCCCCCAGCGCCGTGAGCACCCCGTACTCCGGCGGGATGCTGAACTCGACATCGAAGGTCGACACCGTGCGCAGCGCCCCGAGCGCCGCGGACCCCAGCGGCACCCCGAGCAGCACGGCGAGCACGCCGCCCAGCGCGCCCACGAGCGCCCCCTCCATCAGCACCATCCGCCGGACCTGCCCCGCCGTCATCCCGAGCACCCGCTGCAGCGCGAGCTCCCGCCGCCGCGCGTGCAGCGCCAGCACCATCTGGTTCGCCACGCCGATCGCCGCGAGCACCGTCGTGAAGCCGAGGATCATGTCGAAGATCACGAAATCGCGCCCGGTGGCCTTCCTCCGGATCGCCTCGATCTCGACCCCCGTCTGCATCCGGACATCCCGCGCCTGCGGCACGCCGGCGAGCAGCTCGCCCCACGGCGGCGTCTCGGGCCCGCCCTGCGCCGCCGCGGCGCCTGTCACCGGATCGGCGACGGCCACCGTGTGGCCGATCGCGGTCGCGTACGGCGAGATGACCGGGAAGTCCGCCGCCTCGATGACCGCATAGGTCCGCAGGTTGCGGTAAGCCCCGGGCGCGTGCACGTAGCCGAGATCGTCGGTCACGCCGACGACCTCGAAGCGGCGCACGCCGGCGCGCCCGCCCACCTCGAGCTGATCGCCGGGGCCCACGTCGTAGCGGCGGGCCATCATCGTGGAGACGATCGCCTTGCCAGGGCCGAAGCGGCGGCTCAGCGCGATCGACTCGGGCCGGCCCGTGGCCTCGGCGAGCGCGCGGAGCTCGTCGGCCGGTGCGGCATAGACGACGTTCGGCCACGGCGTGCGGCCCGAGAAGCGCGCGGCGACCAGGCGCGGCGGCAGGGCCGGCAGCATGCGCTCGGCGTGGCCGAGCGGCTCGTCCGGGTAGAAGAACGTGTAGGGCGCGAGCGCGCGGCCGGCCCACGCCGAGACCTCCTGCTTGAGCGCCGCGGTGGCGATGTGCAGCGCGAGCAGCAGGGCGAAGACCATCATCACGCCGCCGACGCTCCAGGCGAGCTCGTGCCCGCTGTGCTGCACGCGGCGCTGGAGCAGGAGGCGCTCGGCCGCCCAGCGGCGCGGCGCGAGGCGCACGGCGACAGCGCCGAGGCGCGCGACGAGGTCGGGGACGAAGACGATGGCCGCCAGGAACGCCGCGCAGACGAGCCCCGCCTCGAGGACGAAGAAGGCGAACAGCGGGACCGACTCCTGGAAGAAGGGGCGGAGCAGGCCGTAGACGAGCACCATGAACGGCAGCGCGAGCAGCGTGACGCCCCGCATGCGGCGCCGCTGCTCGGCCCCGCCCTCGAGGAAGCGCGGGCGCAGGGCGCGTGCGATGTCGACGCGGAGCGCCTCGCGCACCGGGCGGAGCACGCCGAGCAGCGCGGTGAGGGCGCCGGTCCCGCAGACGAGCAGCATCGCGCTCCACGGCAGGCGGATGGCGTGGAGCGGGATGCGCGCGCGGCCGGTGGTCGTGATGCCCGCCTTCGCGGCCAGGTACGCGAGCGGGATCGACGCGAGCAGGCCGAGCGCCGCGCCGCCGACGCCGAGCAGGAGCGCCTCGAGGACGAAGACCGCCGCGACCTGCGGGGGGAGCGCGCCGGCGCTGCGCAGGAGCGCGATCTCGCGGCGGCGGCGCTCGACGGCGACGTTGAAGGTGAAGAAGACGATGAGCGCGCCGACGAGGAACGCGGAGAGCGAGCCGAGGCGGATCGCGGACCGCATGATCTCGTAGTCCTCGTGCGTCTCCTCCTGGGCGTCGGCCGCGGAGGTGGGCTCGCCGTCAGGGCGGAGGCCCCGCAGGGTGACGGTCTGCTCGGTGAAGACAGGGAGATCGGGGTTGGTGACGAAGCTCTTCGCCTCGACGGCGCGCGTGCCGACGTCGAGGATGAGGACGACGTTGACCGTCGCCGCGCCCAGGGCGACGCCGAGCAGGGCGGCCATCGCGCCGAAGCGGTCGGCGCGCAGGTTGCGCAGGGCGAGCATCCGGACGAGCGGCTGGAAGAGGGCGCGGAGGAGGAGCATTCAGATCCCGAGCTCCTTCAGGCGGTCGTGGACGGCGGCCGACGTGACCGCGGGGCCCGCGAGGTCGGCGTCGTGCAGGAGCAGGCCGTCGCGCATGAAGACGACGCGGTGGGCGCGGGCGGCGTCCTCGGCGTTGTGCGTGACGAGGAGCATCGCGCTGCCCGCTTCCTGGAGGGCGTCGGCGAGCAGCGCCATGATGCGGCGGCCGGTCGCGACGTTGACGTTGCCTGTCGGCTCGTCGGCGAGCACGAGCGCGGGGCGGCGGACGAGGGCGCGGGCGATGGAGATGAGCTGCATCTCGCCGCCGGACATCTGCGAGGGCAGGTGCTCGGCGCGGGCGCGCATGCCGACCCGATCGAGCATGCGCGAGGCGGCGTCGTGGTCCGGCGCGGCGCCGTCGATGAGGTACGGCAGCACGATGTTCTCGTAGCCGGTGAGCGTCGGGACGAGGTTGAAGAACTGGTAGACGATGCCGATGCGGCGGCGGCGCAGGAGCGTGCGGCCGTGCTCGTCGAGGGCGGCCATGTCCTCGCCGAGCACGCGCACCTCGCCGCGGTCGGGGGACTCGAGGCCCGCGACGCACGAGAGCAGCGTGCTCTTGCCGACGCCGGAAGGGCCCATGATCGCGCACATCTCGCCGGCGTGGATGTCGAGGTCGACGCCGCGGAGCACCTCGATCGGCGTGGCGCCGAGCGCGTGCGCCTTGTGGAGGTTGCGGACGCGGAGGACGGGCTCGTCGGAGGTCGCGGGGGCGACGCGCACCCCGCCTGCAGGGGAGACCATCCGGCTACTCTAGTATCACCCTCCGGCGCCGCGTAAGCTCCGGCGGTCGGGAGCAATGTCCCGCGGTCCCGTCGCCGTGCGAGCGCCTACGCCTCGATCTCGAGCACGCCCGCGAGCGCAGGCGCGCCGTACTCGGCGGCCCCCGTCCTGACCAGCAGGTTCGGCCTCGGCGAGGCGACGCCCTCGCTGTGCGTGTGTCCGCAGAGGACCTCTATCCGGCGATCCGGCCAGGCGTCGGCGGCGCTCAGCAGCACGTCGCCGGTGGCCTTGCACGCGAAGTGCGGGAGCCAGTCCGGCCCGGAGATCTTCCCCTCGTGCCAGCACGCCTCCTCGAAGGGCGGGACGTGGGTGGCGACCAGGACCCGACGATGGACCGGGAGCGCGCTCTCCAGGGCGCCGCGCAGGCGCTCCGCCGATTCGCCGGCAAGATCGCGCATGACGCGCAGGCGGTCGCTTTTGCCCGGCAGGGCGAGGTCGCGGATCAACACGTAGTCGTTCAGGCTCACGGGAGAAGCCCGGTAGTTGCCGTACTGGCCGTCTGCCCATCCATCCACGCCGACGAGCGCGGTGGCCTCGCCGAGCGCGGTGACGGCGGCGGCGTGGAGCCACGAGAGCCCCGGGGTGCCGCTGCAGAGCGCGTCCATCTGCGCGCGCACGTGGCCGACGCTGCTCCGGTAGTAATCGTGGTTGCCGAGCACGAAGAAGACCTGGAGCCCGAGCGCCTCGTGCAGCTCGCGGAGGAGCGGGACGACGCTCGGGCCCTCCGCGATGTCGCCGGTGACAAGCAACGCGGAGGCGCTTGTGTCGCGCACCGAGCGGGCGAACGCAGCGCGCTCGCTGGGCGTGAGGAAGTTCAGGTGGATGTCGGTCGCCCACGCGAGCTTCATGGATCTTGCTCTCCTCGGCTCACGGGAGCCAGAAACGCACGCACGTGCTCGATGACCATCTTGATCTTGGGGATCTCCGAGAGCATCTCCGGGACGCTGAGCCGCACCGGCCGCTCCTGCCCGACGATGTCGGGGAGGACCGGGACGAGCGCGTCCGGGCCCACGCCGGGATCGGGCAGGAGCGCGTCGGGGATCAGGCCGATTCCCAGGCCGGAGATGCAACAGTGGCGGATGAAGTGGATGTCCGTCGCGATGAGCGACGGCTCGACAGTGAAGGGCGCGCCCCGCCGCGTCCGCCAGATGCGCGCGTCCTCACCGGGGGCCTGCCACGCGAGCAGCTCGTGGAGCTTCAGGTCGTCGATCGACGTGGGGGTGCCGCGCCGCTCCAGGTAGGCGCGGCCGGCGACAAGCCACTCGCGGGCGCGCAGGACGACGTGCGATAGCCAGTGCCCCCGCGGCGCGTCCTCGCCGAAGTGGACGGCGATGTCGATGTCCGTCAGGGCCTCGCCCAGCGGGTCATCGCTGAAGCGGCAATGAAAGTGGAGCCTCGGATACGCGCGGCGCACGGCGGCGAAGAGCGGCGTGAGCACGTGCGGCGGCAAGCCCACGGGCAGGACGACCCGCAGCGTGCCCGAGGGCGCGTCGCCGATCTCGCGGATCGAGGCCAGCAGCGCGGCGGCCTCCTGCATCATGCCGCGCCCCCTGCCGGCGAGCACCTGTCCGGCCTCGGTCGGCAGGACGCCTTGCCGCACGCTCTCGAGCAGCGGGACGCCGGCGCGCGCCTCCAGCGCCGCGACCTGGCGTCGGAGCGTCGTGCGCGACGTGCCGAGCGCGCGCGCGGCGCCCAGGTACGAGCCGGCCTCGACGACAGCGAGGAAGGCGCGCAGCTCTTCGAGGTCCATACACCCTGCCACTGTCCGCATTCTAGCCAGGGGTGTCCGTCTTCGGCCATCGCGCTCGGGCGCCGCTCGATAGCGTGGCCCCTGGAGGAGAGAGGCCGATGGTACGAAACGCTTCGCCTGCGCTCGCGCGCGCAGGATCGCTCGGTGCGCTGGCGGTGTTGGCGGCGGTGATCGCGGGGTGCGGGGGAGGGGAAGAGGCCGGCGCGACGCCGGAGACGACGGCGATGTACGAGGATCCACCGGAGCTGCAGCCGGGAGAGGACGGCGCGTTCGAGCTCCGCTTCGGCCCGAGCGCTGTCGAGATCGGCGGGCGGCGGTTCTGCCTCCGCGCCTACAACGGCATGACGAGCGGCCCCACGATCCGCGTCCCGAAGGGCGAGGATCGCAGGGTCCACGTGAACCTCCACAACGACTTCACGCGGAGCGACTTCCGCGAGATCGCGAGCATGATGGGCCACGGCGCGAGGTCGTGTCACGACTTCAACCTGACGAACCTCCACGGGCACGGGCTGCACGTGCAGCCGAACTTCGCGACCGACGATCCCGCGGACCCGTGCGAGGGTGACGGCTGCGCCCCCGGCGGGCGGTATTTCGGGGACCACGTGCTGCACACGGTGGGGCCGGGGGAGAGCGCCCGGTACCGCTGGGACCTCGACGAGGACGGGATCCATCACGAGGGGACCGACTGGTACCACCCGCACATCCACGGCTCGACGGCCATCCAGGTCATGGACGGCGCCGCCGGGGCGCTCCTCATCGAGGGGGCGCTCGACGAGCTTCCCGGCATCGCCAGGGCCAGAGAGCGGGTCATGGTCATGACGCAGGTGCCCATCGATCACGAGAACACGGTGCCGTTGAGCGAGGGAGAGGACTGCACCGAGGACAACCTGTCGGTGACCGACTTCCTCGCGGTCGAGACGCTCCGGGCCACGCTGATCAACGGCAAGCTCAGGCCGCGGATCGTGACGCCGCCCGGGCAGGTGGAGCGCTGGCGCATGGTGTACGCCGGCAGCCCGGACGAGATGGGGATGAAGCTGCACGTCGCGAAGGACGCGGCGTGCTCCGATTTCGACAAGGCCCCCATCGAGACGACGCAGATCGCGCGCGACGGCGTGACGCTGCCGCAGCTCTACCGGAGCGACACGGTGTGGGTGTCACCGGGGTACCGCGCCGACGTGATGGTGAAGATGCCGGCGCAGGAGCAGACGCTCTGCCTTGTCGGGCGCCGGCCGAACGATCTCCTGGGGAGCGTCATCGCCATCATCGACGTGGATGCCAGCGCGGGGGAGCCGACCGAGGTGAACCTGCCCAGCGAGGCGGACGTGGCCGCGGTCGCGCCGCCGACCTCGTGGACCGGCAGGGTCGACGGGCAGGAGACCGAGGTGAGCTGCGATTCGGTCAAGACAGTGCATCAGAAGGTGGTGCTGCTGGTGCCCACGCCGGGCCAGCAGCCGCCCGATCTCGGCTCGGACGTGGCGCTCATGTCGTGCGACCCCGAGGCCCACCCGCACGCGATCGACCCAAATGCGCCTGTGTGCCTCTGCCCGGACCCGAACATCAGTTGCCGCAAGTTCGACGACCGGCGGCTCCGGGGCTACCGGAGCGACCGTGTCATGACGGCCGGCAGCGCGGAGCGGTGGGAGATCCGCGCGTTCGACGGCCACCCGTTCCACATCCACATCAACCCTTTCCTTGTGTGCCCGAACAGATCGAACAAGGAGCCCAACTTCCCCCACTGGCGGGACACGATGTGGGTCCAGCTCGAGGACGGGGCGCGCGACGTGCTCATGAATCCGCGCAAGTTCACGGGGCAGTTCGTGCTGCACTGCCACAAGCTGAACCACGAGGACGAGGGGATGATGGAGCTCGTGGAGATCTGCGATCCGGGCGATCAGGAGTGCCTGTGTCTGGGGACGGACGAGCTCGGGGCGTGCATCTCCCAGGCGGGGTGTAAGCCGGACGATCTCCAGTGCCAGTTCGCGAAGACCGCGACGGACGCGTACCCGGCCCCGCCGGCGCCGGACCCTGGGCTCTGCGGGCCGTGATCCGCCGAACGCCGCGTGATTGAAGGGGCCGCCGCGACCGCCCGATTACCGCCTGATGCGCGCGCGGATGGCGGCGCGCGTCTCCGCCGAGAGCGTCTCGAGGTAGGCTTCCGAGAGCGCGCGCAGCGCGTCGTCCGGCATGGCGAGCAGCACTTGCTCCGGCGGCAGCCCGGCCACCCGTTGCTCCGGCGGCAGCCCGGCCACCCGTTGCTCCGGCGGCAGCCCGGCCACCCGCTGCTCTGGCGCCAGCCCGGCCACCCGCTGCTCGGGGGGCAGCCCGGCCACCCGCTGCTCGGGGGTGTAGGCCGCGAGCACCTGCTCGGGGGTGTAGGCCGCGAGCACCTGCTCGGGGGTGTAGGCCGCGAGCACCCGCTCGGGAGGGAGGGTTGCCAAGAGCTTCCGGACGACCTCCTCGAAGCCTTCCAAATCCTGCATCTCCATGGACATCTCCTCGGCGCCAAGCTGCTGAGCCAGCCACCGGCGGGCCTCGCGCGTCCGGGCCTCGCCGTGGCCGAACAAGCGTAGCAGATCGTCGTCCTCGGCCTCTGCCACCGGGTCGATCTCCACGACGACGAGCGCGAAGGCCGCGCCCCGGAGCCGCCAGTAGCCGTCGCCGAGGTCGTCCCATTCCAGGCCGAGCGCCGCCACGTCCGCGTCGAGCGATCTCGTGCGCGACGGAACGAGCAGCACCCCGCACAGGTCGCTCCGCTGCTCGAGCCGCTCCGGCGTGTCCGCGAAGTACAGGTGCAGGTAGCTGCACAGCCGGTCGAGGTTACGGCGGCGATAGGGCCGGCCGACGCTCTTGAACTCGACGATCGCCTCGCTGGGCAACAGGTCCCACAGTCGCCTGAGCGTGCCGGCCGGCAAGCTCGGCTCGGCGCTCTTGCGCAGCAGCAGATAGTCGACCCGGAGCGGCTCGGCGGACAGCGGCACCTCGCTGCGCACCTCGAACCGGCGCGAGCCGCGCTGGCTCAGCAGCGCCACGAGCAGCACGTGCCACGCCGTCCTCGTCGAGCCCACCGGCGCCTCTCTATCGCCGTGTCCTGACCTGGGACAAGAATCAGCAAGGCCGGCACGTCGCCGCCTCCGGCATGGAGTCGCAGGTCGCGACATCGAGCCTGGCGTCCGCGCAGGCTCGTCCGGCGAAACGTGCCCACGCCGCGGCCCCGGCGCCGGAGGCGCGACCTGCGCCTCCAGCCGAAGCGACGGGCCCGGCGCCGACGCGCTTTCAGCGCTGCGCCCTGTTCGGCGGTCACATAGAAATCCAGGTTACAGATCTGTGTCCGGGGCGACGGGCAACCCGTCGTTGGGCTTGGAGGGCCGTGTCCGATCCGGCGGGTGGGCCGCTCCCGGGCACCCCATCCCGTTCCGGCCACGAGCCGCTCCCGTCGAACGGCTCGGCGGACCGCGCTGGCAGGGCGACCTCGCGGGGGCTCGCGGGATCGTACCGCACCGCCATGGGCCTCTCCGGAGGATCGCGAGGAGCCTCCCCGCTCAGAACCCGACCTTGAGGTGCCCGCCCACGGTCGTGAGCAGCAGCGTGTACTCCCCGTTGCCGAGGTCGTACTCCGACGCGGTCACCGTGCGCGGCAAGATGCCCTGCACGCGGACGTCGGCCGAGAGCGAGACGCGATCGCTCACCTTCAAGACGCCGCCGACGTCGCCGATCAGCCGGTGGTTGTCCGGAGAGGCAACGTCGATCGTGCTGTCCGGCGAGGCCGGCGACTGGTACCCGACCGACGCCGTCGCGAGCAGCGTCTCGCTCAGCTTGTACTTGGCGCCTGCTTCCACCCACACGGTATCATTCCATTTGCGCGGCAGCGTCACGGCCACGCGGTCGGCGATCCCGAGCTTCGGCTGGGCGAGGTCCGGTGAGGAGGCCTCGACGACGAACGCGTCGACGTCCGAATAGAGCACGTACGACAGGAGGCCATCGACGCTGAGCTTGTCGTTCACCCGGTAGCCGACGCCCGCGGTGAGGCGCTTCGGGAGCGTGAACGAGAGCTCCGCGTCGCCCTCGACAAGGGGCTTGTACCGCAGGCCCTGCTCGGCCAGGTCCTGCGTGAAGAACGGGTGGTTCATGTCGATGGCGAACTTGCCCTTGTAGCGCATCGCGGCGCTGTGCTGGTACGTGAGGCCGAAGCGGAGATCCTTGTTCGGGTTGAAGGCGAGCCCGACGTGGAACGAGGCGCCGTGCGATATCGCCTGCTTGAGCGAGATGGGGCGCGCGAGGACGTCGAGCTCGCGCAGCTCGGACGGCGTGGTCGGGCCGAAGTCGTTGTCCTGCTTGAGGGTCGCGAGGCCGTCGCGGAACTCCTTCATGCTGGCGAAGTCCTGCACCTTGGAGAGCTCGGCGATGCCGCCGACGTACGAGAGGCCGGCGCCGAGCGAGAGCTGCTCGGTCAGCTTGAGCCCGGCGGCCAGCGTGAGCGAGGTCGAGACGATGAACGCCTGCTGGAGCTGCCAGCGCTGCGGGCCGTCCGGGAAGCTGAGCGCCGCGGCGTAGGGGACGTACAGGCCAACGCCCAGCGTGAGGCGGTTCGGGATCGTCGGGAAGGCGAAGAAGGCGTTGCCGGTCGGCGCGATCGGCGTTGTCGAGACCTCCTCGGCAGGGCCGGTCCTGGTGGCGTCGACGTTCGCTGGATCGAGCGGGAGCTTGAACTGCAGGGTGTCCGGCGTCTGGTACGCGCCCCGCCGCTCGCGCGTGTAGGTCGCGCGGCCGACGATGAGCCCCGCGCCGAGCAGCAGCTCCGGCCGCTCGACCCCGGCGAGCTCGGCCGGGTTCCAGAACACGGCGGCGGCGTCGGACGTCGTGGGGCCCGAGAGGCCGCTCGTCACCCACGGCGCGTCGATGCCCGAGGCGCGCGCGTCGCCCGCCGTCCAGCAGACGAGGCCTGTCGCGAGCGCGAGCGCGGCGAGCTCACGTGCTCTCAGTCGACGGGCACGGGCACGGGCATGGGGCCGCGGGGCGGGCAGGGCTCCTGACATGAGAAGGGTCCTCACAGGGGGTGATCCGGCTAGTTCAGCCGGGTGAGGGTGAGCGAGAGGCGATGGGCGCTCGGCTTGTCGCCGATCGTGATCTCGTAGCGGCGCCCCTCGTCGTCCTCGAAGTACAGCGCGTCTCCCGGCTCGACCTCCACCTTCTCGTGGAGCGCGTCGCCGTCGATCTCCTCGGTCGTCGACACCTTCTTCGTGAGCTCGGGGTCGGCGAAGAAGCCCGGATGCGCGTACGCGTACTCGCGCACGCGCGCGCCCTCGGCGTCCTTGCGGATGTCGTCGGGCGCGATGAAGTAGAGGTAATCCCGCTGGCCGGCGACGCCGCTCTCGGTGCTCGGCTGGTACAGGTAGAAGTCCGCGTCGCCGGCGGAGTTGTCGTTGAGCTCGATGGCCATGTCCTTGAGGACCGCGGGATCGTTCGAGAGGTTCTCCTTGATGCTCGCGACGAGATCGTCGGTCTTCACGCCGACAGGGACGTCGCGGAGGGTCACCTCGATGTCGGCCTCCCCCTCGGCGAGGCCGCCGTCGTGCAGCCGCGCCTGGGCCACCTCGAGGAGGATGTCCCAGAAGTACGACGCCGGCGGCGGCGGCTCCTCGAGGACGACGCTCTCATCGACGCTGATCTCGGTCCATGCGGCGCCGTCGACGCAGACCTTCACGGGCTGGTAGTCGCTCGTGGAGGTGCCCTGGGGCCCGTAGGTGGAGCAGTGGTCCTCGAGCTGCGCTGCCCTGAGCTCGCCGGCGCGCGCCAGGATGTGCTCGAACTCCCAGAGAGGCTGTTCCCACACGGGCGAGTCGCCGCGCGGGGTGGGCTCCTTGCTCGTGCCGCCGGGCAGGTACATCGGGCTCTCGGGGATGGCGAGGGTCAGCTCGCCGATGCTGAGGTTCCTCGACAGGTTGTCCAGCACGAGCCAGTCGGGCTCGCTGAAGTCGAAGAGGGTGTCTATCTGGCCGGGCGTGCTGTTGACGCTCGCCACGTCGGCCGCCGTCGCGTCGACGCCCTTGTACGGGAGGGCGTTGACGTCGACCTTCACCGTCATCGTGAAGTCGTCGAGGGCCGCCTTCACCCCCGAGGCCGCCTTGATGAAGCCGGGGTGCTTCGCGCCGTCCGGGTCGTCCGGATCGAGCGGCGCCGGGCCGAACTGCCCGGCGAGGCCGGCGAAGTCGGTGACGACGTCGTGCAGGGTGACGGGGATGGAGTGGGGCGCGACCGGGTACACGCCGTCCGGGTGCTCGTCGGTCTGCGGCCCTCGCCGCGTCTTCGTGTTCGGGTGCGTGCTGACGAGGTTCTCCAGGACGGCCTGCGCGGTGAGCTCGACGGGGATGATCCGCTCGTTGCCGGCCGCGCCCACGAGGTCGGAGAGGATCTTCGACGTCGGGATCCCGACGGCGTTGCCGACGCCGAGCAGGCCCTCGAGGCTCGTGCCGCGGAGGTCGGCGTTCTCCGGCGTCATGTTCAGGAGGCCGACGAGGTTCTGCGCCGCCGGAGGGAGCGCGGCGATCTCCGCGGGGGGCATGTACATGACCTTGAGCAGCGCGTTCTCGATGAGCGTCGAGATGTCGAGATCGAGCAGCCAGATCCCCTCGAGCGTGGGCCGCGGGAGCGCCCTGAGCTCCTCGAGCGTGAGGGTCTTGGCGAAGCCCCGCGCGTCGAACCGCAGGAACTCGAGCGTGAGGGTGCGGCTCTCGCGCACGCCGAGCGCCGCCGGGGGCGGCGGCTGCTCCACCGTGACGGCGTCGACGCAGGCGGGCAGCGCAGAGGAGAGCGCGGCGGCGGCCAGGAGGCCGAGCCGGGAGGGCCGGCGGCCGGCGGGGGCGGCGGGGCGGGTGCTGTCTCGCGCGTCCATGATCAGAGCCTCTTCACGTCGGCGGTGATCTCCACCGGATCGCTGATGTCGGGCACGTGGAAGCGGACCTCGTAGACGGCGGCCTCGTCGTCCTGCATGTACAGCGTGGTCTCGCCGGGCGGCAGCCTGTATTTCTCGTGCGTCGTGTCGGCGACGCCGTCGAGGTCCTTCGTCGATACCTTGCTCGCCTCGTCGAGATCGGGGCTCGTGAAGAACCCGGGCTTGTCGTAGGTGTAAGGGCGCGGGGCGTCCGCGCCTTGATCCGGGGCCCGGAGATCGCCCTCGGCGACGAAAACCAGGTAGGGAGCGCCGCCCGGCTCGCTGCGGCTGTAGAAGAAGTCGAGCGCGTCGTTGTTGACCCAGTAGCGGCCCAGGATGATCTCGGCGATCTGCTTGGCCTGGCCCTGCAGCGTCTGGCGGAGCTCGGTGACGATCTCCTCTGCGGTGAGGCCGATGCCGACGCCCGGGAGCGCGAAGACCGGCTGGGCCTTGCCCTCCACGATGTCGGGCATGCCCTCGCCGGTCGGGTCGTGGATGGCGACCTGCGCCACATCGGTGAGCAGCTCCCAGAAGAACTGCGGATCCGGTATGCGGGGCGGCGGGTCGGGCGGGAAGGAGATGTTGCCGAGGAAGACGGACCAGCCGGGCGGATCGCCGTCCTGGCCGATGTTCACACCGAGCCGGCACGTCGAGCCCGACTTGAAGTAACACCCCGAGAACCGGCGGTCGCCGTACGTGAGGTAACCTGCGGTGCCGATGATGGACTCGAGGAGGTACGGGGGAACCGTCCAGATCGTGTCGGCGCCGACCGGGTGATCGGGAGAGTTGGTCTTGCAGTCCGGCGTGTTGCTGCCGCTGCAAGAGGGCACGGCGGTGGGGAGCTCGCGCAGCGAGATCCGCATGTCCACTGTCGGTGCCTGTGCAATGCCGCTGACCTGGAGCTTCTCGGGATCGGAGAAATCGAACCGCAGCGGCGCGTCGCCCTCGCGCAGGAACATGTCGCCGCCCCCCTTCGACAGGTCGATCCCGGAGACCCTGCGCAGGCCGGACTCGGCGACGACGCGCATCGAAAAGTCGGGGAGGAGGACGTCGCTCTTCGTCGTGAAGGTGTCATTGTCAGGGACGAGCACGCCCGGATGATCCCCGGCCGGGCCGAGCTTCTCATCGAGGGGCTCGAGATCGTGCAACGCTTCGTACAGCGTGACAGGCAACCTCACGCCGTCGGGGTTCGGGATGGCCGGGTGAGAGCCGAGCAGCTGCTGCTGGAGGGCGCTGATGAGCTTGTCGATCGGCACGAGCGGCGCCGTCCGGTTCTCGCGCGTGACCGTGGGGTCCGGCTGGACCGCCAGATCGAGGTTGATGCTATCGGCGAGGATGTCCGCGAAGTCGAATGCGAAGGTGCCGGGGTTATCATTGAAGAGCGCCTTCAGCTCCGCGAGCGACGTCCCCGTCACGTTGGCATTGGCAGGTGTCATGCTGAGCAGCCGGACGAGCGCGAACTCCGGCGATGTCTGCCATGGTGCCTTGAAGCTCTGGCCGAGCGGGGTGAGCGTGCAGTCGTGGCCAGGGTTCACGTCGTCTTCTCGCCAGGAGGTCCCGCACGCGTCCTGGATCCGCTCGAGCGCGTTCCGGAGCAGGCCGGTCGTGTCGACGTTGAGGACGGTGATCTGCTTGGTGCCGTCCTCGCCGAAGACCTGCATCGCCTTCTGCCTGTCGAGCTCGAGCGTGACCGACGGCACGTCCGCGTCGTCGATGCGCATGCGGAACCGGTTCGGCTCCTCGATGACGGGGGGGCTGCCACCGGCGCCGTCCTCGCCGCCGCCGCCCCCGCCGCCGGCGGCCCCGCTGCCGCCCCCGCCGCCGTCGTCGCCGCACGCGGCGAGCGTGGCGAGCGCGGCGAGGAGCAGGAGGGGAACACGGCCGCGGAGCGAGGCGCCGCGCCGGGAGGAGAGTGCGAGCGGGGAGTGCGTCATGCGAGGGCTCCTCATCGAGGGACCTTCTCGAGATCCACGGGGAGAGACGCCCGATGCTACCGAACTTCGACGCGCGGGCGCGACAAAGAGTGCGCGCCGCGACGCCGCGGAGCGCTCGATCCCGCGCCGTCCCCGCGCCGTCGTCCAAGAAGGCCAGGACAATTGTCGGTGAAGCCATGTGTCCTGGCGTTTTTCCGTCCGGTGCGCGAAGCGCGCTAGGACACTGAACAGGTTGAACCCCCGAGAGAACGAACCACAGAGGCACAGAGGGCACAGAGTTTTTTTCTTGTTCCTCTGTGTCCTCTGTGCCTCTGTGGTTCAAATCTCTTCATTCCTGGGGGTTTCAAGCTGATCGGCGCTCTAGACGTCCTCGCGATCGCTCTGGGCGTCCGTTGCTGTCGCGGACGGCTCGTGCGGGGCGGCGGTCTGGGTGTCGGCTGGCGCTGCGGACGGCTCGTGCGGCGCGCCCGCGGGCGGCGGCCGGGTCGACGGCGCGGCC
>NZ_JEMA01000216.1 GCF_001589285.1 Sorangium cellulosum | reverse complement strand
GGCGACGTTCCTGAGCGGCGCCGCGCCCCCGCCGGCGGCGGCCGGCGCCCCGCCCGACGGCCGCGACTTCCAGGAGGCGCTGGCCGGCGCGCCCGGAGAGGCCCCGGAGCGCCGCGCGATCGAACTCGACCTCGCGACGCTCTGCTGGACGAGCGGCAGCACGGGCGAGTCGAAGGGCGTCATGCTGACGCACCAGAACCTCCGCAACAGCACCGCGGCGATCGGCGCGTACCTCGAGCACACGGCGGACGACGTGATCCTCTGCGTGCTGCCCCTGTCGCACACCTACGGGCTCTTCCAGCTCCTCGTGACCCACGCGTTCGGCGGGACCGTCGTGCTCGAGAAGGGCTTCTCCATGCCGTGGCCCATCGTCCAGAAGATGGCCGAGGAGCGCGCCACCGGCTTCGCAGGCGTGCCGACGATCTTCGCCTCGATGCTCTCGCTCAAGAACTTCGCGAAGGCCGATCTCTCCGCGCTCCGGTACATGACCAACGCCGCGTACGGGCTCCCGGCGCCGCAGCTCCTACGCCTCCGCGAGCTCCTGCCCAACGTCGCCTTCTTCGCGATGTACGGCCAGACGGAGTGCACGCGCGTCTGCTACCTGCCGCCGTCCCTCGCGCTCGAGCGACCGGCGTCCGTGGGCATCGCCATGCCGAACGAGGAGCTCTGGATCGAGCGGGAAGACGGCACGCGGGCCGAGCCGGACGAGGTGGGCGAGCTCGTCGTCCGAGGGCCGAACGTGATGCGCGGCTACTGGAAAAATCCAGATGCGACCGCGCGCGCTCTCCGGCCGGGGCCCTTCCCCGGCGAGGTCGTGCTGCACACCGGGGACCTCTTCAAGATGGATGAGGACCGGTACCTCTACTTCGTCGCGCGCAGGGACGACATCATCAAGACCCGCGGCGAGAAGGTGAGCCCGCTGGAGGTCGAGTCGGTGATCTGCAAGGTGCCCGGCGTCGTCGAGGCGGCGGTTGTCGGCGTGCCGGACCCGGTGCTCGGGGTCGCGGTGAAGGCCGCGGTCGTGAGGGCGGCCGACGCCGCGGTGACCGCGGACGACATCCGCAAGAAGGTGCGGTCCGAGCTCGACGAGGTCGCCGTGCCCAAGTTCGTCGAGTTCATGGACGCGCTCCCCAAGACGGCGAGCGGCAAGGTCAAGAAGAGCGAGCTCATCTGATATGTGCGGTATCGCCGGCCTGATCAACCTACGCACCGACGCGCCGAACCCCGACCGCGATCTGGCGCTCCGGATGGCGCGGGCGCTCCGTCACCGGGGCCCTGACGGCTTCGGCATCTACCGCGATCGCCACGTCGCGCTGGCCCACGCCCGCCTGTCGATCATCGACCTCGACGGCGGCTGGCAGCCGATGGCCAACGCCGAGGAGACGCTCTGGGTCTGCTTCAACGGCGAGATCTTCAACTACATCGAGCTGCGCGAGGAGCTCACGGCGAAGGGCCACCACTTCCGGACGAAGAGCGACACCGAGGCGCTGATCCACGCCTACGCCGAGTACGGCGAGGCCATGGTCGACCGGCTGAACGGCCAGTGGGCGTTCGTCCTCTGGGACGTCAAGCAGCGGCGCGCGTTCTTCTCGCGCGACCGCGTCGGCATCAACCCGCTCTTCTGGACGGTCCACCGCGGCGTCCTCCGGTTCGCCAGCGAGGTGAAGTCGCTCTTCCAGGACCCCACCATCCCCCGCGCGATCTCGCGCGACGGGCTCGACGAGGCGCTGACCTTCTGGGCGCCGGTCGCCCCGCTCACGCCGTACGAGGCCATCCAGCAGATCCCGCCGGGCGCGGTGGCGACGCTCGATCTCGATCGCGACGTGGCGCCGCGCGTCTCGGTGCGCTTCCGCCCCGAGTTCCCCGTCGGGCGCGCGCCGGTCGCGGACGAGGCGCCGCTCGTCTCCAGCGTGCGCGAGGCGGTCCGCGGCGGCTCGACGATCCGCCTACGCGCCGACGTCCCCGTCGGCAGCTACCTGAGCGGCGGGCTCGACTCGACCATCGTCGCGGCGCTGATCGCCTCGAACCGCGACGTGCCGCTGCGCACGTTCTCGGTCGAGTTCGCCGAGCGCGAGTTCGACGAGGCCGAGTACCAGCGCGCCGCCGTCGCGCACCTCGGCACGTCCCACGCCTCGATCCAGTGCAGCGACGCCGACATCGCGCGCGTCTTCCCCGATGTCGTCTACCACGCCGAGGCGCCGCTCCTGCGCACCGCCCCGGCGCCGCTCTACATCCTGGCGCGCCTCGTGCGGCAGAGCGGCTACCGCGTGGTGCTGACCGGCGAGGGCGCCGACGAGTTCTTCGCCGGCTACGACATCTTCCGCGAGGACCGGGTCCGCCGCTTCTGGGCGCGCCACCCGGACAGCAAGCTCCGGCCCCAGCTCCTGCTCCGGCTCTACCCCTACCTCCAGCGGTCGCCGGTCGCGCAGGTCGAGATGGCCAAGGCCTTCTTCGGGCGGAACCTCGCGCAGACGGACGACCCGTTCTACTCCCACCGCCCGCGGTGGGACGCGACCAGCCGCATCAAGCTGATGCTCGATCCCGCGATGCGCGAGGGCGTCGGCGAGACCGCGGCGGCCGATCGCCTGAGGGAGCAGCTCCCCGGCGACTTCATGCGCTGGACGCCGCTCGCGCGCGCGCAGTACCTGGAGATCACGACGCTGCTCTCCGGATACCTGCTCTCGTCGCAGGGCGAGCGCATGATGATGGCGAACTCGGTCGAGGGGCGCTTCCCGTTCCTCGATCCCAACGTGATGGACGTGGCGGACGCGCTGCCGGACGCGCTGAAGCTGCGCACGCTCGACGAGAAGCACGTGCTGAAGCGCGCGATGGGCGACCTCCTGCCGCCGGGCGTCCTGCAGCGGAAGAAGCAGCCGTACCGCGCCCCCGTGGTGCAGCCGTTCTTCGGGAGCGGGACGCCGGACTACGTGGAGGCGTGCCTGTCGCCGGACGCCATCAAGGAGGCGGGCATCTGGCAGGCGCAGCCCGTCGCGTCGCTCGTCGCGAAGTGCCGCAGGACGGGCGGCAAGTCGATGAGCAACACCGACGACATGGCGTTCTGCGCGATCCTCTCCACGCAGCTCATGGCGCGCGACATCATCCAGGGGGCGCGCGTCGTCTCGGCCGCAGACGACACGTCAGGCCGGCTGGGCGTCGACGTCGACCGGCTGCGCGACGCGGCGGGCTGAGCGCGCTCGATCGCGACGTGCGGGCGCGCGTGCACGCCGCGCGCCCGATCAGCGGTGGATCTTGCGCACCGCCCCGTCTTTCTCGTCCGCCCAGTACACGTACTCGCCGTGGAGCGCGATGCCGCGCGGCGTGCCGCCCTCGTACAGCACCTGCTGGCGGCCGCTGCCGTCCTTGCGCTTGCGCAGGACGCGGCTCGACCCCTGATCGGTCCAGTAGACGTGATCGTCGTTGTCATCGACGGCGATGCAGTCGGGGGTCGGGTTCGCCACGTCGTCGTCCTCGTCGGACCTCCACAGGATGGTCGCATTCCGCGCGCCCCGCTTTGGCGCCCTCATCACGGCGACCCGCGCGTCATTGGCCCGCTCGCGCGGGCTGTTGGTCCAGTAGACGTGGTCCCGGTCCACCGCGATCGCGTACGGGTACGCCTGCTCATCCTCGGTCAATCTGGCCGTCTCGCCGGGCCCCCGCGGCGTCCTGTTCACCGAGCCGCGCTCGCTGCGGTCGACCCAGTACACGTGCTCCCTGTCGAGCGCGATGAGGTGCGGCGACGTGTTGTTGTCCTCGTGGAACTCGTCGTCGGCCAGGCCGTCGGACATCGGGATCCGGCCGATGAGGCTCCCTTTGCCGGGCGCGCCGATGCTGCCGGCGCGCTGCGCCCAGAACACGTCGTTCTCGTCCGCCGCCATGCCGAGGGTCGCGTAGTCCGAGTTGAAGACGACCTTCGGCGTGCCCGCTCCGTTGTGGTCCACCCACAGGAGGTTCGTGTCGTTGAGGTTGGACCAGAAGACGCCCTCCTGGTTCACCGCGATCCCGTACGGAGCGTTCTGCCCGCCGGCGATGGGCGTGACCGGCCCGCCGAGGACCGACACCTTCTGCACGCTGCCGCCGGCGCCCTCGCCGGCCGTCCAGTAGACCTCGTCGCCGTGGATGACGAGGAACTTGGCGTTCGCAGACTGCGGCGTCGGGAAGCCGCGCGCGATCTCCGTGACCCCGCTGCAGACGCTCGCGCTGCACGTCCCGTCGCCCAGGCACCGCGCGCCGCAAGCGCCGCAGTTCTGCGGGTCGTCGCTCACGTCGACCTCGCAGTCGGCGGGGTTGCCGTCGCAGTCGGCCGTCCCGGCCTGGCAACCGGAGGGCCCGCCCGTCGAGCCCGTACTGGCCCCGCCCACCTCGAAGTCCCCGAGCACGCTCGTGCATGCCGCCACGACCAAGGCAACGCCGAGCATCACGCCGATCCTGAACGCCTGGCGCATCAGAAACTCCCCTTCGCTCCTGCGGAGCCGAGCCCGATCACCGGCGTGATCGATATCCCGGCGCGCTGCGGTGACCTCGGCGCCGTGAGGAGGAGGAACGCCCCCGCGCCGACGCCCACGGCGCCGACAACGAGCCCGATCGTCGAGAGGGTGCCCATGGCGTGGTAGCTGTCGACATCGCCCTGCAGCGAGGGGTCGCAGCGGTTTCCGGGGCAGCGCTCCGACAGGTCGCTGTGCTTGCCGATCGCGAGCAGCCCCCCCACCGCGCCGGCCGCGACGCCGACGCCGCCGAGCCCCAGCGCCGCGATGCCCAGCGTCGTACGGGTGCCGCTACCGGAGGCGGCAGGCCCTGCAGCGGGCGCCCGCGCGGGCGGCGGTCGGGACGCGCCGGGCGGCGGCGCGATCGGCTCGAGCTCCAGCGCGACGGTCTCGTGGGCGCCCTCCGCGAGGGTCAGCTTCACCTCGACCGGAGCGAACCCCGCGGCCGTCGCGCGGACGGTGTGCGCGCCCGGATCGACAGGTCGCCGGACCCCGAGCGCGGCGTGCGGCACGGGCTCGCCGTCGATCGTGACGTCGGCGGCGTCCGGCCCGCGCACCGACAGGAGCACCTGCGGGATGCGCGGGGCGAGCGCGTCGAGCTCCCGCTGAGCGGCCGCGATCGCCTCGAAGAACGGCTCGGGCGACCCCGCCGGCGCTCCCTCGCGGAGGATGCGGTTATACGACTCCTGCGCGGCGATCCACTGGCCCAGGCCCACCTGGGCGCGGGCGACGCCGAGGAGCAGCGTCGGCGCGTGGATGATGGCGTCCGCGCGGCGGAACCGATCGTGCGCGGCAGCGTAGTCCTTCCGGTCGAGGGACTCCTGCCCCTCCACGGCGAGCGAGCGCGCCGTGGCGCGATCGGCATCCGAGACCTGCGCGAGGGCGGCGGGCGCGCAGGTCAGCGCGAGCAGCAAGGCAGCAATTCCTGGTCGACGAGCCATACGAGCGAGGTCTAAGCGAGGTGCTGCGGTGAACGTCAGATGCCGAAGTCGGTCGGCTTCGGCTTGCGGCGCACGGTACCCGATGGCGCGGGGGAACGCGGCTTCACCTGAGCGGGAGACGCCGCGGGCGCGCGCGGGCCTGTCGGCGTCGCCGTCGCCGAGGCCTCGGGCGCCGGCGCGGCGGCAGATCCCGCAGAGGCCGGCGGCTCGGGCTCCTTCACCGGAGCGACGGCCGACGCCACGACCTCCGGGCTCCGCGGCGCGTCGGAGACCGACGCCGTGGTCTCCGGCTGCGCGAGCGGCTCCGACGGGGCGGGGGGGCCCGCGCCGCGCAGAAGGAAGATCCCGACGCCGACGAGGACGGCCGCGGCGGCCGCGACGGCCGCGATCATGCGCACCACGACGGGCCGCCGGGTCGGCGGCGTCACGACAGAGACCAGCGCGCTGGCGGTCTGCGACCGCATGTGGCGGCCCGACATCCCGGCCGCGCCCGCGATCTCACCGGGCGAGGCCACCGTGAAGCCGGGGTGCGGCGAGAGCCGATCGACCTCGGCGTCCGACGAGGCGACCAGCGTGGCCGCGTCGCCGAGCGACGGCGCCGCGCTGTCAGGCCCCGCGTCGAGGAGCGTCGCGCCCTCCTGCGAGCGCGGGGTGAAGCCGACCACCGACACCCGATCGCCGGGCGCGCGGAACATGCCGGTCAGGCTCGTCCTCGGCTCGACGCTCTCGCTCGCGATGTCGAGGGCGATCGCGAGCGCGTCGCAGAACTCCTTCGCGCTCTGGAAGCGGGCCTCCGGCTCGCGCGACGCGGCGCGGGCCCACCAGGCGTCGAAGCCGGGCGGCACGGGGGCGAGCTGCGACGGCACGGGCAGCGGCCGGACCATGATCTTGAGGAGCAGATCGCCGAAGGCCTGGCTGTCGAACGGGAGCTTTCCTGTCAGGCACTCGAACACGACGACGGCGAGCGACCAGAGGTCCGAGCGATGATCGATGCTCTTGGTCCCCTGCGCCTGCTCCGGGCTCATGTACGCGGGCGTCCCGAGCAGCGAGCCGGTCTTCGTGTTGGAGCTGACCTTCGGCGTGCTGTCCTTCGCGATGCCGAAGTCGAGCACCTTCGCGATCTCCCGGTCGTCGTCCCGGACGAGGAAGATGTTCGCCGGCTTGAGGTCGCGGTGGACCAGGCCGGCCGCGTGGGCCTTCGTGAGGGCGCGCGCGACCTGCGCCGTGATCGCCATCATGTCGTGCGGGTCGAGCCGCCCGACGCGCTGAATGCGGGTGTCGAGGTCCTCCCCCTCGAGGTACTCCATCGCGATGTACGGCGTGCCCTTCCACACGCCGTGGTCGAGGATCTGCACCACGTGAGGGCTGCGGATCTGCGCCGCGACCTTGGCCTCCCGCTCGAAGCGGTGCCGCACCTCCTTCGAGACCCCCTGCGCGTGCATGAACTTGATCGCGCACGGGATGTCGAGACCGATGTGCTGGGCGAGCCACACGGAGCCCATCCCGCCTTGCCTTAGCGGACGCACCAGGCGAAAGCGATCGGCAACGGTGGTCCCCGCGGCGGGTGTCACGCAGCCTCCCAGACCTTCGGAATACCACAGGTGGCCGTCCAGGGTCACGTTTGCGCCATGCAAAAACGAATGAACTGCCAGCGCAATTCGGCCCGGGCGCGTGCGCCTCGGCGCCGCGCGCTGCGTCTGCCGCGCGGAACGGCGGCGCCGGGCGCGAGCGGGCGTGCGCGCGTCAGGGATCCCTGGTGGGCGAGATCGCCGACGCGCGCAGCTCAGCGAGCGCCCGAGCTCGTGGCGGGCTCTTGCGGAGGCCGTCGCGCGCCGGGCCGCGCCGGAGGCGAGCCGCCGTCGCCCGCTGCGCCGAGCGGCATGCCCGTCGTGCGCGCGAGCTGGCCGCTGCGCGGATCTTCCGGGAACGCCTCGAGGAACTTGCGCGCGTGGTGGCGGGACTCCTCGACGATGCCGGCGCGGAACGTCAGGAGCGCGAGGTTGTACCGCGCGTCGGCGTTCCTCGGATCGGCCTTCAGGGCGGCGAGGTAGCCCTCGCGCGCGCCGTTGTAGTCGCCGCGCTTGTCGTCGATGAGCGCGAGGTTGTAGAGCACCTCGGCGTCGGAGGGGTCCTGCTGGGCGAGCGGCGCGAGGCGCGCCGTGGCCGCGTCGAGATCCCCGGCCAGGATCGCGAGCGCTCCCGCGAGGAGCTGCGCCTTCCGGCCGGCGCCCGCCTCGATCGCGCGCTCCGCCTCCGCCCTCGCCTNCCCGCCTCGATCGCGCGCTCCGCCTCCGCCCTCGCCTCCACGAGGCGCCCCGCGCGCTCGTGCGCGAGCGCGAGCGCGTAGCGGAGCCGCGACGGGTCGCCG
>NZ_JEMA01000215.1 GCF_001589285.1 Sorangium cellulosum | reverse complement strand
GCCGCCTTCCCGGGCGGCGCCGGGCGCGCGCCCGCTCACCGAGAAGGAGAAGCAGGCCATCGCCGCGTACAGGGCCGCGCTGGCGAGAGGCAGGCTCGCGACCCGGGAGCGGCGGTATCACGCGGCCATCCAGGCGTTCAACGACGCCCTCGCCGTGGATCCGACCGACGCGCGGGCGCTCGCGGAGCTGGGCTTCGCGCACCTGAGCGACGGCAACAGCCACGCGGCGGAGGGCAATTTCACCGCGGCGCTGGCGGGCGCGGGCGACCCCGAGCTCCGCTCCCAGATCTGGTTCAACCTCGGGCTCCTGCGCGACAAGGCGGGCGATCCCGAGGCGGCCCGGGTCGCCTACGCGAACGCGCACGTGCTCAGGCCGTCGCCCGCGACGCGCGGCAAGCTCGCCGGCCGGTCGATGTGCGCCGTCGAGGTCCGCAAGGCCGGCGTCGAGGGCGCCGTCGTCGTGCCGGGATGGATCGAGCTTTTCGCGCTGGTCGGCCTCGGCGAGGAGGAGCCCGGCCCGGCGCGCGAGGTGACGACCGAGGCCGCGGCGCGAGCGCGCCTGTGCGGACTCGAGGGGAAGGGCGCCAGCCACGGCCCTTGCGCCGGCGACCCGCCGTGGATCTTCCCTCGCGAGTACGGGACGTACACCTACTTCCACAACCATGTGGTGTTCCCCCGCAAGCCAGCGGGGTTCGTTGTCGCGGACGGCGGTCATTCGGGGGGCTGGCCCGCGCGCTGCCAGGGTATCCGCAGCGTGAGCGGCTCGACCGAGGGGGCGCTGCTCGTTGTCGACGCCTTCTTCAGCGGCGCCGGCGCTGTCTTCGACGGCGAGCCCGCCGAGGAGCAGCGCTGCCGCGACGGCGTGAGCCACCATGAGCGGACGTTCTACGACGCGCGCACAGGCCGCGCGATCGTGGCGCTGCGCTGGCCGGAGGGGAGCGCCGTGGACGTGAAGGTGGAGGGCGGGCACGTGGTGGTCACTGGCGCCGAGTGCAACGAGCGATTCCAGCTCGACGCCCACGCCCGATAGGGCACGATGTGTGCTTCGCGCAGACCACCTCTCGACGCCGTGTCCCATGATTCCTGGTCACGGATCCCGCCCCCGCCCGCTGCATCGCGCGGGCAAACCTCCGAAAAACCGCGGGATTCCTCGATTGCGTTGACCCTCGCCGGGGCCGGACAAGCTCCTGTATCGAAGGCATCGAAAAAAAGAATCGACTCGAGGAACTTTTCTGTTGCACGGACCGTCGGAGGGGAGTACTCATTGCGCACACAAGGATTCGTTATGTTCAGCCGCTCCGACAAAACGCAGCTCATCGCCATCCAGCCCAAGGCGGGTACGCCCGGTGCGGTCGCGGGATGGGAGCATCTGCAGGGTGGCGATTCCTTGGCGCACGACCCCGGCCATTCTTGCGGCATCCGCCTGTCGCGGAAGCTCGGAAACCCGGAAGATAGCGCCTAGAGGCAGCTAAGCACGCGTCGATCGACGACGTTCGCGAAGGCCGCCTCGGGAAACCCAGGCGGCCTTCGGCGTTCTGGGGGGTCGTGAAGCCGGTTGCCCGTTACGGGCTGTAGACCGCTGGGGGGCTGTTCGCCCTCGTGGGCTGCGGTCTTCTGCTGGGCTGCTGGTCACTGGTGGGCTGTATACCCCCTGTGGGCTGCAGCGCGCCGTGCGCTGTGGGCTGCAGGCGTGTTGGGAGAGGGGTTGTCTTGCTTGCCGCGCGTGCGATGTCGTCGCGCGCTGCGGGGCGGGATGGGTGCGCCCGAAGAAAGGAGGCGCTGTAGAGCATGCACTGGAAGCATTCGAGTCGAAAGTAAATGGCCGCGGCGTGCATCCTCGGCGCCGGCGATGCCCGGCGCGCGATGGCCGGCTTGCATTGCGGACCCGTAGCTCAAAGGGCCAGAGCCGCCGCTTCTTGAGCGGACGGCTGGAGGCTCGATTCCTCTCGGGTCCGCCAGGCGCACCGGTCTACCTGAAACGCCGCCCCTCCACCCGGAGCGGGCGCGCGGGGAGGGGAAGCCTGCGCCGACCCCGCGCCTGCGCCGCTGCGCCGGCGGAGGGGTCGCTCGATCTGTGACAACCCGGGTTTTCACTGTGGATGGAGGCGCGCTGCGCCTCCATGTTCCGGCGTAGCTCAATGGCAGAGCCCCCGCCTGTTAAGCGGGTGGTTGGAGGTTCGATTCCTCCCGCCGGAGCCGTGGTTTGCGTGGGTGTTACTCTTCTGGTGAAGAGGGCAGGTTGTGACCCTGCGAAGACGGGTTCGATCCCCGTACGCCCACCCAGGACGGGTCGAAAGCGCTCGGTTATCTTTTGCAGATCAGCCCGAGCGCGGAGCTCTTATCCGTCCTTTTTCTTGCCCGGTTCCTCGGGCCGGAGGTGGTGTCATGGCCAATTATGTGAAGCACTTCGCCGCGCTGCTCACGCCGCAGCGGCAGAGGGCCCGCGCCGATCAGGTGAAGAACAGCGCCGGTGGCTACGCCTTCGCCCTCGACGAGTGGGCGAGGCTCGACCGCTGGCTCATCCTCGGCGCCGAGGGGGGGACTTACTACGCGGGCGAGCGGAAGCTCACGGTGGACAACGCCCGCGCCGTCGAGGCCTGCCTCGCTGCGGACGGGCCCCGCGCCGTGCAGCGCATCGCCGACGTCAGCCGCTCGGGGCGAGCGCCGAAGAACGCGCCTGCGATCTTCGCCCTCGCGATGGCCGCGGCCGACGCGAAGGTCGAGACCCGGAAGGCCGCCCTCGGGGCCTTGCCCGAGGTGTGCCGCACGGGGACGGATCTCTTCCACTTCGCCCGCGACGTGCAGGGGTTCCGGAAGTGGGGCCGCGCGCTCAGGTCCGCTGTCGCTGCCTGGTACAACGAGAAGCCCGCCGACAGGCTCGCGGTTCAGGCGATCAAGTACCGGCAGCGCGACGGCTTCAGCCACCGCGATCTCCTGCGGCTCGCGCATCCGGTCGCGCCGAGCCCGCAGCACGACGCCCTGTACCGCTGGATCGTCGGCGGCATCGAGGCGCTCGGCAAGGAGTCGGCGCGCGGCAAGGCGCTGCGTCCGGAGGAGCTGCCGGACGCGGTGCGCGCGTTCGAGTCGCTCCGCGCGGCGACGAACCGGAAGCAGGTGACGGCGCTGATCCGGCAGCATCGCTTCACGCACGAGATGCTCCAGACCGAGTGGAAGAACGACCCCGCGGTCTGGGAGGCGTTGCTCGAGCAAATGCCCCAGACGGCGCTCATCCGGAACCTGGGCAAGATGACAGCGGTCGGCCTGCTCTCGCCGATGAGCGACGCGTCCCGCAGGGCGGCGCGGCAGCTCACCGACGCCGCGCGCCTCGCCGCGGCGCGGGTCCACCCGGTCGCCGTGCTCTCGGCCCTCAAGGTCTACGAGCAGGGCCACGGCGAGCGCGCCCGCCGGCGCGACGGCGCGCTCTCGTGGACCCCGGTCCGCGAGATCGTCGACGCGCTGGACGAGGCGTTCTACCTCGCGTTCCGGGCCGTCGAGCCGACAGGGAAGAAGCACCTCCTGGCGCTCGACGTCTCCGGATCGATGACCAGCGGCCAGATTGCTGGCGTCCCTGGCCTGACGCCGCGCGTGGCGAGCGCGGCCATGGCCATGGCGACGGCGAGGCTCGAGCGCGAGGTCGCCGTGGTCGCCTTCACGGCGGCCGCGTCGGGCGGGTACGGCGGCAGGTGGGGCGGGGGGGCTTCCGGCCTCACGCCGCTGTCGATCTCGCCGAAGCAGCGGCTCGACGACGTGCTGCGCGCGGTGAGCGGCCTGCCCTTCGGCGGCACGGACTGCGCGCTGCCGATGATCTGGGCGAAGCGGAGCCGGGTGGAGGTCGACACGTTCGTCATCTACACGGACAACGAGACCTGGGCGGGGGATGTGCACCCGTTTCAGGCGCTCAGGGACTACCGGCAGGCGATGGGCCGACCGGCCAGGCTGGTCGTCGTCGGCATGACGTCGACCGGCTTCTCGATCGCCGACCCCACGGACCCCGGCATGCTCGATGTCGTGGGCTTCGACGGGGCGGCCCCCCAGGTGATGGCGGATTTCACCCGGGGCGCTGCGTGACAGACAGCGTGACGGACGGGCTCCGCCGGCCCGTCCGTCACGCGCGGGGCGCCGTGAGGGGCCCCTCTCGCGGGACGTCGCGATGATGTCCCCACCTTGCCGCTGTAGCTCAGCCGGAAGAGCACCTGACTCCGTTCTCCGCCCCTTTGCCCGCTCCGGGCCGCAGGAGGACGGTTATCCTAATTAGGATGTCGCGGGTTCGAACCCCGCCAGCGGCGCTGTCGTTGCCCTCGTATGCATCTGGTGAGGCAGCCTGATTGTCGATCAGGTGAGGGGAGTTCGATCCTCCTCGGGGGCGCCCAGGCTTGTTCCGGTTTCGTGAGGAGAGAAATTTTGNAGGCTTGTTCCGGTTTCGTGAGGAGAGAAATTTTGACCACAGAGGCACAGAGGGCACAGAGGAGAGAGAAGATAGAGTTATTTTTTTCTTTCTCTCTCTCTCTTTCTCCCCTCTGTGCCCTCTGTGCCTCTGTGGTTCCTTCTCTCTTTCTCATGAAATCAGGGGCAACCATTTCAGTGCCAAGGTCATGGTGACCGCAGAGAAAAGGCAAAACGAAGCCAATGAGATCGACGGAAGGCCGTCCAAGGAATGAGGAGACCGTGATGAAGATCTGACGCGAGCCTCGTGGTCGAGGCGTCCCCATCTCGCTAGCGGCCCAGGCGGCCGGATTTTCGCTCCGGAGACGCGGGTTCGAATCCCGCTGGGGACACCGGGCCGCTCCGCTCGCCTGCGTGCGCCTTCGGGCGCCCGCGCCCGAGCGGGCGAGCCTGCCATTGCAATCAACGACAGATTGCCCCTGCGGGGCATGTGGGGTCGAGTCTCACCGGTGACGCCCTGCCCGGGTGGCGAAACGGCAAACGCTGCTGGCTTAGAACCAGCTGACTGGGGGTTCGAATCCCTCCACGGGCACCCGTCGAATGTGCGCGTCGAACGCACCCGTCGCGCCATTCGAACGTACGAATTGCACGCAACCTGGAGCCACATCATGAAGAGAAAGAGACGATCGAGGTGAGCCATGACCGCGCAGACGCTGCTCCTGACGCCATGGATGGTGCCCCATAAGGTCATCCCGTGGCAGACCGCTGTCACGATGAGCTTCCTGGGCAAGGTGGAGGTCATCGAGGAATACGACGACGTCATCCGGTCGCCGTCGCTCTCCATCAAGGCCCCCGCCGTGGTGCGGCTGAAGCGGCCGACGCTGCAGATGAAGCGCGGCGTGCGGTTCACGAGGACCAACGTCCTCCTGCGCGACGCATTCCGCTGCCAGTACTGCGGCGTGAAGAAGGAGGCCCGCGAGCTCAACTACGATCACGTCATCCCGCGCGTGCAGGGCGGCAAGACCGTCTGGGACAACATCGTTGCCTCCTGCTACGCGTGCAACTCGACCAAGAGGGGACGGACGCCGGAGCAGGCGGGCATGAAGCTGCTCCGCGCCCCGGTGAAGCCGAAGTGGCTGCCGCCGGCGCCCCTCTTCGGCCTGAGCGAGCGGCGTATCCCGGAGGCGTGGGCTGGCTACTGCGCGAGCCCGGGATGAGCTGAGCGCCGGCGCGCCGCGGACCCTCCTCCGGGCGGGGGGGCGGCGCGCCGGCGCGCATCGGGGCTTCCGCCGGCAAACCGGCGGGTGCAGGATGGCCGGGCATGGAGATGTGCCCGGCCAGCGACCGCGTCGAGGACGAGCCCGCGCCGGTCCCCGCGGTCCTGCGCGGATGGCTGATCGAGGGCGAGCTCGGGCGGGGCGGCATGGGGCGGGTGTTCCGGGCGCGGCATCCGAAGACGCGCGCGCGGGCGGCGATCAAGGTGCTGCTCGGCGACTACGCCCGCCGGCCCGACGTCGTGGCCCGCTTCCGGCAGGAGGCGATCGCCGTCAACATCATCAACCACCCGGGCATCGTCCGCGTCTTCGACTCCGGCGAGCTCGAGGACGGCTCGCCGTACATCGTGATGGAGTACCTCGACGGGCGCGGCCTGCGCGACTGGGTGCAGGCGGTGCCGCCCGCGGATCGGCCCCGGCAGGTCGTGCGGCTCGGCTACCAGATCGCGTCGGCCATGGCGGCGGCCCACGCGTCCAGGGTCGTCCACCGCGATCTCAAGCCGGAGAACATCATGGTGGTCGAAGACGAGCTCGCGCCCGGGGGCAGCCGCGTCAAGATCCTCGATTTCGGCATCGCCAAGGTCCTCTGGGGCGGTCTCCCCGAGGTCGTGGAGCTCGACGGGAGCGGCCCCGTCGCCTCGGTCTCCGCGCCCGCGATCCGCACCGAGCTCTCCGCGCAGCCGGCGCCCACGCTGGTGGCCGCGACCAGCGCCTGGAGCGCCGCCGCAGACCTCGACGCGCGCGAGGAGGACGCGCTCCGGAGCCTGCCGCTCGTGAGCCTCGGCAGGCCCGCGATCCTCCCCGCGCCGGCGGAGCTCCCGCCCGAGGCGGCGTCCGCCGCGCCGGCGGAGCTCCCGCCCGAGGCAGCGTCGTTCGGGGGGGCGCGCGCGTCCGTCGAGCCCTGCGCGCCGCGCAGCGGGGGCGCGGGACAGCCCACGATGCCGTTCACGCAGGAGGGCGTGTGGGGCCTCGGGACGAGGAGCTACATGGCGCCCGAGCAGGAGCGCCATTCCGGCAGCGTCGACGTCAAGGCGGACGTCTACTCGCTCGGCGTCATCCTCTACGAGCTGCTCGAGGGCCAGACGCCCGACGCGTCGACCGGGGCGTGGCCGCCGCCGATGAGCGCCGCGACGCCGCCGGATCTCGTGGCCCTCGTCCACACGGTGCTGTCGTTCGAGCCCGAGGCGCGGCCGCGGATGGCGGCGGTCGCGGCCGCGCTGCACCGGCTCGGCCGGGCGAAGCGGGAGTTCGACGAGGCGCTCTCGAGGTGGGTCGCGGGCGGGAAGGCGCCGAGGCTCCTGCCGCGCGGCAAGGCGCTGCACGAGCTGTCCGCGTGGGCGCGCGACATCGACGACCTCTCCGGCCCGGAGCGCGGCTTCCTGGACGCGGCCACCGCGGCGGAGGCGCGCCGCGAGCGCCTCACGCGGGCGCTGCTCGCCCTCGGCGTGGTGGTGCTGATGGGCATGGTCGCGACGACAACCGTGTTCTGGATGCACGCGACGCGGGCCCGGAAGACGGCCGAGGCCGCGGAGCGCGCCGCGCGGGAGCACAGCCGGCTCGAGGCGGCCGCGAACGCCTCCGCGCAGGACGCGCTCGCGAAGATGACCGAGGCGCAGCGCGCCACCGAGGAGGCGCTCGCCCTCGCGATGAGGGCGAGCGACGACGCGCGGAGCGCCAACTCCGCGAGGGACGCGATGACCGAGGCGAAGCTCCTGGCCGAGCACGCCGAGCTCCGCGCGAGGCGCGCGGCCCAGGCCGCGTCCGCCGCGAAGGCGGAGGCCGACGCGCGCCACGAGCAGTCGAGGAGCGCCCTGGAGCGCGAGATCGCCGGCCTCGAGATCGACCGCGAGCGGCTCCTCGGGCGGATCGAGCGGGCCGAGAGCGACGGCGAGCGGGCGAGGGCGGCGCTCCGGTCGAGGGAGAACGAGCTCAGGGCCGTGCTCTCGGAGCTGAGGCGAGAATCGGCGCGCGTGGGCTCGCTCGAGCGCAGGCTCGAGGACGCCGCCGAGCGGATCGACGCGCTGAGGGAGGCGCGGGAGGAGTGCGTCGCGAGGCAGCGCAGGGCGCCGCCGCAGCCCGACTTCCCGGCGGACGAGGGCGCGGCCCCTCCTCGGGGCGAGGAGAAGAGCGCGACGCCGCCGGCCGAGCCCCCGGCGGGCTCGATGCCGATGCGGTCGCCGCTCCCGACGTTGCCGCGCGGCACGACGATATGAGCGCGGCGCCGCGCTCATATCGTCGCGCGGCGCCGCGCCTCGTTCACGAGGCTGCCTGGGCTAGCTGAGGGTCGGAATCTCCTCGCGGCCACGGTTGCCGCCGCGCGCGTCCACGACCCGCACCGTGCTCGCCTGAGGGCCCTTCTCGCCGTCCTCCTCGGTGTAGGCGACGCCCATGCCGATCTTCAGCTCGGAGAACGGGGCCGAGAGGATGCTGCGCTCGTGGAAATAGATCTCCCGGCCGTCGAGCGTCGTGATGAAGCCGTAGTCGTTGAACAGCTTCGTGATCACGCCGGACGTGTCCTGCGCCGGGTGCGCCTTCACCTCGCTCCGCTGCTCGCTCGCGAGCTTCTTGAGCTGGCGACCCGCGCGCTGAAACACGTCGCGCACCGCCGTCGGCAGCAGGTTCTTGGCGGCCCGCTCCTCGCTCACGATCTCCTGCTTGCCTGCCACGTGGAGGTCGACGCGCACGCGGTACTCTCCCCCCGTGCCCTGGCTCGCGTGGTCGCGCTCCACCACCACCGCGCAGCTGTTGATGTGGTCGTTGAAGCGCTGAATCTTGGTCGCTTGCTCCCGGATCAGCTCCTCGAGCGAAGGGCTTTTGTCGATATGTCGGAACGTGAGCTCCAGTTGCATTATCGCTCCTTTCATCCCGCGTCGATGGGACGCGTCACTGCAGTCGCTGTGGGTCGCTGAGCCGCACCAGCCGATTCCAGGCCATGCGCGGTACGTCGGACCTGGGCACCAGGGAGTGTCCCGGCCTCGCGACCCTCTGCGCGGTGGCCCGGAGCGGGCGTTGCTCCGGGGCCGCCAGGTCGACGTAGACGGCATCGTGCGGCAGTCGGGCCCCTCACTTCTGGTTCGCCTGCTGCGCAGGGCCCGCGTGATGGTTCTTTGCGACCATGAAACCCTCGTGTGTGCTGAAATCACACGGTAGCAAGTTCGCTGCCACGGTCGCTCCGCCGTGAGGCAGCGCGCTCGCGGCGAGCTCCGCGGTGGAGCGACGCCGGGCGCGGCCCTGGCGGCGCAAGCTCTGCGTGACAGGAGCAGGTTCTTGCGTCCGTCGTGGATCTCCAGGCCGGCGCTGGGGACGCGGCGAGCGCGACGGAGCGTGCTCTCCTGGGGCAGTTTGCGACACACGGGGCGTCTCGCGCCGTTCCGTTGCATTTCATCGAGTTTCCACGCGCCTGTCCGGTCAGGAACGCGGGGCAGCGCCCGGCGGGCGAGCCCTGGCCCTTGGGGCAGCGAGGACCGGCCATGGCGGCGTCCCTCTCCGCGCGACGCGGCGGTCCGGTCCGCCCGCCGCGCCGGGATGTCGTACCGATCGGGAGCAGTGCGCACGGCGCGTCATCGGGCCGGCGCCGAGGAGCGATCCGGGGGGGCGAGCATGAGGGCGAGCGCTCGCGGCGCCGCGTCACCTGGCACCCGGCGGAGAAGGCGCGTGGGGCATAGCGCCCCGTTCGCCCGGCACGGCGGTCGCGCCGGCCGCGCCCGGGCGCCGCTTCAGCGGATATCGAAGACGTAGTCCGTGTCGTACGTGCGGACGAAGAGCTTGCCTTCCTTCTCGACGAGGTATTCAGGCCCGCTCTTGATCGGGAGCTTCGAGACGACCTTGCCGGTGGCGCGATCGAGAACATAGAGGAAGTCCGGCTCTGCCGTGAAGCCGTATCCGCAGACGAGGTGATCTCCGCGGAGCACGAAGTTCTCCGCGTTGCAGACGAGCGGCGCGCTCTGCCAGAGGAGCTGTCCCGAGGCGAGATCGATCGCCGAAAGGAAAGCGTTCTTGCCCTTCGAGGAGGCCGCGTACGTCCTGTGGCCCGATGAGACGTAGAGCACACCGTCCCTGGCCACGGCCCAGCCGACGTGGCCCCGCACGAACGCGGCCTCCCCGGGCGCGATCTCGGGGGGCGTGAGGAAGCTGTCGAAGTCGAGGAAGGCGACGACCTTGCGCGCGGCGTCGACGATCGCGACGAAGCGCGCGTCGTTGAAGCTCTGGCCGTAGAGCAGCGCGAGGTGGTCTCCGTGATCGATCGCCTTGACGAGCGCATGATCGCCGTAGCGGGCAGGAACGAAGGAGGGGAGGGCGCCGGCTTCGCTCCGGGGGGCGCCCGGCACCTGCAGGGTGGGCAGCGAGAGGCCGTTCCTGGTGAACCATGCCGCCGCGTCCGTGATCGCGTTCTTCTGCTCGGCGACCTTCACGAGGCGCGGCGCGGCGGAGCCCCCGGTCGGCGCGGGCCGCACGAGCGTCTGGCCGAACGGCGGCGGCGCAAGCTTCACGGGAGACCTGCCGTCGAGCGCGATGTCGGAGGCGCCGCCGCCCGCGGCCACCTGCGGCGGTTGCGCGGCGCTGTCGCCGCCTGGCGACGGCGCTGGCTGCGGCGCCGGCCCGGCGGCGT
>NZ_JEMA01000214.1 GCF_001589285.1 Sorangium cellulosum | reverse complement strand
GGCGTCACGATCGGCGAGGCGTCGAGCCGCCGCCGGCCCGGCGCCATCGCCTCCAGCGCGATCGCGGAGAGCGCGGGGGCGAGCTGCTCGCCGACGCCCTCGCGGAGCGCGTCCAGCGCGGCGCCGAGCGCGCTCCGCGGCACGCCGAGCCCCTCGAGGAACACAGCGGTGAAGGCGCAGTACTCGCTGAACTGCTCGGCGCCCGCGGCGCGGAGCGCCGCCGAGAGCGCGTCGATGTGCGCGCCGACGTCCTCGCGGCAGCGCGCGAGGTCCTCTCGCCCGTCGCCCTCGCCTGGCGCTCGCCGCGCTGCTGCCTTGAGCCGGTCGATCGCGGCGTCCATCAACGGCTCGCGGCGAGCGAGGAGCTCGTCCGCCGCCCTGTCGCGCTCTGGGATGCCCATGCGCGCGTATCTGGTGACGCCCGATCGCCGGCGCACGCGCGATATCGCACGAGCTCGCCCGGGGCGTCCCTCGCGGGCGGCCGCCCCGACGGAACGCGAGGGACGCAGCGCGCCGCTGGCGCCGCCGGCCCGCCGCGCTTGAGCTGCCATCCTTCTTCAATGTACGGTCTCCCGCGTCGCCGAGAGACGTCGTTGCCCGGCGCGGGAGCTGAAGAGCGATGGCCATCTCCTTGGTGCGGAACAGCTACGGCAAATCGAGGGTGCGGCTGGTCAAGGTCCGCCGCGCGGACGGGCGGCACGAGCTCACCGACATCGACGTCGACATCGAGATCGAGGGCGATTTCGACGACGCCTACACGCAGGGCGACAACGGCAAGGTGCTGCCCACGGACACGATGAAGAACACCGTGTATGCGCTCGCCAAGGGGCATCCGGTCGAGCCGATCGAGGACTTCGGCGTCCTCCTGGCCGAGCATTTCCTCGGCGCGCCCCATGCGCGCCGCGCGCGGGTCGCGATCGCGGAGAAGGTCTGGTCGCGCATCGACGCGGGCGGCGCGCCGCACCGGCACGCCTTCCTCCGCGCCGGGGGGGAGCGGCGGACCGCGGAGATCACGGCGGCCGCCGGCGAGCTCGCGATCGAGAGCGGCGTCGCGGATCTGCTCGTCCTCAAGACGACCGGCTCGGCGTTCTCGGGCTTCCCGCGCGACCCGTACACGACGCTCAAGGAGGCCGACGACCGCATCCTCTCGACCCTCCTGGTGGCGCGCTGGCGCACCGCGACCCGCGACGAGGCCCCCACGACGACGTGGGAGAGCGCCCGCCGCGCCCTGCTCGAGACGTTCGCCGAGCAGCACAGCCTCTCGGTGCAGCACACGATCCACGCGCTCGCGAGCGCCGTGCTCGAGGCGTGCCCTGCCGTCGACGAGGTGAGCCTCTCGCTGCCCAACAAGCACTGCCTGCTTGTCGATCTCTCGCCCTTCGGGCTCAGCAACGACAACGAGATCTTCGTCCCGGTGGACGAGCCCCACGGGCTCATCCACGCCACGATGAGCCGCGGTGGATGACAGGCGCGCGAGGGGGTTATCCTCTCGCGCCCGATGGCCCGCGAAGCGCCGCCCCCCGCCGCAGATCCGGCCGACGCCGCCGCAGATCCGGCCGACGCCGCCGCAGATCCGGCCGACGAAGACGACGGCGCGCTGCTCCGGCGCATCCGGAGCCACCCGCTCCGCCGCTTCCTCGGCCCGCCGCGGTCCTATCTCCTGACGCGCTTCGTCCTGCTCCGCCTCCTCGGCTTCGTCTACTTCATCGCGTTCTTCTCGCTCGCCCGGCAGCTCGGCCCGCTCCTCGGCCCGCGAGGCCTCCTGCCGGCCGACCGCTTCCTCGAGCGCCTCGTCGACATCACCGGCTCGCACGGCGCGGCGTTCCGCCGGCTCCCCACGCTGTTCCTGTGGCTCGGCGCCTCGGACGGCGTCCTCCACGCCGCGGCCTGGGCTGGCGTGGCGCTGTCGCTCGCCGTGTGCGCCGGCGTCACCAACGCGGTCGTGCAGCTCGCGCTCTGGGCGCTCTACCTCTCGTTCGTCCACATCGGGCAGGTCTTCTACGGGTACGGCTGGGAGCACCAGCTCGCGGAGACCGGCTTTCTGGCCGTCTTCCTCTGCCCGTTGCGCGGATTCCGGCCCTTCCTGTCGCCGCCTCCGCCCGTCGTGGTGATCTGGCTGTTTCGCTGGCTCATCTTCCGGATCATGCTCGGCGCCGGCCTCATCAAGCTCCGCGGCGACCCGTGCTGGACCGACCTGACCTGCCTTGTCCATCACTACGAGACGCAGCCGGTCCCGAGCCCGCTGAGCTATTACCTCCACCAGCTCCCCGCGTGGGTGCACGCGATCGGCGTGCTCTTCAACCACCTCGTGGAGCTCGTCGTCCCCTGGTTCGCGTTCGGCCCCCGGCGCGCGCGCCACGTCGCCGGCGTGCTCCTGGTGCTCTTCCAGGGGATGCTGATCGCGAGCGGCAACCTCTCCTTCCTCAACTGGCTCACCATCGTGCCGGCGATCGCCTGCTTCGACGACGGCGCGCTCGGCCGGCTCTTCCCCGCGCGGGTCCGCGAGCGCGCCGCGGCGCTCGCCGGCGAGCTCTCCCCGTCGCGGGCGCACCGGATCGCCGCCGCCCTGCTCGCTGTCCTGGTGCTCTGCCTCAGCGTCAATCCGGTGATGAACCTGCTCTCGCCGCGGCAGGCGATGAACGCGACGTTCGACAGCTTCGGCCTGGTGAACACCTACGGCGCGTTCGGCAGCGTGGGCCGGGAGCGTTACGAGGTGATCCTCGAGGGCACGCGCGACGAGGCGCCGGGGGAGGGGACGCGGTGGATCGAGTACGACCTGCCGTGCAAGCCCGGCGACGTGCGCCGGCGCCCGTGCTTGATCACGCCGTACCACTACCGCCTCGACTGGCAGATCTGGTTCGCCGCGTTCGGCAGCTACGAGAGCGAGCCGTGGCTCGTTCACCTCGTCTACAAGCTCCTCTCGGGCGACGCGGGCGCGCAGCGCCTGCTCGCGAGCAACCCTTTCCCCGACGCGCCGCCCCGCTACATCCGCGCCGGGCTCTACCGTTACAGCTTCACCCGCATCGGCGACGGCAGCGGCGCGTGGTGGCGCCGCGTCCGCGTCGCGGAGTACCTGCCGCCGCTGTCGGTCGACGATCCGTCGCTGCTCCGCTTCCTCGCGGCGTACGGCTGGCTGCCCGCCTCCCGCGCTGTCGCCCCGGCGGGCGACGAGCACGGCGGCGTCGAGCCCGCCCCGTGACGCGGTTTTAGCTCAGGCGTAACTATCCAGTCCCGCCCGGCCGGCGCCGTGGCTTGAACGGATCCAACCGCCCCGTCGCGCGAACGAGAGCACATTTCGGTCGAGCGCGTGATCAAGACGCCGCGCAGCGGGCATTCAAGTTGCCGCTGCTCTGGCGTTCTGCACGGGTGGCGAATTTGAACCACAGAGGCACAGAGGCCACAGAGGGGAGAGAGAATTGAATTCTCTGTGTCCTCTGGATCCTCTGTGCCCTCTGTGGTTCCTTCTTCTTCTCATCAATGGTTGGGACGAGGCAGCTTCAGGCTCTCCCCGACCGCTGCCGAGATGACGCAGAGACTCGCGCCGTTGTGTCAGCGGTGGACTCTCTCATTGGATGATTCCATCACGGGCGCTGACCGGCCATTCACGAGGACCTCAGGTGCCTTGTATTGAGAGAAGCAGCGCTTGACGGCCGGCGAGACTCCCCCGTAGGTTGCGATTGACGGTAGGAGGTCACGGTATGGCGGACTTGAGATATCGTCGCTGGCGAGCGGGTCGCGTGCCGATCGTGACGCTCGCGCTGGCGTTCGTTGCCGGGTGTGCGCCCGGGCAGATCGGAACGGGAGGCGCGGGGGAGGACGGGTCGACGTCCGGACAAGGAGGTCCCCAGGACGCCTGCGGGAGCAGCGAGCGTCTCCCCGCGCCGCAGCGGCGCCTGACGCGATTCGAGTACAACAACACGGTTCGCGATCTCCTCGGAACGTCGCAGACCCCCGCCGATCAGTTCCCGGCAGACGAGGTCGCCGGCGGCTTCAACAACAACGCATCGGTGCTCACCATCTCTCCGCTGCACGCCGAGAAATACCTCCTGGCAGCCGAGTCGCTCGCGGCCGAGGCCGTGGCGGGCGACCTCTCGAGGCTGCTGCCGTGCGATGCGGCGGCCGTCGAGGGCAAGGTCGACCAGGAGGAGGCGTGCGCCCGTCAGTTCGTCGAGCAGTTCGGCCGGCGCGCGTACCGCAGGCCGCTCGCGCCGGCGGAGGTCGAGCGGCTCATGCGCGCCTACGGGGCCGGGCGCACGGGCGGGTCGCTGCGCGAGGGCATCGAGGTGGTCATCCGGGCCGCGCTGCAATCGCCGAAGTTCCTGTTCCGCCTGGAGCTGCGCCACGATCTCGACGGCTCCGCGCCGAGGGTGCGCCTCGACCCGTACGAGCTCGCGTCGCGCCTGTCGTACCTCGTCTGGGCGTCGGGCCCCGATGACGAGCTGCTCGCGGCCGCCGAGGCAGGCCTGCTCGAGACCCCCGAGCAGCTCGCCGAGCGGGCCCGCGAGATGCTGGAGAGCCCGAAGGCGCGCCCGGCCATCGCGGAGTTTTACAAGCAATGGCTCAACCTCGGGAAGCTCGAGGGCATCGTCAAGGAGAAGGGTGCGTTCCCCGGGTTCGACGAGGAGCTCGTCGCGGGGATGAAGGCGGAGACGCCTGCGTTCATCGATCACGTCCTGTGGTCGGGCGACCGCAAGCTCTCCAGCCTGTTGACCTTGCCGGTCGGCTTTGCCACCGAGGCGGTCGCGGAGGTGTACGGCGTGAGCGTCGCTCCCGGCTCGACGACACCGCAGCTCGTGAACCTCCCGGCCGAGCAGCGCGCCGGGGTGCTCACGCAGCCCGCGTTCCTGGCCGTCCACGCGCATCCGGATCAGACCTCGCCGGTCCTGCGCGGCAAGTCCATCCGGCAGAAGTTCATGTGCCAGGAGCCGCCGCCGCCGCCGCCCGACGTCGACCTCAACCCGCCCAAGGGCGACAGGGGCGTCACCGCGCGCGAGCGGTACAACCAGCACGCCTCCGATGCCGCGTGCGCCGGCTGCCACCAGCTCATGGATCCCATCGGCTTCGCATTCGAGAACTTCGACGCCGTCGGCGCGTACCGCACCGAGGAGGGCGGGCAGGTCATCGACACATCGGGCGAGATCTTCCTGTCCGAGGACATGGATGGCGCCTTCGTCGGTGTCCGCGAGCTGGCGGAGAAGCTCGCCGGGAGCGCGCAGGTCCGGGAGTGCCTCGCGACGCAATGGTTCCGCTACACGGCGGGCCGCTTCGAGACCGCCGGCGACGAGTGCTCGCTCGGCGCGCTGCGCGCCGGGTTCCACGGCACCGAGGGCGACCTCGTGGAGCTCATCGTGGGCACGACGCAGACCCAGGCCTTCATGTACCGCAGCGCGATCGCAGCAGAGGGGGAGTGAGATGAGACAGCGATTGATTTCCCGACGACGGCTGCTCCAGGGCTCGCTGGCGGCGACGGCGGCGATCCCCCTGCTCAACGCGGACTGGGCCCGCGGGGACGAGAGCACCGCGCCGAAGCGCCTCGTTGTGTTCTACACCCCGAATGGCACGCTCGAGTCGCAATGGATGCCCCGGGGCACCGAGACCGACTTCACGCTGAGCCCGCTGCTGCAGCCGCTGGAGCCGTTCAAGGCGAAGCTGCTCCCGCTGCGCGGGATCAACATGGACGTCGTGGTCAACTCCAACATCGGCTCCGAGCACGCGCGCGGCATCGGCGGTCTGCTCACGGGGCGGGCGCTGCTCCGGGGCAACTTCCGGAGCTTCAACTCCAGCAACGCGGGCTGGTCGTCGGGGATCTCGCTCGACCAGCACCTGGCGAACACGCTGAAGCCCTCGACGCTGTTCCGCACCCTGGAGCTCGGCGTCCAGGTCCGCGACCCGGAGGTGCGCGGCCGGATCTGCTACGGCGGGCCCGACCAGCCGATCCCCCCGCGCGAGGACCCGTACGACACCTTCGAGCAGCTCTTCGCGGCCGCGACGCCGGGTCAGAGCAGCGCCGACGCGATCGATCGGCTCCGGGCGCAGCGGCGGACCGTGTTCGACATCCTCGGCGAGGAGATCGCGGAGGTGCGGCCTCGCATCGGCGCGGAAGACCGCATCAAGCTCGACGCGCACATGCAGTCGATCCGGGGCATCGAGGAGCGCCTCGCGGGCAGCAACGGCGGCGCCGCGACGACGGGCTGCGCGGGCCCCGCGCTCGGCCAGCGCATCGACCTCCTGGACGACGCGAACATGCCCGCGATCGGCAAGCTCCAGATGGACATGGCGGCGGCGGCGCTCGCGTGCGACCTCACGCGGATCGTCACGATCCAGTGGTCGTACGCGGAGAGCGAGCACCTCTACCCGTGGCTCGACCTCCGGGGGAATCACCACGCCATCTCGCACCAGTGGGACACCGAGGGGAAGGCGCAGTACTCGAAGATCCACACGTGGTTCGCGGAGCAGCTCGCCTACCTGCTCGGGAAGCTCGACTCGTACGCGGAGGGAGATCGCACGCTCCTCGACAACACCGTCGTGCTGTGGGTCACCGAGATCAGCGAGTCGACGCAGCACGCGCTCACGAACATGCCGTTCCTGCTCGCCGGCAGCGCGGGCGGGGTGTTCCGCACCGGGCGGTTCGTGGATTACCTGGCCAACGGGGGCAAGGCGCGGCAGCACAACGATCTGCTGCTCACGATCGCGAACGCGATGGGGACCAACGACACAACGTTCGGCGATCCGGCGTTCTGCAGCGGGACGCTCCCGAGCCTCACGTAGACGCTCGGCGCACGCTTCACCGCGCTCCGGCCACGTCACCCTCCGAGGAAGCGCAGCGCGCCTTCCTCCGTGCGCTGATTCGACACCCGTCGAACCAGATTGACGGCCGCTGCGCGCCCGCTATATTCTATTCGATGGCCATCGAAGCAGATTCTCCGGCGCCCGAGCTGGGCCTCGAGGCGCGCATCGGCGTGCTCAAGGCGCTCGCCGACGCCTCGCGGCTGCAGGTGGTGAACGCCCTGCTGGAGCGGCCTCACTGCGCCGAGGAGCTGGCCGAGCGGCTGGGGCGCGCGCCGTCCACTGTCTCCTTCCACCTCCGGAAGCTCGACGAGGCCGGCCTCGTGACGAAGCGCAAGACCCAGTACTACCTGGTCTACGCGCTGCGCGACGACGTGCTCCGCCTCTCGCTGAGAGAGCTCGTCACTGTGCCATCGGCCGGCGACGGCCCGGCGCGGCGGCGCGTCGAGCGGGCCCGGGGCCAGGTGATGCGCTCCTTCTTCCGCGGCGGCGTGCTGGTGCAGATGCCGAAGCAATGGCGCAAGCGGCGCATCGTGCTCGAGAAGTTCCTCGCGAGGTTCGAGGTGGGCCGGCGCTACAGCGAGCAGGAGGTGAACGCGATCATCCAGGCGCTGTACCCCGACCACTGCACCATCCGGCGGATGCTGGTGGACGAGGGCTACATGGCGCGCGACGGCCAGGTCTACGAGGTGATCGAGGCGGGGACCAGGATGTCCGGGGAGACGACCGAGACGCCCGAGGCAGCGACAGGGACGCCCGGGGTGACGGAGAGGAAAGCGGGAGAGAGCACGATGGAAACGCGCAAGGAGCTGAAGCGGCAGTACCTCGAGACCCCGAAGCAGGCGGGCATCTTCCAGGTCAAGAACACGGTGAACGGCAAGGTGCTGCTCGGCAGCAGCACGAACCTCCACGGGCCGCTCAACAAGCACCGTTTCATGCTGTCCACCGGCGGGCACTCCAACCAGGAGCTCCAGAAGGACTGGAAGCTGCACGGCGCCGACGCGTTCACGTTCGAGGTGCTCGAGGTCGTGCGGCAGAAGGACGATCCGGGCTTCTCGCTCGCGGACGAGCTCACCCTGCTCGAGCAGATATGGCTGGAGAAGCTGTCGCCCCTCGCGCCGCGCGGCTACAACACGAGCACGCGGATCCGCGAGTGAAGCGCCGCGGCGCCTGAGGGCGGGCGACGCGCGGCCGCGTCGACCCGGCGCAGATCGTACCGGAGCGGAACATACCAGTCCGGACATAGCGGGCGCGAAGGCCTTGACAGGCCAGGTTGAAGGCATGGAGATGAGCCTCTGTCTGGAGAGCATCATGCGTCGTTCTTTCTTGTCCCCGGTCCCGTGCCTGCTGGCTGTCGCGCTCGGCCTCGCGTCCTGCGGCGATGCTGGCCAGCCCGAGCCCTCCGAGGGGTCGGGGTCCGCCGGCGGTTCGGCCCCCGGCGTCGGCGCGTCCGGCGGCCCGTCGTCCGGCAGCGGCAGCTCGGCCTCCGGCAGCGGAGGGGCGGCGTCTGGCGGCGGCGCCTCCAGCTCGAGCGCCGGGGCGACGGGCGGCTCGACGCCCGGCGCGGGCGGCGGCCCGGTCGAGACGCCGGCGGATCTCGGCCCGCTGGTCAACGGGATCCAGTGGGCCGACACCGCGGGCAACCCCATCCAGGCGCACGGCGGAGGGGTGATCCAGGTGGGGTCGTATTACTACTGGTTCGGGGAGAACCGGAACCCGGACGGGACGTTCTACGCCGTCTCCGCGTATCGCTCCGAGGACCTGCGTCACTGGGAGTTCAGGAACCATGTCCTGACGATGGACTCGGACGAGGACCTCGATCCGGCGAACATCGAGCGCCCCAAGGTGGTCTTCAACGAGTCCACCGGCAGGTACGTGATGTGGATGCACTGGGAGAACGGGGTGCACTACGGCGAGGCGCGGGCCGCGGTCGCGAGCTCGGACACAGTGGACGGCGATTACACGTACCACGGCAGCTTCCGGCCCCTCGCCGGCAGCGGGGTGATCGACCACGACAAGCCCGGGTACATGTCCCGGGACTGCGGGCTCTTCGTGGACGACGACAAGAAGGGCTATTTCATCTCCGCCTCGAACGAGAACTACGATCTCAACCTGTACCAGCTCACCCCCGATTACCTGAAGATCGACCGCCTCGTCGCGGTGCTCTTCCCCGGCGGGCACCGCGAGGCGCCCGCGCTGTTCCGGCGGAAAGGCACCTATTTCCTGCTGACCTCCGGGGCGACGGGCTGGTCGCCCAACCAGGCCAAGTACGCGACCTCCCGCTCCCTCGCCAGCGGCTGGTCGTCGATGACCAACGTCGCCGACGGCACGACGTTCCACTCCCAGTCGACGTACGTGCTCCCGGTCCAGGGCAGCTCGGGCACATCCTACCTCTACATGGGAGACCGCTGGGCCGGCGCCTGGAGCGGGCGGGTCAACGACTCGACCTATGTCTGGCAGCCGATCGCGTTCCCGTCGGACACCACCATGAGCATGAGCTGGAGCAACACGCTGACAATCGACACGGCGGCCGGCACCGTCTCGGGGGCGACCAACAACTTCAAGCTCATGAACAAGAAGAGCGGCAAGGTGATGGAGGTCGCGGGAGCGTCGTCGGAGGACGGGGCCGCGGTGGTCCAGAGCCCTGACGGCGGCGGGGACAACCAGAAGTGGAGCTTCAACTACAACGGCTCGGGCCACTTCCGGCTGACCAACGTCAAGAGCGGCAAGGTGCTCGACGTCCCTGACGAGTCGAAGAACGACGGCATCGCGCTGAAGCAATGGACGAACCACGACGGCGACAACCAGGCGTGGCTGTTCATCGATACAGGCGGCGGCGATTACCAGATCCGGAACAAGAACAGCGGCAAGCTCATCGGGGTCGTCCAGGGCTCCACCGACGACGCCGCCGCGATCGAGCAGCGGGGGAGCAGCGGCGGCGACGAGCAGCGGTGGCGGATCGTCGTCGCCGACTGACGGACTACGCGCGCGGGCGGCTGCGGCGCGCGAGGGCGAGGAGCCCTGAGAGCGCCGCGGCGAGCGCGGCGGCGCCGCCCGGAGAGCCCGCCGGGCCAGCGGCGCTGCACCCTGCGGCGGCCGGCGCGAGGTCGCCGCCGGTGTCCGCTTCATCGCCTGTCAGCTCGGCGCCGTCGGACGACACAGGCAGCGCGTCGGGCTCGTGCAGGTCGCGGACCGACACCGGCGCGTCGAGCAGCTCGTCGCCGGTGAACGAGGTGGACAGCACCTCTGCGCCGTCCTCCGGCGCGAACGCCGCGGTCGCTGCGAGGCGCGCGGGGGAGCCGCCCGCGCTTGCCGCCTGGAACAGCGTGTTGCCGATGATCACGTACCAGCTCCCGTCGAGCCAGCGCCCGTGCCCGAGGTCCGTGCTGATCTGCTCGGGCGCTCCCCCCGGCCGGCCGATGTAGCGCTTGCCCTCGTTCAGGAAGAGGACCTCGCCGGTGTCGCTGAGGCCGTCGTGGCCGACCCGGAGCTTGACCTGATCGAACGCGCTCGTCGTCGCGAAGTCGCTGATCTGATGCTGCTCGCCGTCGGGGGTCCTCAGCCACACCTGGTTCACGACGCCGTCGGTCTTCAGGAAACCCACGTGGCCCGCGTGCGCCAGCAGCCCGGCCGAGCTGCTGGTGATCGAGTCGCCAAGGAACACCTCGTCTCCCTCCGCCGTGTACAGGTAACTCGAGCTCGCGCGCCCATCCCACCAGCGACCGACGACGTTCGTCCCGTCGGTGATCGGCCGCTGCAGGTTGCCCTCGTGATCCCCGAGGCGCGATCCCCCGGGCCCGACGATCGAGCCGCTCTCGTAGGTCCCGAAATAGATCCCGCCGGACGCCGTGATGTCGGCCTGGAACGGCGACCGGCTGCCCGCGCTCGCCCAGAGGGTCCTGTTCGTCCCCGTGGACAGCGTGTGCGCGAGGGCCCAGTCGTCGCTGTTCGTCGTCCACACCGCCGTGTCCCCGTTCACCGCGTCGAGGCGCGCCGCGCGCGCGACGGTGTTCCGGCTGCCGTTGACCCAGGAGTGGATGTAGCCGTTCGTCGTCTGGTACACGGCCCCGGACGGCGTGAGCGCCCCGTAGACAGCGCTCAGCGGGGCAGTCCCTTCTCCTTGCGTCATCGTCGCGATCCACGTGACGGCCTGCGTGGCGCGGTCGGAAATGCCGAGGCGCCCGTAGTGATCGAGGAAGAGGAACCGCGTGGCATCGACGTCGAGGATGGCGCCGGGGGCGCGCTGGACGACGGTGAGCCGCGGGCTCCGGTCGACGTGGATCGGACCGATCGTCCTCGTGACGGTGCTCAGCCCGTCGCTCGCCTTGATGGTGAGCGTGTACGTCCTGCCCGACGGGATCTCATCGCTGCCGCCCCACCGGGACTCCAGGAGGTAGAGCCGCCCCGCCAGGGACCACCTCTCATCGGTCGAGAACGTGACGTCGCCGTCGGCGCTGCGGAACTCTGCCCGGAGGGTCTCGCACTCGTAGGGTGGCGTCGGGATGCACTTCGCGTCGAAGCGCTGGCCCGCCGTGAGGGTTCCGTTCGGCAGCACGTTCCATCCCAGGATCGGCGGCGCGTGCCGGTGCAGCGTGCGCTGCGCGCTCCCCACATCGCCGAACGTGTTGTACGCGTCGACCGTCAGGACGTGAGGACCATAGGGAAGCGCGCCCCCGAGCTCGCCGAGATCGAGCGACCCCTCGAAGTAGCCGTCTTCCGCCGGCGTGAGCTCGATGATGATCCCTTCGAACTCCGCCTCCACATAATAGATGTCCTCTGGCGATGACGCGGCGACCCGCACCGGGATCGTCTCGCTTTCGATGAACGTGTCCACCTCGATGTCCTCGATCGTGACGGCTGCGTGAGCTGCCTCGGCCGAGAGGGACAGGACAAAGGCAATCGCGGTGCCAACGTGTCGGCGGTAAGCTTGCATGGATCCTCCGTATTTCAGGACGCTTTAGTGCGCCCGCGGTCTCTGTCATTCATTCGTCGGCCGAACGCGCGGAGCCGGAGCGAGTTGCCGAGCACCGACACGCTCGACAGCGACATCGCCGCGCTCGCGAGCACCGGCGAGAGGAGCCACCCGGTCAGCGGGTACAGGAGGCCCGCCGCGATCGGGATGCCGATCACGTTGTAGACGAAGGCCCAGAACAGGTTCTGCCGGATCGTGCGCAGCGTGGCGCGCGCGAGCGCGAGCGCCGTGGGCAGGCGGGCGATCCCGCCGCGGAGCAGCGCCACGTCGGCGGCGGCGACAGCGATGTCCGTGCCGCTTCCGAGGGCGACGCCCACGTCGGCGCTGGCGAGCGCGGGCGCGTCGTTGATGCCGTCGCCGACCATCGCCACCCGGCGGCCGGCGGCCCGCTGCTCGCGCACGATCCGCGCCTTGTCCTCGGGCCTCACCTCCGCGAACACGTCGCGGATGCCGAGCTCCTCGGCGACGGCGCGCGCCGCGCCCGCCCGATCGCCGGTCACCATGGCCACCTCGACGCCGAGCTGCCTCAGGGCCGCCACGGCGCGCCGCGCCTCCTCGGTCGGCCGGTCGGCGACCGCCACGAGCCCCGCGAGCTGCCCGTCGACCGCCACGAACGACGGCGTGCGGCCCTGCGCGGCCAGGCGCTCGGCCGCCGCCTCCAGCGCGTCGGTCGCGACGCCCGCGCGCTGCAGCCACGCCGCGTTGCCGGCGCGCACGAGGCGGCCCGCGACGCGCGCCTCGATCCCGTGGCCGATCTCCGCGCGGAACGCCGACGCCGGCGCGACCGCGACCCCGCGGCCGCGCGCGCCCTCGACGATCGCCCGCGCCACCGGGTGCTCGCTCTCGTGCTCCGCGGCCGCCAGGAGGCCGAGGAGCTCCGCCTCGCCGCGGCCCTCCACGGCGACGACATCGGTGAGCTCGGGCCGCCCCGAGGTGAGCGTCCCCGTCTTGTCGAGCAGCACCGTGTCGACGCGGCTCGCGGCCTCGAGCGCCGCGCCGCCCTTGACGAGGACGCCGAGCTCCGCGCCGCGCCCTGTCCCGACGGCCACGGCGGCCGGCGTGGCCAGCCCGAGCGCGCACGGGCACGCGATCACGAGCACCGCGACGAACCGCTCGATCGCGGTGGCGAGGCCGCCGGCGGTCGGGTCGACGGCGAGCCAGCCGACGAGGGTGAGCGACGCGACGCCGAGGACGACGGGGACGAAGATCCCGCTCACCACGTCGGCGAGCCGCGCGATCGGCGCGCGCGACCCCTGCGCCTGCTCGACGGCCTCGACGATGCGCGCGAGCGCCGTGTCGGCGCCCGTCTTCGTGACGCGGAAGGTGAGGGCGCCGCTCTGGTTGAGCGTCCCGCCGAGAACGGCCGCGCCGGCTGTCTTGTCGACGGGCATGCTCTCGCCGGTGAGCATCGACTCGTCGACAGCGGACGCGCCGCGGACGACCTCGCCGTCGGTCGCGATGCGCTCGCCGGGCCGCGCCAGCACGAGGTCGCCGGGCGCGAGCGCGGCCGCGGGCACCTCGTCCACGGCGTCGCCGCGGACGCGCCGCGCGGTCCTCGGCTGGAGCGCAACGAGCCCGCGCACGGCGTCGGCGAGCCGCCTCCGCGCGCGCGTCTCGAGGAGCTTGCCGATCAGCACGAAGGTGACGATCGCCGCCGCGGCCTCGAAGTAGACGGGCGGCGTGTGGCCGTGCGCGGCGTGCGGGAAGAGCCCTGGCGCCGCGACCGCGGCGGTCGAGTAGAGCCAGGCGGCGCCCGTCCCGAGGCTCACGAGGGTGTTCATGTCGGCGGCGCGGTGCCGGAGCGCGCCCCACGCGAGCCGGAAGAACCGTCGCCCCGGCCCGAGGACGACGACCGTCGCGAGCGCCAGCGAGATCCAGCGCCCGGCGGGGCCGTCGAGCGCCGGGATCGCGCCGTGGGACATGGCCACGACGAGCAGCGGCGCGGTGAGCAGGACGGCGATCGCGACGTCGCGCCGGAGCGCCCGTTGCTCCTCCTGTTCGGCCGCGTCCATGGCGGCGGCGCGCTCCTCGGCGGCCTGTCGCGGCGCAGGTCGTGGCCGATCGGCGGCGGCGGCGGCCTCCGGCGCGTCGGGGGTGCCGGGCACCTCGTATCCTGCGTCGACGATGGCGCGGGCGAGCGCGGCCGGCGTTGTCGCCTGCGCGTCGTAGGTGACGGTCGCCCGCTGGGTCACGAGGTTGACCGCCGCCTCCTGGACGCCGGGCGCCGCGCGCAGCGCCCGCTCGACGCGGCGCACGCACGCCGCGCAGGTCATGCCCTGCACCGGGAGGTCGGTCCGGGCGCCCTGCGCCGCGGGTGCTGCCGGCGCTGCCGCGCCCTTCACGCTGGTCGGCTCTGTGGGCGGGGGGATCGTTGCCATGCTTCTCCTCGTGCGAGCGCGCGGCTCGTCGCCTGTGGCCCTGTGCGGACGCGCTGTCGCTCCGGCCACCACGGTCTACCCCAGGAGGTCCCGCGGGGCAGCGGCGCCGTCATGAGGGAGAGCGGCCGCGCGGCGCCGGCGCCTCGCCGGCTGAGCGCGCTACCGCCCGCGGTGCTACGTCCGCGGCCGCACCATGGAGCAGATCCTCCCGGCCCTCGGGGTGAGCGCTGTCGTGTTCATCTCCACGAACGTCGATGACATCCTCCTGCTCTCGGCGTTCTTCGCGGACCCCGCCTTCACCCCGCGCCAGATCGTCGCCGGTCAGTTCCTCGGCATGGCGGCGCTCGTGGCGGCGAGCGTCGCGTGCGCGCTGCTCGCGGTCCGCGTGCCGGAGGGGTGGATCGGCCTGCTCGGCCTGGCGCCCCTGGCGCTCGGCCTGAGGGGCCTGTGGGCGCTCTGGCGGGGGGAGGCCGAGCAAGCCGAGGACGAGGAGGGCTCCGAGGCCAGGCCGCGCGGCGCCGCGTCGCGCTTCCGGGCGCTCGCGGTGGCGAGCGTCACCGTCGCCAACGGCGGGGACAACCTCGGCGTGTACATCCCGCTGTTCTCCAGCGCTCCCGGGCTCATCCCGCTCCACGCGGCTGTGTTCGCGGTCATGACCGGCGTCCTGTGCGCGCTCGGCCACCACCTCGTCCACCACCCGGTCCTGGGCAGCCGCATCCGGCGCCATGGCCGCGCGGCGCTGCCGTTCGTTCTCATCGGCCTGGGGCTCTGGATCCTGTCCGATGCCCTCGTCCTCGTCCGTCAGGCGACCACGGGCGGCTCGCCTCGAGCGAGCTCCGATGAAGCCGCCGCGCTCGGGTGAGCCTCCAGGAGAGGGCCAGTCCGGTTCCTCTCCAATGATCACGTAGCGCTCCGGCAGGCGGCAGAAGGAGCGGAATTTTTCACGTAAGATCGGTTGTCCGCGCGGGCGCTCGCTGCCTGCTGCGGCCAGCAGCGCTGCTTGCTGCAGGCACCACGTCCTGCCTGCGCCAGCCATCCTTCGCGCGTCGGGCGGACCTGGGCCGCCGGGCGTCGGGCTGCCGACTCTCCTCGAAAGCCAGGCGGATCGACGCGGCGAGGGCCCCCTGATCCCGGGCGGCCGTCGCGCCGCTGGCTCGATGGCCCGATGCCTGCTTGTTGCGCGGGCGGGCGAGGCGCCGTCGCGAGCTCCGGCATTCCCGGGCGCCTCGCCGCTGTCCCAGCGTGAATCCAATGTTTCTAGAAAGAAAAGAACCGCCCGTGACCGTCGTCGCGGGGGTGATCCGTGAAATCGCCGTCGCCGCTCCCGCCGTATCGCGGGCCGGGTCGCCCCGCGACGGCGCCCGGCCCGGGACGCTCCCGGCCGCAGAAGAGCCGTTTGCGGCTGCGCAAGCGCGTGAGCGCACAGGAGGCCAGGGTGCCTGTCGCGCGATGTGATGAAGCCGGCCGGCGCGCCATCGATGAGGCGCTCGATCGGGGAGAGGCGGTGGTGCTGCCGATGCCCTCGCCCCTGGCCTACGTGGTCGCTGCGAAGACGGCGGCCGCCGTGAACCGGGCGAAGGGCCAGCCGGACGGCCAGCTCGTCGCCGCGTGGGAGCCGCGCTTCGATCGGATCGCGCCGCACCTCGCGCTCGACGAGGCGGAGCGCCGTCGCCTCGGCTGGCTGCTCTCGGTCGAGCGGGTGACCGCCCTCGTGCCGCAGGACCGCGACGCCGGCGCGCCGGGCTGGCTCGCGCCCGCCACGCAGTACGGCATGACGCTCCTCTTCGGCGTCACGTGGGATCCCATCGCCTGGCTGCTCGAGCGCCACGCGCCGCTGTTCGTGAGCAGCGCCAACCGCCCCGGCGTGCCGTCCGCTACCGATCTGCGGCAGGTCCTTGCGGGCTTCGGCCCCGAGGTGTGGGTGCTCGACGGCGATTCCCTGCGCGAGCGCGCGCGCCCGCACGCCTCCACGACGACGCTCCGCTTCGTCCCCGGCCGCGGCTGGGAGATCCACCGGCACGGCATCCACGACGCCCTCCACGCGGCCGCCGCCCGGAGCGACTACCTCGCCGACGTCCTCGCCCGCGCCGACGCCGCCCTCTTCCGCAGGCCTGGCCCCCGCCGGCACGACGGCCGGGGAGGGCGCCATCCGAGGCGCTCGCGATCCACGGAGCGCCCAGCATTCCACCGCGCTTCCGGCCCCCGCGGATCGAGGCTCCACGAGGTCTAGGACCTCTCCTCCCGAGCCCGCACGATCCGGCGGCGCGCTGCGCCGCGCGACGAACAGGCGCTCCTCGGGCCGCGCAGCCCGCGTCGCGCCCTCTCCCCGCGCTACGACTCGCTCGCCGTGACCCCGTGCCGCCGCAGGAGCTCGCGCAGGTGGTTCCTGTCCATCCGCCCCGCCCGCGCCGCGTGCGACAGGTTCCCCCCGTTCGCGCGGATCAACGCCTTCACGTACGCCCGCTCCCAGCGCGCCACCGTGCGCTCCTTGGCCTGGCGGAACGAGAGATCGAGGTCGTCCGGGCGGAGCGCCGGCTCCTCCTCGCCGCCCTCCCGCGGCGCGGCGCCGCCGTGCTCGCCGATCGCGGGATCGCCCGTCAGCACCGCGCGCTCCACCGCGCTGCGCAGCTCGCGGACGTTGCCCGGCCAGTCGTGATGGACGAGCCGCTCCACGAGCTCGGCCGGCGGATCCGCCCTGTCCGCGAACTGCCTGTAGTAGTGCGCGACGAGCAGCGGGATGTCCTCCCGCCGCTCGCGCAGCGGCGGCACCCGCAGCCGGACCACGTTGAGGCGGTAGAACAGGTCCGAGCGGAACGTGCCGCGGTTCACCTCCTGCCGGAGATCGCGGTTCGTCGCCGCGATGATCCGCAGGTCGAGCGGCACGGGATCCAGGCTGCCGATGCGCCGGATCGACCGCTCTTCCAGGGCGCGCAGCAGCTTCGGCTGGAGGTCGAGCCGCAGCTCGCCGATCTCGTCGAGCAGCACCGTGCCGCCGCGCGCCGCCTCGAACGCGCCGGCGCGGGCCTGCTGCGCCCCCGTGAAGGCGCCCCGCACGTGCCCGAACAGCTCGGCCTCGATGAGCGTGGGCGGGATCGCGCCGCAGTCGATGACGACGAACGGGCCCGCCGCGCGCGGGCTCTGCTGGTGCAGCACCTCGGCGAGCAGCCCCTTGCCGGAGCCGGTCTCGCCCTCGACGAGCACCGTCGCGTCCGACGCGGCGATCCGCGGGATCATCGCGAAGAGCCGGCGCATCGCCGTGCTCTGCCCGAGCACCCGGCCGGAGAGCACCGCGTCCCCGAGCGGCTCGCGCACCTCCTCGGGCAGGTGATCGAAGCGCAGCAGCGTCTGGCCCACGCCGAACGTGGCGCCCGGGGTCAGGTACGCCGTCCCCACGCGGAACCCCGCGAGCGTGATGCCGTTCGTGCTGTCGAGATCGCGCAGCAGGTAGCCCTTCGGGGTCGCCGTGATGACGCAGTGGTGCCGCGACACCGACGGGTCGGTCAGCACGAGGTGGTTGCCCGCCGCGGTGCCGATCGAGATCTCCGGCGCGTCGGCCGCCTGGACGGCGCCCTGATCCGGGCCGTGCACCACCTGCACGCTGAACCTGCCGAACGCCACCTCGCTCGGCCGGACCTTCAGCACGGTGGTGGCATCTGCGCCTGATGTGGGTATCGGGGTGCTGCTCACCTGCATGACGTTACCATGGTGGACCTCGCGCGCGCGGCGTCCCGGACGCCTCGCCCCCGCGCGCTGGCCCGCGCAGGCAGGTGCTGATGCCTGCCCCAGGCAGCACCGGCGGTGGATTTTTGCACCCGCGCTCGCAGCGGCTCGCGGCCGCGGGGCGGACGCCGGGGTGCGGAGCGGGGCGGAGCCCCGAGGGAGCTACGCGCCCGCCAGCAAGCGCATCGCCCCCCCGGCCGCCGGGGTCCCGGCGGCGATCTCCAGGCCGGCGAGCGCCTCGGGCGAGGCGAAGACGCCCTCCTCGGTCCCCTCGGGCGCCCAGCCGCCGACCTCCGCGAGCGCCCCGCCCAGGAGCTCGCCCGAGGGGCCGACGAGCAGCTCCCCCGCGTGGACGCTGAGGCGCACGTACACCCTGGGGTCGCGCCCGGGCCGCCCCGCGAGCCGCCGGAAGATCCCGAGCGCCGCGTCCACGGCGCGGCGGCGCGCCTCCCGGTCGGCGGCCGCCTCGCCGGGGCGCTCCGCCGTGAAGAGCAGGCTGTTGCCTGTCTCGGCCGCGGGGGACAGCCCGGCCTCGGACAGCTCGGCGGCCACGAACGGCAGGATCGCCTCCAGGTCCGCGAGCAGGCGATCGTCCGGCGGATCGAGCGCCTCCGGGGCGGCGCCCACCTCGGCGTGGACGGCCACGCCGGGGCGGGCGCGCGCGCCGGGCGCCGCCTCGACGACAGCGCCGCGCGCAACCTCGAGGGCGCCGCGGAAGTCCGCGAGGAAGGCGGCGGCCGTCGGGGGGCGCGCCGCCGGGTCCTTGGCGACCGCCCGGAGGAGCACCTCGTCGAACGCCCGCGAGAGCCGCGCCTTCGCGCTCGGGCGCGGCGGGCTCGCGTACAGGTGGAGCTGGCGCAGGAGCGCGCCGAGATCCCCGGCGAAGAGCGGCTCGCCGACGAGCATGCGGTAGGCGAGGGCGCCGAGCGCGTAGACGTCCGCCCGGACGTCGACGGCGTGGCCGAGGAGCTGCTCGGGCGAGACGCACGAGGGGCTCCCGACAACCTCCCGCGACGAGGTCAGCGACGGCCCGGGCGCGTCGAGCAGCTTGGCCACCCCGAAGTCGAGCAGCACCACCCGGCGGCGCCCGCCCTCCTCGAGGAAGACGTTCGAGGCCTTGAGGTCGCGGTGCACGACGGCCTGGGCGTGCGCGGCCTCGAGGGCGTCGCAGAGCGGCTCCAGCACCGCGAGCGTCTCCTCGGGCGACAGGCGGCCGCGGGCGCGGAGGTGCTGATCCAGGCTGATCCCGGCGAGCAGCTCCATGGCGTAGTAGGGGCGCCCGTCCTCGAGCTGCCCCTGCTCGAAGACCTCGACGATGCCGGGGTGCCGCAGCCGCCGCACCGTCTCCACCTCGCGCTGGAAGCGGACGACGACGTCCGGCAGCACGCTGAGCTCGGGGTGCAGCACCTTCACCGCGGCGAGCGCGCCGTGGACCGCGTGCGTCGCGCGGTAGATCACGCTGAAGCCGCCCGCGCCGAGCGGCTCCTCCAGCACGTAAGCGCCCGCCCGGGCCCCGGGCGGCAGCGCGGCCACCGCGAGCTCGCCGACGACCACCGCGGGGGCGGACGGCACGGCGAGCGTCGCCAGCGCTGTGCGCACCGTCGGATCGACGCGAGACCCCGCGCCGGGGAGGGTGTCGGGGTCTTCGCTCGCCATCGACGGACCGACCGACGGTACCATGGGGGGGCGGAGCGCAGATCCCTCTCCGCCCTGCCCCAGGGAGCCACGACGTGTCCCGCTGCCCAGTGTGCCACCGCCGGCTCCCCCCGGCGGGCGTTTGCCCCCGCGACGGCGGCTCGCCGCTGCCGGCGGCCGAGCGCACGCCCGAGTCGCCGGGGCGGCCGCGGGTCCCGGGCTTCCGGGTCGACGGCCTGCTCGGGCAGGGCGGCTTCTCGGCTGTGTGGGCCGCGCGGCGCGAGGCGGACGGCGCCCGCGTCGCCCTCAAGGTCGGGCGCTCGGCGCGCGGGACGATCCAGGCGCGGTTCCGGCGCGAGGCGGGCGCGCTCCGGCGCGTCGGCCCGCCGCACGTCCCGCGCGTCCACGGCGAGGGGCGGCTCGACGACGGCCGCCCCTGGATCGCCATGGATCACGTCCCCGGCGAGACGCTCGCCGAGGCGCT
>NZ_JEMA01000213.1 GCF_001589285.1 Sorangium cellulosum | reverse complement strand
TCGGGGCCGATGACGCACGACACGGCGAGGATGCCCGTCGCCGCCGCAAGCAAGCTCTGCGTGGTCCCCAATCTCATCCTGTCCTCCTCGTCCCGTTAAGTAAGTAAAACTGGAATCTTCTCACCGCTCAGCGCTGCCCTCGCGTAGGTCGAGGCCGCTCGCTGCGCGCTCAAGGCTCCCGCGCCGGCCATTACCGCTGCGGACGAATGTCGAGATGCGCGCAGAGTGGATAACTTCGCTCTGCGTGCGCCAGTCAACACAACAAGCGTGTTTACTGTTCCGGGCTGGCATGTCCGTCAAGCCGATTGTGCATCGCGAGCGGGCCTGATCCTCATGAAGGTGCGATAACAGGAGCCACCCTCATCATCGAGCACTGGTGTTGCCGTACAGCACAACCAGACGTTCATGGTGCAGCCCCCGGAGAGGCCTCCTGCTGGGCGGGATACGTCGGGTCGCTTCCGGGGTTCCCGCCGCTGCCGGCTGCACGGGGGTCCCACCGCCGCTGGGCTCGTTGCCGCAACCAGGGTCAGCACTGGCCAGGACCGCGATCCCAGCCGCGAGCGACATGCTCGATCGCTACTTCATGACCGTCTCCTGGACGCGCATGACGGGCCATCCGGAGCGAAGCAAAAGCGTAACGACCGGTCGCCATTGTGAGCGTTCACATGTTCGATGTCAACTTGGATCGACAGGCCCGCCGCTCGACGAGCGATGTACGCGCTGCCGTGGGCATTCACCATTTCACCCAGCCAGCGCGCTCGCGAGCTGAACCGCGGCACGCCATCCAGCTCGCCCCTGCTTCCACGCGCAGCGTGGGCCCGGGCCACTCGGCACGAGCTGACTCGTGGCACACGATGTCGCCTGTGAACACACGTCGTCCGCACAGCGCGGCCTGCGCTTTCCGGGTCGACTCGCGGCGCAGGCACGAGGCCTCACGCTGCGCACGTGGGCCCGTCAGACCAGGTCATTCTCCCTCGAGATCGCGCGCTCGGCAGTCCGGAGCTTCTGGCGGCAGTCCAGGTAGCGCGAGGATCTCCCTCGCCATCGCTGGCTCGGCTACAGCACCTGAACGACGCATCTCCCCGCCACAGCCAGCAAACTCCATGATGCCAGACGAGCGGCGTTTCCTCGGGGCGATGGGGAGCGTACGGCGCCGGAGACGTCACCCACACCGCAAGAGGCGCCATGCCCGGTCGAGCAGCGGCAACGGGAGCGCCGCAGGACACGTCCACCGGCGGTCTCGCGCTCGCTGAAATTTTGCCGTGGCATAGACACCATTGCAGGCGAGTGAATCCGTCGATTTTGGTGGACGCGAGCCGGTGAGTTTCAGTACAGCGTCACGTCGTCATTCTGTCCTGAGCGTGGGGAAGGCTGGGAGCTCGTGGCGCGCCGCGAGGGGATTGCGAGGACCCGTTCTCCACTGATCTTCGCGCCATGACGGACGTTTACCGTCACGATGAACGCGCGGGCGCGAGGCGCGCGCGGTGGACCGAGCCGGGAAGAGGCGTGGTGCGGCGCTGCCCTCTGAAGGTCGCAACGTCGGATGGATGCGCCGGGAGCAGCCAGCTAGCAGGAGGAGGCCAGTCATGCATCGGGTCAAGGTTCAGATCTTCTGCCGTCGTCCGTCGCTCGCAGAGATGGACGCGCTGTTCGCCATGGGCGTCGACCTGGTGGGTTGGGCTGTGGAGCCGCGCGCCGACGACGCCCTGGATCTATCGCGACGGATCGTGGAACGAGCGCGGCGAGCGGAGGTCGGGACGTGCCTGCTGATCCTCTCGTCGACGATCGCGGAGATCGAGGCGGTCGGGCGAATGGTCTCATCGGACTATCTCCTGACGCCCACCGAGTGGAAGTACGATGGCTCGCTGCGAGAGCTGGCGACGCGCCTGGCGCCGCAGCCCTCCCTGATGACGTCGGTCCCGGTGCGCGCAGCCGGATCGAGCGCGGTGCTGGCTTCTGATGAGATCGCGAGCCAGCTCGACGAGTTCGCGGGTTGTCTGATCCTGGACACCTGCCTGGATCCCTCGGAGCCACAGCGCAGCGGCTTCACGGGGAAGGTCGCTGACTGGCAACACTGCGCGCGAATCGTCAAGGCCTCACGACGCCCCGTCATGCTCGCCGGAGGGCTGAATCGCGAGAACGTCGTCGCTGCGATCCGCGAGGTGAGCCCCTGGGCGGTCGACGCGTGCACCTCGCTCGAGCTGCCGGATCGCACGAAGGACCTCGCCAGGTGTGAGGCGTTCATCGAGGCGGTGCACGCGATGAGCTGAGCCGCCGCCTGCGCGGCGCGGCGCGCGGCGCTGGCGGCGCGGGTGCCGGCGCACGCTGTCGCGTGGGCCGACAGAGGCACAATTTCAGCGCCAACCGAATTCGACTCTCGCCCGAATCGTCCAGTCCTCCAGGGTCGGTGGCGTCTCGCATCGAGACATAGGTGAGTATGCCTATGCCTCGCGCCCGGGGGCTCGGGTACGAAGTCGTCGCAGTCACCTGCATCGGGTGACGCGAGGATGGACTGCCCATGAAGCTCTTGATGATCGGGATCCTTGGCGTCTGCGCTGCAGGGTGTGGCCAGGCAGGCGAGGATGGCGGCACAGGAACGCCGAGCAGCGGCTCGGGCGACGCGGTGTCGGGCGGTCCTGGCGGGACGACCGGCACCACGGGCGACGCCGGCGTGAGCGGCGCGAGCAGCGGAGGCACCGGAGCCGGCGGAGCCATGGAGACCGGCAGCAGCAGCAGCGGCTCGGGCGGGAGCGTCGGCACCGGCGGCGGCGGCGGCGGCGGCAGCAGCGGCGGCGGCGACGAGGCGACGATCGTCCCCGACCCCTCGTGGACATGCGGTATGCCCGGCGGCATTCCGCTCCCCACGCTCGGCGAGCCCGTCTTTCGGGCGACGCTCGAGCTCGGCGAGACCCACGATGTCGGGAACACCCAGTTCGGGCACCGCCGCCTCCGCGACGTGAAGGGGGGCACGCTCACGGGCGACAAGATCCAGGCCACGTTCCTCACGGGCGGCCTGGACCTCGAGCTCACGCTCTCGAACGGATCCGTCGAGCTCGAGGAGATCAACATCCTGAGAGCGAGCGACGGCTCCCTCATTCTACTGCGGAGCTGCGGCGTAGCCGCCGCCGGCGATGGGGTCGTCCGGGTCGTCCCGGATTTCGAGGTCGCGCAGTCGAGCTCGCTCGCATGGCTCAACACAGGGAAGTTCGCGGGCACCCGGGTCGTCGACGCCGCGGCGGGCACGATCCAGCTCGACATCTACGACATCGCCGACGTGGCCGCCGGAGAGCCGAAGATCCAGCTCAAGGATCCCGAGGGCGTGCCCAACCAATCGTGGGAGTGCTCGACGGCGACCGGGGCGAGGGGCTCGAGCGTGTTCACCGAGACCGTCACGCTCGGTGGTTCCATCTCCGTCGGCGCCAGCAAGCGCGGCACGCGCAACATCATTCCCATCACCGGGGGCACCGTCACCGGAGGCATGCTCCTCAGCGGCCTGTCGGGCTCGGTGCTCCCCGGAGGCGCGGACTACCAGCTCATCGGCGCGAGCACGGTGCTGGACGCCAGGTACGCGCTGGCCTCGAAGGACGGCGAGGTCATCGTGGTGAGGAACTGTGGACCGTTCGGCGCGCTCATCCCGGTCTTCGAGACGCGCGCGGACGGCCCCTATGCGATCCTCAACACGAAGCAGTATGTGAGCTCCGACCCGGGAGGCGCGGCGGGCGGGGTGAGCCTCACCTTCTACGAACGCCGGTAGAACAGCCTCTGTCCGGCTGCGGCGCGAGGCGGCGGTGGCCCGGCCCCCGCGCCGGAGCGGCGGAGGGCCGATCGTCCCCTGTAACCCGGCCCACGGGACCGAAGGGCTGCCGTCCGCCCCCCTGCGTCGCCCGCCACCGTCCCGGTGGGCCGGATCGCCTCGCCGCCACGTTCGCGCGCGGTCAGGAACTTTTCGCGGGGCTCGCCGTGTCGTGGGAGTGTCCGGGGAACGAGGCGGCCTGAGGCCCCCCGCCCCCTCCAGCCCATGCCCACGTTTCCCCACGCATCGTTCGTCGACAGGCTCCTCGCCGAGCTCCCGTGCCTCCTGCGCGCGGCGCGCCGCCTGACGCGCTCCGAGCAGGACGCGGAGGATCTGGCGCAGGCGACCGTCGTGCGCGCGATCGAGCGGCACGCCGACCTGCGCGACGAGGATCGCATGCGCGCGTGGCTGCTCCGCATCGAGCGATCGGTGCTGCTCAACGCGACGCGGGGCGCGCGGCAGCGCCTCGAGGTGATCGAGGGCGGGCGCGGCGCCGAGGCGGTGCCGGAGCCGCAGGGCGATCTGGAGGCGGAGCTGCTCGAGCGCGGCTTCGCGGACGAGGTCGAGCGCGCGCTCGCGCGCTTGCCCCCGGAGTGGCGCGAGGCGCTGCTCCTGCGCGAGGTCGAGGATCTTTCCTACGAGGAGATCGCCGATCTCCAGGGGTGCCCCGTGGGCACTGTGCGATCAAGGCTCTCGCGGGCGCGGCTCGCGCTCGTCGAGGGCCTCTCCGAACGGCACGAGGAGACGTCATGGCAGGGTGCAACCGCGAGTGGTTCGAGAACATTTCGGCGTGGCACGACGACGAGGTGACGCCCGAGGACGCGGCGCGGATCGAGGCGCACCTCGCCGTCTGCAGGCCCTGCCGGCGCGCCGCCGAGGTGCTCGGCGGCGTGCGGCGCGCGCTCGTCGCGAAGGCGGACGGGGAGGTCCCGAAGCGCCTGCGCGATCGGGCGGAGGCCGCCGCGCAGGACGCGCGGCATGCGCGCGCGCGGCGCCGCGGCCGCTGGGCGATCACGGCCGCCCTCGCCGCGGCCGCGGCGGCCGCCGCGTTGCTAATCGGCAGCCCGAGCCGCGGCGTGGGCGCGGCGATGGCGGACGAGCTCGTGAGCCACCACGTGCGCGGCTTCGCGCGCGAGCGCCCGTGCGACTTCGAGTCCTCGGATCCGGGCGCCGTCGCCGGGTGGCTCGAGGGGAAGCTCGGCTACGCTGTCACCGTCCCGGCGGTGTCCGGCGCCCGGCTGCTCGGGGCGCGCCTCTGCCAGATCGGCGACACGCGCACGGCGGCGCTCATGTACGCGAGCGGGGACAGGCCGCTCACGGTGTTCGTGCCGCCGCCCAGCTCCGACGCCGCGACGGCCGCGCGCGCGCTGGCCGGGCGCGGCGTGGGGTGCACCCGGGGGCCGCTCGGCAACGCGATCTGCGCGAGGAGCGTCGAGCAGCCGGTGCTCGCGGTCGCCGAGGTGGACGTGGCGGCGCTCGCGCCGGCGCTTGGAAGGCCCTGATCTCGCCCATCACGAGGACCCATGACGATCGGCTCATTGATCACGCTCTTCGGCGCCGGGCTGCTGACGTTCGCTTCGCCCTGCGTGCTCCCGATGCTCCCCGTGTACCTCTCGGCCCTCGGCGGCGCCGGGGCGCTCGGCGGTCCAGACCGCGCCGCGGTCAAGCGCAGCGTGCGCCTCGCCGGCATCGGCTTCGCGCTCGGCCTCGCGATCGTGCTCGTGGCGCTCGGCGCCGGCGCGTCGGCGATCGCCGCGGCCCTCTCGCCCCACCGGCGCGCGCTCACCGTCGCGGCCGGCGTGATCGTGGCGCTCTTCGGCGCGAAGCTCCTCGGCGTGCTGCGCCTGCCGTGGCTGGAGCGCGAGGCGCGCCCGCTCCTCTCCCGCCTCCCGGGCGCGGGCGGCTTCTGGGGAGGCATGCTCTTCGGGGTCGCCTTCGCGGCAGGGTGGACGCCGTGCGTCGGCCCGGTGCTCGGCGCCGCGCTGACCTACGCGGCCAGCGCGGGCGCCAGCCCGCTCACCGGCGCCGTCCAGCTCGGCGCTTACGCCGCGGGCCTCGCCGCGCCGCTCGTCGTCGCGGCCTTCGCCGGGCCCGCGGCCGTCGAGCTCGCGCGTCGCCTGATGCCGGCCACGCCGGTCCTCCAGCGCGTGACGGGGGCGCTGCTCGTGGTCCTCGGGATCGCGTTCGCGAGCGGCCGCCTCGGCGCCCTCTCGCCGGCGCCCACGGCGGCCGTGGCAGCCAGCGCGCCCTGCGACAGCGGCCCCGCCGGCGCGTGCGCGGCCCCCGAGGGCGTCGTGGAGCACGGCGACGTCGCGCTGCCCGAGGGAAAGCCCCGGCTGGTCGAGTTCGAGAGCGCGCATTGCGCGGTGTGCGAGCGCATGGCGCCGCTCGTGAAGGAGCTCGAGGCGCGCTGCACCAGGGAGGACGACACCGTCGTGCGCATCCGGGTCGACGAGCCGCGCGGGCAGGCCCTCGCGGCCCACTACGGCGTGCGCTTCGTGCCGACGTTCCTCAGCGTCGACGCCGCCGGGCAGGAGGTGGAGCGCGCCGTCGGCGAGCTGCCCCGCCAGCGGCTCGCCAGCCTGATCGGCGACGTCCGTGGCGAGGCTTGCCCCCCTGCGCTGTGAGCGCCCGCGGCCCGGCGCTCTCCCTCGTCACCCCCGGCCCCCCCCGAGCTCCGCGGAGCGCCACGTACCCGCTCGGGCAGGAGACACCCTCCGGATGAGCCACTGAGCCTCGAGCGCCGGAGAGAGATACAGCCGGTGGGCACCCGCGGCGTCCGCTCGAATTCTTCGGAAAATTCACAGGGAGACGGAGAGATGGGGAAGGACACCTTCAACCACTTCTTGTATCCCCCCTTCCATGTTCGATTTCCCCGCTGAAAAGGGCTGCAAACCGAGGGAACTCCTCGGGGTAGGCCCCCTGCTCCTGCGCCTGGTTTTGGCCGCAGCCGGCTGGTGACATGTGGTAAGCGATGTCGAGCGCCTCTCGGCGCGGAGGTGCTTGCTTATGAGAGCTCGATTTTCATTGTTGCTATCGGGGATCTTGTCCGCCGCCGGGGGCGGCTGTGGCGACGGCGGCGATCCTGGCGGATCCTCGTCGGAGGGGGGCTTCGACCCGAGCGGCTCCACCGGAGGCCAGATCGCCACGGTGAGCAGCGGCGGCACGGGCACGAGCGGGGCGACGACCACGAGCGGGACAGGGGGCAATGGCGCGGGCACGGGCAGCGGGAGCGGCGGAGGCGGGC
>NZ_JEMA01000212.1 GCF_001589285.1 Sorangium cellulosum | reverse complement strand
AGGCGCGCGTGCACCTCCGCCGGCGCGGGCGCGGCCCTGGCGGCTCCCCTGTCGCGGTGGATCGCGAGCCGCGCCGCCGGATCGCCCAGGAGGACGTACCCGGCGAGATCCTCGCGCAGCATCCACAGGTTCGCCCGCCGCTTCGCGCGGCCCTTGTCGGGGGCGAGGGGCTTGCCCGCCATCTCGGCCCTGGCCTCCTGGTTGTACATCGCGGCGAGCTCGTGGTTGGCGTTCCCCAGGTAACGGAGGAGCTCGTTGTACGAGTTGCCCGCGCGCGCGCCCTTCACCAGCGAGCTGAAGACGCCCTCGAAGCGCGACGCCCGGTCCTTGCCGTCGGGCCCCATGTCCTGGAAGCTGTAGGTCCACGCCAGATCGATGTGGGCCATGACGGCGAGCGGGCCCCGCGGGTTCGCCAGCGCGGCCTGCGGCAGCGCGGCGATGAAGGGCCGATCGCCCGGCCTGGGCAGGCCGGCGAGCACGCCGTCGACGCGCCCGCCGAAGCCGCCCGCGTCGCGCAGGCTGGCGAGCCAGTGGTGGTAGGCGCTCGCCGCCGGCGTCCCGCCGCCGTAGCACGCGAGGAAGAACCAGATGCCGCCGGGCAGAAAGGGCCCGTCGCCGAGGTCCTCGGCCGCGATCCGCACGCCGCAGCCGAGGCTCATCGCCCCTTGCACGGCGCGCTGCTCGTCCGCCGACGACCATCCCCTGCGGGGCGCGCCCAGGCCGTGGCTCATGGTGAACAGCACCGACGGCTCTGGCCTCTCGATCTGCGCGAGGAGCGCGCTCCTCGCCGCGTCGGCGCCTTCATAGCCGATCTCCTCGATGTCGCTCGCCTTGAATCCGCCCCTCCGCTGGGTGTCGCGGCACCGCTGGACGCTTGGCGCGACGAGCGCTCTGTGGCCGATGGAGGTCGCCGCGGTGCCGTCCTGCGCGGTGAAGAACAGCGCCCGCGCCTGCGCCTCCACCGGGGGGGCCCGCTCCGAGGAGAGGAGCTTGTCGACGTACGCCGCGTAGCCCGCGGCGGACCGGGACACCAGGCGACCGACAAGCGCCTCGCTCGCCATCGCCTGCTGGAGCTCGAGCGAGACCTCGTCGAGGTCGCCGAGCACGAGGAGATACCGCGGCAGATCCTCGAGCGCGACCGACTCGTCATGATAGACGCCCTTGCTCCACCGGATCGCCGCGTCCGCGTCCATGCCGGCGGGGACGCGATAGGGCACGACGGGCGCGCCCTGGTCCTGTTCCCGCTTCCGGATCAGGGGCTCGATGAACGCGAGCAGGGCGTCGCCCGCGGGCCCCTCGGGCGCGATGACGGACCAGCGCTGGAGCGAGAGATCGTTGGGATCGTCCGAGAAGTCGGCGAAATCGTGGACCAGGTCCTCCCCCCCGGGCTGCGCCTCGTCCGCGGCGGACTCGAGCGGCAGCCCCTCTTCGAGGACGGGGCGTTGATCGTCGGCATGGCAGAGGAGCAGCTCGATGTCGGACATGGCTCCTCCTCTCAGCGCGCCGCGCTCGCCGGGGGCACGCGCGCGGCCCCCAGGGAGCGGAGCTCTCCATGATCCCAGTGCACGAGCCCCATCGCCGCGCCGCCGTCCTCGTGCGCGTCGAGGAGCACGGCGGTGAACCGCTGGAGGGTCCTCGCCGTCCTCTGCTTCTCGGGCAGGAGCCTCGGGTTCTGGCGCAGCTCGTCGATGAACTCGGCCCAGGCCTCGTCGCCGGCGTCGGAGCGCGGGAGCTGCATCAACCAGATCCACGTGCCCGTGTTGGCGAAGACGAGCCCGTCGGCCGCCTTCCAGCGCGCCGCGTGGGTGTGGCCGATCACCACCGCGCCGGCGTCGAACTTCCTCGCCAGGCGCTGGGCGTCGGCCCACTCGGCCTCGTCGGGCTCGAGGCGGAAGTACGCGTCGCCGAGGGTGCCGGCGAGCCTCCGCTGCACGCCCGCGTAGAGCTTGAGGCCGGCGCGCGCGAGCTTGACGCTCGCTGTCGACATCGCCTCTTCGTCGGCGAAGGCGGCGGGCCCGTCGCCGAGCGTGGCCTCGACCGCCGCCGCCTCCTCGGCCCCGAGACCGGCCTCCGCGAACCGCTCGGCGAGCCCGAGATCCTCCTCCTCCTCGGCGAAGGAGGCCGCCGACCCCGCCTTCTTGAAGAGCTGCCAGGCGATGTCGAGCGAGGCCGCGCTGAAGAGCTGCTTCACGATCCCGGGCGCGACAGCGAGCGCGGCGAGCGCCGCGCCCTGGAAATCGGGCTTGAGCAGGCTCACGAAGCGGAGGCCGTGGCGGCGCGCGATCGGGTTCATGAGCTGCTTCACGAGGACCGAGCCGGCCGCGTACCTGAACCGGTCGAGCCGGGCCAGGCGTCCGTAGTCGACCTTGTTCCAGTTGTCGCTGTGCTCGCCGTGGGTGACGAGGATCCGGGCGCCGCCCACGTCGAGGATCGCGGGGGCGTCGCCTAGCTGGAAGGCGAGGCGCGCGGCGACGGGGGGCGGCTGCTCCATCGCCGCGCGCAGGATCTCCTGCACCTCCGGGACGGCGAGCTCCACGTCGTGGTTGCCGAGGCGGATGATGACCTCGCCGCCCCGCGCGAGGACGCGCCCGAGCGCCCTGAGCACGGCGGCGCTCTCGGGCGCGGCGACGATCGCGCGGGCCTGCGCGGCGGCGCGCGCCCGATCGAGCTCCAGCGGGTCCTCGTTCATGAGGAAGTCGATGCCGTCGCCGTTGATCACGACCCGCGCGGGCTCGCGCGCGATCAGGTCGAGGAGCGCGGGCAGCGCCTCGCCGCCGGCGAAGACGTCGTAGTCACCCCCGTTGCCGAGGTGCAGATCACTGAGGATGAGGGTACGCATGGCGTTGTCTCCCGGGTTCATCGAGCTCCCTTGAGCGCGCCAAGGCGGATCGCCGCGGGCGGCGCCCAGTCCGCCTGGCGCGGGCGGTTGTGCAGGCCCTGGGCCGGGCTCCACGACATCCTCGCGTTGCCCTTCGGGTCGCAGAAGACGTCGAGCAGCGGCCGGTTGTCCGGGGCGCTCGGGGTCGGCGCGTCGGACATCGAGTTGATGCACCACGTGGGCTCGATCCGATCGTGGAAGGGCGCCCCGCGCAGGGAGCGGAGCAGCCAGGAGATGGGGAGGCCCTCGTCCTCCATCGACATCCACGCCGAGCGGTAGAGGAGCTTGCCGTCGCCGCGGCTCCGGAGGAGCAGCCGGGCGCGCCCGCGCGGCTTCACGTCGCTCTTGACCGTCCCGAGGCCGTCGATCCTGGCGATGCCGCGGAACAACCATTGACCCCTGGAGAGCGCCGGCGGGATGAAGGGCCACCAGTGCGACTCCCAGAGCATGCGCGCGCCCCTGGCGGAGGTGGGGTGCACGACGGGATCGTTGAACGAGGTGGTGGTGTCCCAGAGCTGCCATTTGCGCTCGATCGGGTGCTTGCGGAGCACCATCGCCACGTGCCCGCTCCCGACCCCGGCGGCCCCGGACGCCGACCAGAAGAGGCACGAGCCGACAGTGACCTTCTCCCAGAGATCGTCGGGCCAGTCGGCGAGCACCCTGGGGACGTCGGTCCAGCCGTCGCCGAGCCTTGCCGCGGCCGGCTGCGCGTCGGTCCCGCAGCCGATGTCGCCGTACGGGCCGCCGTCCCAGCCGCCGAGGCAGAGCGCGGTGGTCACCGACTGCTGGCACTGCCCCACGAGCGGGTAGCGGCCGCCGTCCTTGATGGCCCTGGCGACCCTCTTTTGCGCACCGTAGAAGTACGCTGGCATCGTGTAGGGGATGCCTGTCTGGTGCTCGGCGACGGCGCGCGCCCAGTCCTCGCCGTCGCCCGCGGCTGTGTCGTAATCCTCGTGCGAGAAGATGTCGTCGATACCCTCCTTCGCGCGGGAGACGAGGAATTCGGCGAGGCCCTCCGCGTCCTCCGGCCCGCGGAGGTCGTGCTCGGGGGCCTCCAGCAGGTTCACGGTGCGGACGAGCTGCGGCGGCGGCTCGTCGTCGGCGAACGCGACAGGGCGGGCGAGCCACTCCTCGGGCGGCGCGGCCGGCGTCGGGTCCATGTCCACCCACGCGGGGACGCCCGCCCCCGGCGGGGCGCCTTCATCGCTCTTCTCTACGGTCATCGGTGCTCCTCCTCTTCTTTTCGATTCGATGTCTCCGCGCCTGCCGCCCGGGTCGCCGCGCCCGCGGCGACGGCCGCGTCGAGGGCGGCGAGCGTCGCCGCGCCGATCACGCCGTCGGCGGCGAGGCAGCGCTCGGCCTGGAACCGCTTGACGGCCGCCTCGAGGCCCGGGCCGAACGCGCCGTCAGCGCCGCCAGGCACGCTCTCGCCCAGCGCGATCAACGCCTCCTGCAGCGCCTTCACCCCTGGTCCCCTCGCCCCTCTCCGGAGCGCGCCCCGGCCCGAGGCGACGCTCTCCAGATCGGGTTGCCCGGCGAGGGGGGCGCGCGTGAGGCGCGGCGCCTTCGGCGGGCTCGGCGCCCTCGGCGGGGGCGCGTCCGTCGCCGCGGCGAACGGGTCATCCGCCGGAGGCCCCGCGGCCTGGAGGAAGGGCTCGTGCAGGCAATCGAGCCCGTCGTCCTTCATGTGCCGGAAGTAGAGCCGGAACTGCCTGAAGTCCGGGATCCACCTGTGCTTGCGCGCCTTGCCGTAGAAGTAGCGGCCCACGAGCGCGGCGAGGCGCCTGTCGCGCTCCTCGGACGGCGACCCGGGGCCGAGCTGCGGCACTGCCCACTCGAGACACCCGATCACGTACCCGGGCGCCCAGTGCTTGAGGTGCGCGACCAGGTTGAACAGCGCCTGCGTCGCGATGGCGTCGGCGCCGCAGATGTTGCCCGAGCCATCCATGAACGTGCGGAGCTGGGCCTCGGTCACCGCGTCGCGCGTGCCTGGGTTCCTGGCCAGGTCGATCAGCAGGTGGAGGAGCGGGACGGAGCGGCGCAGGATCTCGAGCGCTTCCTTGCCGCCGGTGACGACCATGCCGGCGTCGAGATCGACGACGTCGTACACGTTGCTGCCGCGGTAGCGGACGCCAGCGGCGCCCAGCGCCTCGCGCACGGCGTCGTTCGCTGTCGCCCGCTCCATCACCTTGCCCAGCCAGCCGCGGCCGCCCCAGCCCGTCCCCCAGGTGACGATCTGGTCATCGTAGGTGTTGATGGCGGCCGTGCTGCCCTCGCGCGCCTGGAACGCGCGAAAGGCCGTGATCTTCCGCCGATCGGCGGGGCTCGCCCTCGCCGCCCGGGCGTCGAGATACCCGTGCAGGTAGGCGAGGTGATCCCTGTCCGCGCTGCCCGTGTAGACGTGCCCTGCGCCCCAGGGCTTGAGCCCCGGCTCGACCGGCACGGCGGCGCGGAACCGCGCGATATCGGCGGTGAGATCCCCGGGCAGCGCGCTCCCTGCCTCCACGGCGCCCGAGCCGCGCGCGTGATCCTCCCAGACAGGGAGATCGCCGTCCGCGAACGAGAGGGCCCCGTCCCGGGCAGGCTCGAGGCCGGGCGCGGGGAGCGACGGGTCGGCGTACGCGGCGGAGGATCGGAGCTCGGCCACGCCCGCGAGCGAGGTCTGGATCTGCTCCAGCAGCGCGGCGTGGAGCTCCGCGCGCCGGGCCTCCTCGATCTCGTCGAGCCCGATCTCCCAGGTGTACGACGCGCCCTTCCCGCGCAGGATCCGGTGCGCGAAGAGCGCCGGATCGAGCGTGGGAAAGTCTCCGAGCGCGAGGGCCGAGGTGCGGGAGAGCAGGGCTCGCTCGACCTCCTCCGCGTCGCCCCGCGCGGCGGCGATTTCGAACAGAAAGACGTTCCGTGACATGGCAGGTCCCTTTCGGCGGTGACGTCTCCCCATGAAACCGACGAGGTCGAGCGTCGTCATCTTAAGAGAAATTTAACTGGTGTTCCTTCAAGCCATTCAAAGGAGCATCGTATTCAGCGGTACGGACCTGGAGAAGATCGCGCGCGAGCACGCGCTCGCGGGGGGCGCGATCATGAACGTGATCCGCTACGCGTCGCTGCAGGCCTTGAGAGAGGGCGGCCGTCCCCTCACGGTAGAGGACCTCCTGCAGGGCATCCGGAAGGAGTATGCCAAGCAGGGGAAGGCGGGTTGAGCGGACGCCGGCGGCGCCCAGCGCCTCGCGCACGGCGTCGCTGGCGGTCGGCCGCTCCATCACCTTGCCCAGCCGGCCGCGACAGCCCCAGCCCGTCCCCGAGGTGACGCTCGGGCTGTCGCAGGTGTCGATGGCGGCCGTGCTGCCCTCGCGCGCCCGGAACGCGCGGAAGGCGCTCAATCCCCCGACGAAGCGTGCTTGCGCTTGCCCTCTTGATGGTCATCCGGGCCGTCGCCCTTGTTCTTCTTCTTCTTGTCCTTGTCCTTCTTCTTCTTGTCCTTGTCGTCCTTCATGAACCGCAGCGCAGCGACAACGCTCCCCAGCGTCTTCTGCACGATGCCGCGCTTCACCGTCGTCGTGCGATCCTTGATCCCCTTCTTCGCCTCCGGCTTGAACGCCACGCCCGCTGGCGCCTTGGCCCGGCCCTCCGCGGAGGCCGCCGTCAGCGTGTCGTGGGTGATCATCTGCGACTTGAGGGTTGCCTTGGCTTCGTCGGACACCCCGGCGAGCGCGCGCTCGTAGTGCTCGTCGAGATCCTTCTTGCTCGCCGTCATCTCCCACTGCCGGCCTTTCCACTCGGCGATCTTGATCTTGTCCGACCCCCGCGGCAGCGTGGGATCGCCCGTGCCTGTGTCCCCCCGCTTCGGCACCGATAGATAGATGGCCGTCCCTTCGCCGCCGAGCGGCGTCTTCCCGCTGCTCGGGGCTGCGCACATCTCCTGGATCAGATCCGAGAAGGAGCTCTCTTTTGCGAGCGTCTGGCCGTACTGCGGCATGGTGTTGCCGGTGTAGGGTGGGTCCGCGCTCTTCGCCCTGACTGCGTATCCAAGATCCTTGTACTTCTGGGTCAAGGCATTCGTCTCGTCCTGGGACCCGGTGCCGCGCACGGCGATGTACGCCACGTCTTTTCTGGTCATCGTGGAGGCCATCTCCCTGATGAGATCGCCGCGCGTGGGATCATCGGCGAGCTTCGCGATGCGATCGAAGATGCGCGGGTCGAACGGCACCCGGAGCGTGTCCCGGAGGTCCTTGTTCATCGGCGACACAACGGAGAACAGAAAGGGCACCGGTCTGTCGGCAGGACCGTCCTTGTACAGGTAGGGTGTGTCCTTGTAATCGAGCCCGAACTGGCTCACGACCTGGTCCGGCGCAAGGTTCTCCGAGTGCCGCAGAGATGCGCCGAAGCCGTAAAACGCGGGCGGCTTGTTGCCCTTCAGGGACTCGGCGACGCTGGCAGGGGGCACGACCTTGGCGAAGGGTTCATCATTGCTCTGAAAGCTCGCGTAGTTTGTTGCGGCCATGGCGGTGATGATCTCGATGTCGAGGTCGCTGTAGGCCTCCGGCTCGGTCTGGCGCATGTCGGCCTTGAACTTCGCGGCGAGCTTGTCCGCGTTCTGGGTGTAGGTGGTGAGCTCCTCCGGGGTGGCTTTGTTCTCGAAGACGCGGTCCACGAGCTCCTTCGAGATGCCGTGAAGCGTGCCGTACTTTTCCAGGATCTTCGTCTGCGCGTAGGCGGCGTATGAGCGTTCGAACATGGTCTCCTCCGTGGTGACGCCGCCGCGGCCGGCCCGTGCCCCCCGGCCGGCCGCGGCGGCGTCGATCGCGTCACGCGCCGAGCTTGGCGACGATCGCCGCGAGCCTGTCCTCGATGCCGCCGAGCCGGACGTCGATCACCTGGTGCTTGCGCTCCAGATCGGCGAAGTAGTCGGTCACCACCTCGTCCACGTTGCCCATCGCCAGCGCGCGCGTGTCGCGGCCGAAGCCCATGAGCACAGGCCGCTCCACGTACGTCACCCGGTGCAGCACCCGCCAGCACTTGTTCGGCTTGGCAGCGCCCGCCTGGCGCAGCGCGCGCGCCTCCTCGTCGTTGCTCATCAGCCACACCGGATCCACCACGTAGCTGAAGAAGTCGCCGAAGTGGTCCGTGTTGCCCTCCAGGTAGAACGTCATGAACCGATAACGATCCACCTTCTCCCCGGGCACGAGCGGGTTGTCCCCCGGATCGGTCAGGCCTCTCTTCTCGACGCCCGAGAGGTCCACGCTGAGCTCGAGGCTCTTGCTCGTGCTGAGCCTCTTGCTGTTCGCGTCCACCTTGCCTCCCGAGCCCACCAGCGACAGCGAGAACTTGAACCCGCAGACCGCCGCGTCGGCATTGGCGCCGATGCCGCCGCTGTGGCTCATCTCCGTGCTGATCGAGTGCTCGATCGTGCCGGCGAAGCTCTGCTCCTCCGCGCGGAGCCCGCCGTCGCCGTCCCACACGTAGGTGTTGACGATGTTGCGCTTGCGCGCCCTGGTCTGGATGCTCTCCATGCGGAGCTGCCAGTCGGCGAAGGCCGCGCCCGCGCGCACCCGTCCCTCGAGGGTCTTGTACTTGCCCTTGATCTCCGCCTGTCGCTTCTCGCCCTCGCTCTTGAGCTCCTTCTTCTTCTCCTCGTTTTGCTGGTTCATCGCGTTCAGATCTTCCTCGGCGGACTTCGCGGGCTTCGACGACACCTGCGTGCCCCCCACGGGGACGCCCGGAGCGCTCGGCTCGCTGAACGCGTGGAGCTGGTCGACCTGGTCCGCGCTGAAGTTGTAGAAGAAGCTCTCTCGCTCCTTGTCTTGCCGTTCGATCGCGTCCTTGAGCGCGTACGCCTCCTTGATCCGGAAGTAGCTCGCCGGGTAGAGCGAGCCATACTGCGCGCGCATGTCGGGCACGTGCGGATAGAACGTCGGATCCGCGGGCATCGAGCCGACCATGCCGTCGAGGCTCCCGTTGAGCGTGTACGTCGGGTTGATCAGGAACGTGATCGTGTTGACGTCGAGCGGCACGCCCTCGACCGGCCGGATGTCGTAGCTCACCATGCGGCCGCTCCTCTTGAGCTTGGTGACGAAGACGTCGGCCATGCCCGAGATCACCAGCGCATAGCCCACGTTCTTCGGCACCCAGCGCTTGCCCACGCGAGCACAAGAGGCCTTGTCCTCGGCGATGCCCGAGAGCTCCAGCGTGTCGCTCATGGCGAGGGTGGACGCCGCGGTGATCGAGGTGTCCTTGGTGTCGGTCTTCTCGAAGGCATAGTTGAAGATCGCGCCTGCCTGGCCCTCCGAGACCTTGCTCGAGATGAACGCGGGGCCCGCCTCGACGCCCCACGCCGCCCCGAGGAAGCCATCCATGCTGAGCCCCCCGTGGATCGTCTCGCTGCGCTGCCAGCTATAGCTCGTCTCGTCCGATTGCCTGAGGGTGACCGCCGTGGCCCCGTTGTAGTCCTCGTCGACCGTGAGGTTCTCCGAGGGGACCGGCGGCGCGCCCTCGATGTAGCCGAGCAGCGTCGGGTTGATCTGGGTGTTGCCGACCCATTGCAACGTCAGCTCCTCGACCCGCTGCTCGGGCCAGAGCTGCGCCTGGCCTCCGGTGGTGAATCCGAAGATGCGCCTCATCAAGGCCTGCTTCTTCCCCTCCGGGCCGACCTCGACCGAGCTGTACTCGGTGGTGATCAGGCTCTCCGCTACCGCCACGGGCAGCGAGGTCGTGGGGACCACCGTGGCGCTCCCGTTGATCTGGCCCTGGTAAACGCCCGTCTTCTTGTCCTTGACCTTCCTGTCTCCGCTCACCTCGTCGAGCGGGTAACAGGCGAGCAGGTTCGGCTCGGCGCCCGCGAGGCGGCGCCGCATGTTCGCGCGGATCTCGGCCTCGGTGCGCGCCCGGTCCCAGATCCGCACCTCGGCCAGGTCGCCCCTGAAATAGACGTCTGCCGTGGGGAACTTGCCGATCGAGAGCGCGCCGGACACGGTGAGGTCGCCCGTCGCTGTCTTCTCCTCGACCTTCACGCCGTCGTAGTAGATTCGCACCGTCTTCGTGAGCTGGTCGCACGTGGCGCAAATGTGGTGCCAGTCCCCATCATCCTTGTAGTCCGGAGCCGAAGTCACGTTCGTGCCAGCGATCCCCAGCATGATCTTGCTTGTGTCGATGAACCCCAGGATGAACATCCCGGCGCCGCCCTGACCGGGCATGCCGGCGATGAACTGGTGCGGGCCCGCGTCTGCGCCGCTGCGCCGCGCCCAGCACTCGAACGTGAAGCCCGTGGTGACCGGCGCGATCGCCGGGCACTGCACGTACGTCTTGCCCCGATCGGGCAGGCGCAGCACCTTGCTGCCCGGGTGGCCGAGGTTCGCCGTGAGCCCCATCCATTCCACGCCGAGCAGCGAGCCGTGCGCCAGGCCGCCGGCCGATCGGTCGAGCGCTGTCGCGCCCGCGGCCTCATCGAAGGGCCAGTAGCCGACGAGCCCGGGCTCGTTGCCCGAGATCGACGCCCGGGCGTGGGCCGCAACCTCGGCGTCGGTCAAGCCGAGGGCCCAGAGGCGCACGTCGGCGAGCCGGCCGACGGGGCTGCCTCCGGAGGGTGTGTTGCCGAGGACCTTGATATCCATGGCCCGCGCTGTCGTGATCGTCGCGTCCTCCGGCGCGCCCTTCAAGAGGCCATCGCGCTTGTTGGGCGTGAGGTCCTTGACCTTGACCACGCCTCCCTCCTCGACGTCGTCCATGCGCCAGTAGCCGACGAGATCCGCCTCGTCGCCGTTGAAGGACCGGTAGATGTCCTCCCGGACGTCGGCCAGGGATCGGGCCGATCTCCAGATGGACACCTCCGCGATGTCGCCCTTGAAGTAGGCGTTGTTGCCGTTGTCGTAGCCGATGTACATCGGGCCCGAGGCCGCCTGGATCGATCCCTCGACCCGGAGCTCGGCGGCGAGGTCCCCGTCGACGTAGAGGCGGATGTAGCTGCCGTCGAACGTGCCCGTGTACAGGTGCCACCCCTGGATATCGGCCGGCGTGAAGCTGGCAGCCTTCCAGCCCTGGCCGCTGACAAAGACGTAGAACTGGATCTGCCGGCTGCCTGCCGCGGGGTGCATGACGAACGCGTCCCGCTTGCTCACCAGGAAGCCAGAGCCGTTCCAGCTAGGGGTCGCGCTGCGCGCCCAGATCGACACAGTGATGGCCGTCGTGGGGTTCGCGTGCGCCGGCACCTCCACGTAGTCCGCCGCGCCCTTGAGGCGGATGGCCGGCTGCAAGGTCTTGCGGCTGCCGACCTTCTCGCCGTCCGCGTAGAAGGCGGTGGTGCCTTTGCTCGTCGCCACAGCGACGTGGTGCCACCCCGCCGCGATCGTCCGCTTCAGGTCGACGCCGCTGTCGAAGAACCAGCCATCGACCATCAGCCCCAGCCGGTTGCCCTTTCGCACCATGAGCGGCACGTCGGGCGTGGTGTCCGCGCTGGCCACCACGTTCGCGTCGTACGCCGCCCCATCGCTCCTGGTGGCCAGGGGGTACTGTACCCACGCCTCGCACGTCCACCCGCTCGCAGGCAGGCTCACGGCCTTTTGCAGCGTCACTTTGTCGCCGCTGTCGCGAATGTCGGCAGAGGCGCGCGCGGCGTCGGGCAGCCACTGCTCGAACGTGGCGTTGCGGCTGTCCGCCGCCGCGTCGTAAGCGGTCGCGCGCATGCGGCCCTGCGGGTCGAAATAGGTGAGCAGCACGTTGCCTTCGCAGCTCTCGGCGAGCCGAACCCTGCCCGTAGGCTGGGCGAAATCGAGCACCGCGCCGGCCGTCACCAGGTTCCGAACGTCCGTCGCGATGGCCGGCATGGTCGCCGGCGGCGCCTTGGCGAGCCCGCTCATGACCGCCGTGTTCCTGGTCGCGAGATCCGTGCGGCTCTGGTTCAGATCGGCCTGCGCGGCGGCGAGCTGGCTCTCCAGCGCCGCGAGGCTCTCATTGGCCGCGAGCACGTCGTTGAGCCAGTCGATGCGCGCCTGCTTCGCCCCGATGTCCGAATCGATGCTCGCTATCTTCTCGTCCTTGAGCTTGAGGGCGCCCTTGGCCTCTCTGGTCATGTCGCTGCTCTTCAGAACATGCCACTTCTGGTGATTGCCGCCTCTCCAGTCCCAGAGCTGAATCGCCGCTCCGTCGTTCGTCGCCTCCCAGGCGACCTCGACGAAGAGGCTTTCATTGTGCCTCGGCGCGAGGGCATAGTAACTCGCGCTGGAATCCAGGCAGTGGAGCTTCCACTGCATGTTCCACTCGCCGGCCAGCGCCGCGAGCCGGAGGTCCGCGTCCTTCCCCCCGTTGCCCGGCACGCCCAGGGCCAATCCGCTGTGCTGTTGCAGGATATGGAAGTATCCGTCTCCGCGGTCCTCGACCCGCCAGCGCTGATAGTCCAGGGCGTCCTTGCCCCAGGCGCCGTACTGATAGACGTTGAGCTCTGTACCAGCGGTCATGTCCTTGCCGCTGTGCAGGTTGAGCACCTGATGGTAGTAGCTCCACCGATCGTCGACGATCGCCCTGCGCTCATTCTGCGCCGCTGTCTTCTGCGCCTGCAGGGTCGGGACCTTGCTCGCGAGGTCGTTCCTCTCGTCGACGTAGCGCTGGTTGTTCTTCGCCACGTCGATCCGCTCCATGAGATCGCGGATCTGCCCCTCGATGCGGCCCACCTTGGCCTCCGCCCGGCCCATCCTTGTCAGGTCGTCCAGCACCGCCTGCGCCTGCGCGGGCAAGGACGAGAGCACCGTCGCGTCCGTGTACCTGTCGCGCGTCACCGAGTCCGAGATCAGGCGGATGCGGTGCTTGCGGACGTCGATCGACGTCCACTCCGCGGCCGGCGCCGAGCTCTCGGCTCCCCACTTGCCGCGCACGTCCGAGATCTCGAAGGCTCGCATGAGGCTGACCCCATCGGGCACCACCACCTGGCAGGTGGCCTTGTACCAGCCGCCGCCCAGGCTCGCGAAATCGCTCTGCTGCACGCTCCCGGCCGGGAACTCCTTCCTCTCCTTGCTACCGCGGCTGCTCTTGCCCCAGTACGAGAAGGTGAAGAGCCTGCGCCCGGTGCCGTCGGCGTTGCTCGGATCGAACGCCGCGTCGGGCGAGGTCACCCGGAACTCGAAGCTCTCTTCGTAAACGCCGCGCTTGCTGACCGCCAGGAGCTCTTCGCTGCCGTACCTGACCACCTTCTTGCCCGAGCCCGTCGCGCGGTTGAGGCGCCGCGCGCCGGCGTAGGGATCGCCGTACACGACGGCGTTCCTGCCGTGGTGCGAGAAGTCCGGCACGATCGGCGGCTGCTCTTCGTAGACGACCGCGCCCATGCGGTAATAGGCGGCGAGCCCGTTCTCCTTGCCGCTCAGGTTCACGTGCATCGTGGCCTTGACGTCGGCCGCGGACCGCGCCTCGTCCCAGATCTGCACGCCGGAGATCTCGCCGCGGAAGGCCTGGCCGAGGGTGTGCGTCGCGCCCGCGCTCACCAGCGCCGGGTTGCCCTTGATCGAGCCGCTCCGCTGGTTCGGCGAGAGGTCGCCGGCGCCGGCGTCGAGCGGCCAGTAGCCCACGAGGCCGCTCTCCTTGCCGGTGAGCTTGAGCTTGCGGTGCATGTCCGCTTGAATGTCGGCCTGCGAGCGCGCGGAGCTCCACACCTGCACGTCGGCGAGCTGCCCGTTGAAATTGCGCTCTGTCGGGCCATAGCCGTCATCGTGACCGATGTACATCACCCCGGACGCGTCCGCGTCGATGGGCCCGGACGCGGGCGCCTGCGCCACGAGGGCGCCGTCGATGTAGAAGCGGACCTGGCTGCCGTCGTAGCTGCCTGTATACAGGTGCCACCCCTCGATGTCCGCCGGCGTGAACGGGGCAGTGACCTGTGCGCCGTTGATCCAGAGGCGGAAGTCGATGTTTCGGGAGCCCTGCCAGGGGTGGAACATGAAGGAGCTCCGCTTGCTCACGAGGCATCCATAGCTGTTCCACGTCGGCGTCGCGCTGCGCGCCCACACCGACACCGTGATGGCGCCCGTGGGGCTCGCGTGGGCCGGCACCTCGATGAAGTCGTCCACCCCGTCGAGCTTCATGGTCCTGGCGAGCTTCACGCCGGGCGCTGCCGGAAGCGCGGCCTGGGGGTGCAAATACGCTGCCTTCGTCCACGCCAGGTTGCCCTTCAAGACGCCGTGACGCTTCGCCGGCGACATGTCCTTGGTCGTCCCGTTGTCGAGCGGCCAGTACCCGACGAGGCCCGCTTCGCGGCCGGTCTTCTGCTTGGCCATGTCCTCGGCGATCTCGGCCTGCGTTCGCGCGCGGCTCCACAGCTCCAGGCCGGCGACCCGACCATTGAGGTAGCGATTGCCCGGACAGTCGTCGGCGCCGATCCACATGGCGTGCGAGTCCGCTTGGATCGTGCTGGCGCACGGAAGCTCGCTGACCAGCGCTCCGTCGACGTAGAGCCGGAGCGTCTGGCCATCGTACGTGCCCGTGTACAGATGCCAGGCCTGGATGTCGGCCGGCGTGCAGGCGATCAGCTTCAAGCCGATGCCGTCCAGGAACACGTAGAACCTGACCTCCTTGGTCCCCGCGATGGGGTGCATGATGAACGCGTCGCGCTTGCTCACGAGGCATCCGTCGGCGTTCCACGTCGGGGTCGCGCTGCGCGCCCATACCGACACCGTCATGGCCTGCGTCGGGCTGGCGAACCCCGGTACTTCCACATAAGCGTTCGTGCCGTCGAACCCGATCACCTGGTCGCGCAGGTGACACGGCATCGCGTGCTCCACGGTTTGCTGCGCGACCTCGACGCCGTCCCGGCAGAGAGCGATCCGCGTGTCGCCTCCGGTCTTCGTGACGTAATCGACAGTGCCCGCATAGTGCACCCACGCGCCGGCGGGCATCGCGCTCGGGTCGGTCACGGTCCGCGCCCGGCCGTCGCTCATCCGCACCACGAGCTTCGCCTTGTTGTCGGCGCCGAGGGCGAGGTCCATCATCCCGCCGCTGTCCTTCACCAGGCTCTGCTCCAGGTTGCCGGCGGCGTCCACCCGCACCCAGGCCGAGAACGTGCGGCCCAGGCGCCGCTCCGGGCTCGGCGGCGCGAGCTCCAGGTCCGGAGTCTCCACGCAGTCATTGCCGTCCATCCGCAGCCCCCGGCGGACGACCTTGCTCAGGTTCGCCGCTTCGCCCGCGAAGTACGGCGCGTTCAGCACGAAGGCTCTCTTGCTCGCCACGAGCGACGTGATCGGGAAGATCCCGTCATACGTCTGGGTGCCAGAGATCTGCACCTCGTCGCCGACCTTCAGATCGTGCGCCGGGCACACGATCATGAGCTTGTTGTCCGCGGTCTTCTCCGCGCCGACGACCATGTTGTCGAACACGAGCCCGGTCTGCTTGTCTGGCGCGACCTCCCAGAACCCCGCCTCGTTGTTCTCGAACCTGGCCGCGACCTGGAACGTCGCCTTGTCGACGCTGAGCACCTTGTAGTGCCCGTCGTAGCTCTGGGTGCCCCGGATCTTCACCTTGGCTCCGGTCTTGAGATCCGCCGGGAGCGAGTCCTTGGACCGGATCTGGAGCTTGTCGTCGCCGCCCCGCTCGGTGGCCACGATGGTCCCGAAGGGCGGCGGCGACTCGTCCGCGATCTCCTTGATACCGTCGAACAGCGAGAGCGGCGTGACGACCTCGCGCTGATCGCTGCGCAGGATCTCGCTCTGGTCCGGCGTGGGGTCGATCTGCGACAGCGTGCCGTCCGCGGCGAGCGCGAAGTCGAGCACCGCGGTCTTCACCACCTCGCTGCCGGTCGCCTTCACCGGCACCGCGAGCATCACCCGCATGGTGTCGCGCATGAGCTGCGGGCCCGCGTCGGTCATCACCTCTTTTTGAAGATCGTACGTCGTCGCCGACGGGCCGCCGGCGACTGTCAGCCCGGTCAGATCGATCGTCCGGCGGACGATGCCCGGAACCGACTGGTAGAGGGTGTTCTTCGCGTTCGAGGGGTCCCGCCGGGCGTAGAGGTAGTCCTTGACGTCGAAGAGGCCGTTTTCGCCGGAGCCCACCGTGTAGAGGACCAGCTTGCCCGCCGCCGCGTCGTGGACGAACAGGTGCCAGCGGTTCCGATCGCTCTCGGCGGTCGGCACGAAGACGGGCGAGAACCACCCGTTGGCCACCGTGCCGGCGAAGCCGAGCTCCAGGGCGCCTTCGTAGAAGTAATTCCCGTCGATGTCGCGGTAATCGAGGTTGTCGAAGCTCCCGCCGTCCTTCGAGGTGGCGGACTTCTGCGGCTTGAGCCGCTGCTTGCTGCGCCGGAACCGCACCTCGAGCCTGGGCACGAGCTCGTTGGTCATGCCGTCGAGCACGAAGCGGTTCACGAGGATCTTGCCGCCCGGCGACTGCCGGAACACGAACAGCTGATTCAAGGCCGACACGACCTGTACGGGCGCGTCGACGCTCTTCACCACCTCGTCCGAGCTGCCGTACACGCTCCTCACGAGGACGTTGCCGTCCTTGTCCGAGAGGGAGTTCTTTTCGCTCTCGATCACCGACGGGTCGGGGATCGACGCGCCGAGCCGGAGCTTCTTGAAGCCCTCTAAGCCGAACGGGTCGGCGTCGGCGTTCAGGGCCGTGTCCTCGAAGCCGCTGCGCTTGACGGTGTACCAGAGGGTGCCGTCGGGACCGGTGCCGAAGACCACGACCTTGCCATCGTGGGTGATCGTGCTCACGTGCTGGATCTTCTGATCGCTGAGAATCATGCGCGCCTCGCCAGAAGGGTTGCTCGGTACAGACCTCCACCCTCCGGCCGACAGATGCAGGGCGGCCGTCGCGACAGGTGCAGGCTCGACGCAGGTGCCCGTCGCCCGTCGACAGACAGGGAGGGCGCTGCTTCACCCCTCACGACGTCCGGCGCAGGCGCTCGTGACGGTTGTTTGATCTTAAACGTGTTCAAGGCGAGCGACGCGGGGAACGATCGCCTCGTCGCCCGCAGCGCTCACCTTGATTTCTCTTAAGATGACAGGGCGCGGCGCCGTGCGTTTCATGGGGGCATCTCTCTGCGAGAGAGGGGCGACAGAGGGGTTCGCCCCGAGGATCGCGACAATGACCATGGAAGAACAAACGAACCAGGACGGGCCTCTCGACTTCGGCGGCTCGTCGTCCGTGACGGTGGGCGTCTCGTTCCGCGCGCGCCTCGAAGGCGCCGCGCCGAGGGGCGCGATCCAGGCCTTGCTGCGGTCCGTGGGCAAGGCCCTGTCAGCCCACTTCGAGGGCCGCGCGACAGCGCGCCTCGATGCCGAGAGCGCGACCGTTACTGTGACCCTGCGGATCCCCGAGCCGGAGGGCAGCACCAAGGTGTGCGACGTCTCGGTGACATTGCTCGCCGACGAGCTCACCGAGGACGAAGAGCTCGTCGTCGTCCCGCGGATCCGCGCCGAGATCTACCGCCGGAAGGACGATGTCGACTGGCTCGCCCGGGACGCGTCGGCGGACGTCGAGAGGCTCGCCGGGGAGATCGACGACGTGCTCCTGGCCATCTCGCCGTAGCCGCGCGGCGCACGTTCACCGCGAGCGCGCCATGCCGCGCCCCGAGGAGGATCCACCGTGAAGATCGATGATGACAGCAAGCCCTCGCCGACCCGGGTCGTGATCGCGACGCTGGCCGCGCTCCAGCTCACGGCGTGCGCGAGCGCCGCGACGGTCACGCTCGACCAGGCGATCAAGGAGCTCGCGCCGGACTACCGCGTGCGCACGCCGGCGACCGGCGCCGCGAGCCTCGGACGCCGTCTGCTCGGGGACCAGCCCGAGACGAACGCCTGCTTCGACGGTGATCAGGGCACCGCGGCGCCGAGCTGGTCCATGGTGACGCTGCGCTACGGGGACGTGCTCGACGGCAGGCTCTCCGCCGACTTCGGCGGCGCCCTCGAGGTCGCCCCCGCGGCCGGCGCGTCCTCGGAGCGGAGCGCCAGCGTCACGCTGACGGACCTCGTGGAGAGCAGGCTCTCGGCGGTCTACCTGAACGCGAGCGGCGCGTGCACCGGCCTGTTCGGCGAGGCGGGGACGAGCTACGTGAAGGTGCTGACCCGCGCGATCAGAGCGGGGACGATCGAGGTGGCGGCCGAGCAGTCGACCACCGCGGCCCTCTCGATCGACGCCGCCGCGCTCGGAGGGGCCTCCGTGAGCGCGTCGAGCTCGTCGGGCCGGAAGCTCCAGGGGGCCTCTCTCTTCTTCGCGGACTATCCCGAGTGCTTCAGCGTGGTCTACGACAAGAAAGACTGCGCCGGCTCGGCCGTGGGTCCGGGCAACGCCTGCGATCTCGACGCGTGCTCGTTCAACGTCGCGGCGCTCGACACGAGCGGCGCGTCCTGGGCGGGGAAGCTCTCGTGCGAGGGCGGCGCGGCGCTCGACCTCGGCGGCGCCCTCGGCGCGTGGGGAGAGGCTCAGAAGATGGCGCCTGGCGTGACTTACAACGTCCGCGTGCTCCCGGGCGCCTGGTTGGGGACGGTGAACATCGACCTCCGGCGCTGGGTGACCCGCTCGGAATCACCCGACAAGTGCGCGGCCCCCGCGAGCGCGCCCCACCCGGGTTGATCGCTACATGGCCCGGAGCCTCACGATGAAGAACCCCTTCCCCGGCCCGCAACCTTACCGCGCCTCCGACCGAGATCGCTTCTACGGGCGCGGCGACATGGCCCACCAGCTCGAGGGATCCATCCTCGCCAACCGCTGCGTCACCGTCTTCGGGCCGTCCGGCGCCGGCAAGTCGTCCCTGGTGCAGGCGGCGGTCCTCCCGTCGCTCATCGAGAAGCAAGAGATCCGCGTGGCGCGGGTCGACGGCTGGCCCGAGGATCAAGACCCGACGCGCTGGCTCGCGGACGCTGTGTACAGCGCCCTCTGCCTCGGCGAGCGGCCGGCCGGCGCCTCGCCCGCGGACGCGCTGATCACGGCGGCGCAGCGCGCGGCGCGCGGGTCGCCGCGGCTCGTGGTCGTCTACCTCGATCAGATCGAGCAGCTGCTCTACGCGGCGCGCGCCGCGGCCGAGGCCGAGGCGTTCTTCGCCTGCGTGAGCCGCCTCGCCGCGCTGCCCACCCGCAACCTGCGCCTCGTGCTGTCGCTCCGCGAGGACTACCTCGGCCGCTTCCGCGATCGGCTGCGCGAGCACCACCGGCTCCTCGATCACGGCTTCCGCGTCGGCCCCCTGACGGTCGACGAGCTCTGCGAGGCCGTCTGCCAGGCGGCCGTCGCGGGCGAGCCGCCGCAGGCGTGGACGCCGGCGGAGGTGCGCCCGCTCATGCTCCAGGTGCGCGTGCCCGGCCAGGCCGCTGTCGGCGAGGCCGAGGCGCAGGGGGCGTACGCGCAGATCGTGTGCCGCGCGCTCTTCGCGCAGCGCGAGGAGGGCGGCGCCGCGGCCAGCGAGGCCGAGGCCGAGCCGATCCTGCAGCGCTACCTCGAGGCGACGCTCGCCGGCCTCGGCGCGCTGCGCGACGCGGCGCGGCGGCTGCTCGAGGACCACCTGGTGACAGCGGACGGCAGCCGCACGCTGCGCACCGAGAAGGAGCTGCTACGGATCCTCCCCGCTGGCGAGCTCGAGCCGGCGCTGAGGGCGCTCGAGGGCGCGGCCATCCTCCACGCCGCGGAGCACCAGGGGAGCCGGTACTTCGAGATCGGCCACGACTGGCTGGCGCGCAAGGTCTTCGAGCAGCGGCAGCAGCGCCGGCAGCAGGAGGCGCACCTCCGCGAGCGCGCCGAGGCGGAGGCAAGGCTCGCCGCGGAGCGCGCGCGGCGGCGCCGCTTCGCCGCCGCGGCCGCGGCGTCGCTCCTTGTCGCGGCCGGCGCGGCGTCGCTCGGCGCCGTGGCGTACCACCAGAAGCTCCGCGCGGACCGCCTGCGCGTCGAGGAGGCCGAGGCCCGGCGCGAGGCCGACCGGCTGCGGTGGTTCGCCGAGAAGAAGCGCTCCGAGGCGCACGACGCCAGCATCCTCGCGGGCTTCCGCGAGCTCGCGGTGCGCGCCCGGCTCCCGCTGGCGATGAAGCTCCTGCCCGAGGTGGAGCTTCCCGCGATGCGGCGCGGCTGGGTCGAGCTGGCGAGCGACGCCCTCGCCACGAACGCGCTCCGCGCGACCCTCCACGGGCATACGGGCCCCCTCGCCGTGGCCGTGTGGAGCCCCGACGGCGCGCGCGTGCTCACGGCCTCCGCCGACGGCGCGGCGCGCGTGTGGCGCGCCGACGGCACCGGCCGTCCGGTGGAGCTGAACGGCCACGGCGGGGCCATCCTCGCGGCCGCCTGGAGCGCCGACGGCGCGCGCGTGCTCACGGGCTCGGAGGACGGCATCGCGCGCGTGTGGCGCGCCGACGGCGCGGGCCCGCCGGTGGAGCTGACGGGCCATCACGGCGGCGTGACGGCGGTGGCTGCGAGCCCCGACGGCGCGCGCGTCGCGACGGCATCGGACGACGGGACGGCGCGCGTGTGGGGCGCCGACGGCGAGGGCGAGCCGATCGTGCTCACCGGCCACCGCGGCCCCATCAACGCGGTCGTGTGGAGCCCCGACGGCGCGCGCGTCGTCACCGGCTCACGCGACAGGACGGCGCGCGTCTGGACGCCGGGCGCGACGGGCGGGAGCCTCGTCCTGCGCGGGCACACGGGCGAGGTGGTCGCCGTGGCGGTGAGCCCCGACGGCGCGCGCGTCGTCACCGGCTCACGCGACCGGACGGCGCGCGTCTTCAGGCTCACCGGCGCGGCCGCGCCCGTGGTGCTCGCCGGGCACGAGGACGGCATCACCCACCTGGCCTTGAGCCCCGACGGCCTGCGCGTGGCCACGGCGTCGGCCGATCGGAGCGTGCGCGTCTTCCGCGTCGACGGCCAAGGCGAGCCCGTCGTCCTGACCGGCCACACGCTCGCGGTGAGCTTCGTCTCGTGGAGCCCCGACGGCAAGTACGTCGCCAGCGCCTCCGCGGACAGGACGGCGCGCCTCTGGCCGGCGGACGGGAGCGGCCCGCCGCTCGTCCTGGCCGGGCACCGCGCGCCCCTCCGCTCCGCGGCGTGGAGCCCCGACGGCGCGCGCGTCGTCACCGCCGCGTCCGATCCGAGGGGGCGCTCGTTCGACCGCACGGCGAAGGTGTGGAGCGCCGAGCCGCTCCGATCGATGCCGCGCAGGCGCCCTCACCTGGGCTTCTTCCACGCGGCGTCCATCGCCGCGGGGGGCGCGCGCGTCGTCGCAGCCTACGAGGACCGGACGGCGCGCGTCTTCCGGGTCGACGGCGAGGGCCAGCCCGTCGTGCTCAGGGGCCATGAAGGGTGGGTGGCGAGCGCGTCGCCGAGCCCGGACGGCGCGCGCGTCGTCACGGCCTCGTTCGACGGGACGGCGCGCGTCTTCCGCGTCGACGGCGAGGGCGAGCCCGTCGTGCTCAGGGGCCACGAGGCCGAGGTGCGCGCCGCCGTCATGAGCCCCGACGGCGCGCGCGTCGCGACGGCATCGGACGACGGCACGGCGCGCGTGTGGAGCGCCGACGGCAAGGGCGAGCCCGTCGTGCTGCGCGGGCACGAGGACTGGCTCACCGCCGCGGCGTGGAGCCCCGACGGCGCGCGCGTCCTGACCACGTCGCTCGATCACACGGCCCGGGTGTGGAGCGCCGGCGGCGAGGGCGAGCCCGTCGTGCTCGAGGGCCACGGCGGCGACGTCTACGCCGGCGCGTGGAGCCCCGACGGCGCGCGCGTCGTCACCGCCTCGGACGACGGCACCGCGCGGGTGTGGAGCGCCGACGGCATGGGCGATCCCATCGTGCTGCGCGGGCACGAGGGCGCGGTCCTCTGCGCCCTCTTCAGCCCTGGCGGCGAGCGCGTCGTCACCTCGTCAGCCGACGGCACCGTCCGCCTGTGGAGCGCCGACGGCAAGGGCGCGCCCATCGTGCTCGGGGCTCCGGCGCCGGTCATCGCCCTGGCCTTCCTCGACGGAGGGCAGAGGCTCATGACCGTCACCACGGACAACAGCGTCCACACATGGATGACCGACGTGGACGCGCTGAAGCAGCGCCTGCTCGCCGCGCACACAGACTGCCTGCCGCCGGACGTGCGCGTCACCTACCTGGGCGAGGCCGCGTCCGCCGCCCGGGATCAGTACACCGCGTGCGAGCGCTCGTACGAGCGCGCGCCGCTCCCCCTGGAGGGCTTCCGACAATGACGGCTCGCGACATGGCCGCGACAGCGGCGCTCGTGTTCCTGTCGACCCTGGGCGCGTGCGAGCGGCCCGGCGTCGAGGACGACAGACCTGAGCCAGGGACGGAGGCCGCCGACGCCGCCGAGGTCCACCCCCCCACCACGGCGCGGCCCGGCGTGCACCGGCTCGGCGCCGGCGAGCGCCGGGTGAAGCTGCTCGTCCTGCCCGCCGACGCCGCGGTCGAGATCGACGGCGTCCCGGCGCGGCGGCGGGACGGCGTCATCGAGCTCTCGGGGAGGGTCGGGCAGACGCATCGGGTGCGCCTCTCCAGGGACACGCGGCACGCCGAGACGATCGTGACCCTCATGGACGGCGGCGTCTCGCCGCCCTCGCTGGACCTCGCCGCGCTGGCGCGGGCCGCGCGTCCCTTCGGGCGCGGCCGCCTCCCGACCGCGTCGACCGCCGAGCCTGCGGCCGCCGAGGCCGACGCCTCCGCGCTGGAGCTCGCCGAGACGCCGGAGCTGGCGCCCGAGCCCGTATTGCCCGGTGTCGCCGCCGAGTACGACGCGCCGGCGGATCGCGCGGCGATGGAGTCGGCGCCCGATTCCGCGCCAGGCGCTGTGCGAAGCTCCGCGCGGGGGAACGAGGGCTCGGCGTGCGTCTGTCCCCCGTCGACGCAGGTCATCCCCAGGTGCCCGACCGGCGCAGCCGCGGCGGCGGAGCACAGGAAGCAGCGCAGCGGCGTGCTGGCCGGAGACGCCTTCGAATGAGGGCGCGCACCATGCCGGGCACGAAGCGCCGACGTTCCGCGGTTCTCGGCCTCCTCCTCCCCGCGGCGCTCCTGGCACCGCTGTCCTTCGGCTCGCTCGCCGCCGCCCAGCCCGGCGGGCCCGGTGCCGTCCTGCGCCGCGAGGACGCGCGCGCGCACTTCGAGCGCGGGATCGCGCTGCGCGATCAGGAGCGCTGGGCCGAGGCGCTCGCCGAGTTCCAGGCGTCGCGCTCGTTGTTCGTGACGCTGAACGGGACGACCAACGCCGCCGCGTGTCTCATATGGCTCGAGCGCTACCTGGACGCCCTCGAGCTGTACGAGAGCGCGCTGCACGACTTCTCCGAGCGGCTCAAGGACGAGGAGAAACGCGACATCCTGCTGGTCGTCAGGCTCCTTCACAACGCCGTCGGGACCATCGGGATCGTGGGCGGCGAGCCGGGCGCGACGGTCCTGCTCGACGGCGTATCGCGCGGCGAGCTCCCGCTCGCAGCGCCCCTTCGCGTGCCTCGCGGCCTCCACGCTCTCCGCGTTGTCAAAGCGGGGTACCGGCCGTTCGAGCAGCGCCTCGACGTGGCCGGCGGGGCGGCGGTCCAGGTGACGGCGCGGCTGATCCCGCTTCAGGAGGCGGCCGCGCTCGAGATCGCCGGGCCGACGAGGGAGGAGCCGAGCGCACGCGGGATCCGACCGGAGCGCGGCGCCGCGTCCATCGATGGCCGCGGGGGACGCCGGCCGCGCCGCCCGTCTCGCCTGCTCGCCGAGGTGAGCGCCGCGGCGCCGCTCGTTGTGTCGATCGGCGGAGGCGGGTCGACGGGGTGCGTGGCGCCTTGCAGCAAGCCCCTCGGGGTTGGCTCCAGCTTGTTCGTCCGCGGAGGGTACGGCATCGACGATCTATCGTTTGGCGTCTCGGCGGGCTACCTGAGCGTGCAGCAAGCTGTCCGCGGGCGCAGCGCGAAGGTCGAGGCCGTCGGCGGGGCTTCGTACTCGGTGAGCGTCGACGACGCGATGGCCCTCCGCGGCATGCTCCTCGGCGCCTGGGTCGGCTACTCGTCGGGCGAGGGCTTCCTGCTCGACGTGCGGCTGGGCGCCGGCGGGCTGTTCGGCGCGGTGGCGGACGCGCGCACGAGCGCGCATGTGTCGACGCGCCCCGTGCTGTCGTTCAGCCCGTTCGAGCAGAGCGCGGCGGCGCGCTTCGTTTACGTCGCGCCCGAGGTGCGAGCCGGCGTCAGGCTGGCCGGGCGGGTCGAGCTCACGCTGGGGCTCGAGGTGCCTGTGCTCATCGCCGTGCCGAGGCCGGCGTCGAGCCAGCAGGTGTTCGTCGACACCACGACTGGGCTCGATGGATCCGCCTCCGCCTGGTTTCCGGGCGGGCCCCTCACGGCCCCCCTCTTCCCGCTGTTCATGCCTGTCCTGGGCGCCAGGTACGATTTCTACTGAGGCCTACCCAGGCCAGAGCGCCATGCGGTTCAACGTCTGCATCTGTGCGGCCATTTTTCGCTGGGTCGTCTCCAGATTCTGAAGCGCGGCTGCTCGGCGTAGGCCGAAGCGGTTGACCCGCACGCCGAAGTCCCGCGCCCTGACGCTGCACGAGCTGGGCGAGCCGATGCTGGCGCTCGCCGAGCGGTGGAGCGCGTCTACAGCTTGCCCCTGACGTAGGCTCGCTGGAGCGTCAGCCTCGGAGGACCGGCCGAGACCTCGAACGCCTCCGGGCGGCCGTCGGGCGCGAGGCTGCCCACGAGGCGCGTGGCGCTCATGTTGACCGTGACGGAGCCCGAGGCGTCGCGGAGGTACTGGACGTCGATGGGCTTCGTCGGGTCGACGGAGGGCATGTACTCCTGCTGCTTGAGGTCGAAGGCGCCCTTCTTCTTGAGGAGCCGCGCGAGCTCCGAGGCGGTCGCGACAGGCGAGGCGAGCCACGCCTTGGTCGCGAGCGAGATCGTCCCCTGGACCTTCTTGCCCTCGACCTCTCCCGCGTAACCGTACTGGAAGTTCTTCTTCTGCGACAGCTCGATCCGGTGGCTCACCTCGCCTTGCGAGGTCTCGACCCAGACGCCTCCCTTGATGCGCCCCTCGGGGTCGATGAGCACGTTGGACGCCTCATCCTCGATGTGCAGCGACTTCGGATCTCGGGGGATGAAGGTGGCAGAGCGCGACAGCCATCGTCGCTGCCCGTCCTCGCCCTTGAACAGATCGCTCGTCTCGAAGCCGACAGGCAGCTTGTCGAGGCGCAGGATCACGGTGTCCGTGTACTCGGGCTCGGCGGCGGCGCTCTTCGAGTCGAACGAGTCGAAGAGCCCCTTGGCGAGCCGCTCGAACGTGCGGACATACCCGACCTCGTCGTGCAGGCAGGCGATGGGGTGTGCCTTGTCCGCGTGCAGCGCGATCTTGAGCAGCCCGGCCGCCTTCCCGGCACCTGTCTGGGTGAAGTAGAGCGCTTGAACGAACACCGCAGGGCTCTCGCGGTGCACGCTGATCTCCCAGGGTATGATGCGGGCGACATCCAGCTTCTCGGGGTCGAGGAGCTCGATGAAGTTCCTCATCACCTCGCCCGAGTCGAGCATCGTGTTGTAAACGAAGCACTCGACTTGGCTGGCCGTGCCGAGGGGGATGGAGAGCGCGACAAGCTTCTCCTTCTGCTCGATCTTCGGCTCCGCTGCCCCGAACGCGCGCGCCGACCAGTCCGCGGCGCGGATCTCGCGGGCGGGCAGATCGTCGGCCTCGCGGGCGAGCGCCTTCTCGAGGTTGAAAGGCTCCTTCGCGGCGGGCGCCGGGCCCGGCGCCGGGGTCTCCGCGGGCGCCGCGCCCGTGGCCCCGCCGCACCCGGCGAGGAGCGCCAGCGCGAGGAGGCCCGCGCCGCGCAGGGCCCCCGGAGAACGCCGGCGCGCGCGCCGAGGCGAGGATGTCGTCTTCGGTGAGAAGGGCTGGCCCCCGTCGAGCCGAGCCCCCGGAATCGGAACCGCCATCGTGGATCTCCCGCAAAATCGTCACCCCAGCCCCCGGACGCGGCCCTCAGCGGATCGCGGAACGCTGGCGTGATGATGCAGGGCAACGAGAGCGGAAGCGGCGCCGCGATGTCAAGACGCAACGCGCCAGCACCGCCCTCCCCCGCCCTGCCCGGCAATCCCGCCGAGGATCCCCGCGGACCATCCAACGCGAAACCGCATCGACGTAAACAGACAGCCACACGAGAACAGAGGGGCGCCGAGCGGAAAAGCAGAGCGCGAGACGGCGAGACATCGGAGGTCATCGGGCACGCGATCGCGAGCCCCGGCGGCTGTTCAGGCAAATCCCGAGAAGTCTCGTGGCGTCCTGTGTCGCTTGATGACGACAGGTCACCTCGCCGCTCGTTCGATGAGCGACGCGCGGCGAGCGGACGATTGCAACAAGAAAATCAGATCCCACGACGTTCCATGGAGGTCTCCACGGCTGAGCTCGCAGCGAGTTGGGGCGCTCACGCACGGTCGCACGCACAGTGAGGCAGTTTGCCGCAGCGAGTCCTGGAGAGGACACCTGGCGCGGGCATGTGGTCATCAATTGTCCGGCCTCGACGCATCGAGGGAATCGTCCGAGCTCTCCCGTCTGGCACCCGCGTTGCAGCAGCGCCTGGCGTCGCCGGCACCGCCGGCGCGATGTGGCTAGGCGGCAGGTAGTCACGGTCGTCGAGTGACGTTCACGATGCACATCAATCCGAGGAGTGGACCATGGGACAGATGAGCGAGAGCAAGCGGGGCTTCGCGGCGATGAACGCGGAGCAGCAGCGCCAGATCGCGAGCCAGGGCGGCAAGGCGGCGCACGAGAAGGGCACGGCGCACGAGTTCACGTCCGAAGAAGCACGCGCGGCGGGCCGCAAGGGCGGCGAGGTCGTCAGCCAGAACCGCGAGCACATGGCCACGATCGGGCGCAAGGGCGCCGAGGCGCGGAGCCAGGGGCCGAACGGGTCCCGCAAGGCGAACCGCGGCGACCATGAGCAGCACGTGAAGCCGAGCGAGCACAGCCACCAGGGCTGACCTCGTCGCAGCGCGCCGCGCGAGATCCCTCCCGCGCCGCACGACGAGCAAGAGCCGCCGAGGAACCACGAAGGGTCGCCCCTTCCTGGCTGCTCGGCGGTCCTTTTTTGGGCGGCGTGATCGGGGCGCCGCCGCCGGAGCAGCGCGCCGGGAGAGATCACGCCGCGCCGTCGTCGAGCCCCGCGCCGTCGTCGAACAGCGCGTCGTCGTCGTCCAGGTCGAGGTCGTCAGGAAGGCTGCCCCCGACCTCGCGCGCCCCGCCGCTGTCTGCGCCGGCGCCGGTCGCGCCGGGGGGCGACATCCGCCACCCGCCCGTGGACTGGGCCGGCCAGGAGCGCAGGCCGGGCGGCGGCTTGAAGCCGTCGACATCGTCCTCGGACCCGTCGACGCCCGCCGCGGCCGCGCGGCGAGCCCAGTCGGGCGCGTTCCCGGGCACCTGCCGCGGGCGCCACGGGCCCCGCTCGGCCGTGGGGGCGCGCTTGAGGTAGCCGTGCGCCCCGGAGGTGAAGCCCACGTCCGCGAGCGCGCGCGCGAGGGGCGAGCTGTGCGCCGGCTCGCCGTCGATCGTGGCCACGAGCACCGCGCGCCGCCGCCCCTCGCTGACGAGCGCCGCGAGCGCCGACGCGATCGCCCGGATCGCGTCGCCGCGCTCCGGCTCGGCCTCCGGCAGGAAGGTGGTGAGGCTCCGCTCGGTGCGGCCCATCCACGCGAGCAGCCGGCCGTCGTGCAGGATCACGAGGGCGCCGGCGGCGCGCTGGGGACGCACGGGGCCGCGGACAGCGCCCTCGGGAGCGCCGTCGCCGCGCGCGGCGAGCTCGGGCCAGCGGACGGCGGCGCCCCACGGGTTCGCCGGGTCCGTGGCCGCGAGGACGAGCGTCCGTGGATCGTCGGACGGCTCGCGGCACGCGCGGAGGCGGTCGTCGGCCCCGGGCACAGCGAACTGCGCGGCGCCCAGCCCGGCGACGAAGTAGCCGCGCCGCGCCTGGCCGGCCTCCTCCATGGCGCGGAGCACGTCGTAGACGGCGGAGAAGCCGCCCGCGAGCCCCTCGACAGCCGCCGCCTCGCGCGTGAGCACGCCGTGGCGCTCGAGCAAGGCGCGCGCGAGCGCGGCGCGGCGCTCGGTCTCGCCGGGCGCGCCGGCGGGCGATCCGGTCGCGTTCGCGCTCGCGCTTGTCGCGCCCGCTGTCGATGCGGTAGCGCTCGAGGCGGCCCCGGGCAGCGCCAGCAGCGACCAGCGGCCCTCGCTGCCCGGCGGGCCGATCCGGCGCGCGCGCAACGCGGAGAGGCCGCGGCCGGGCGCGGGGCGATCGCGATCGCGCCGGCGGCCGCTCGAGCGGGACTCGCGGCCGAGGGCGCGCAGCGGGGCGAGCGTGTCGTTCGTGACCTCGCCGGCCCACACGAGATCCCAGAGCGCCCCGAGCAGGTCGAGGCCGAAGGCGCCCGTCTCCCGCGAGAGGTCGGAGAAGAAGAGCGCGCCGCGGCGCGCGAGGGCGGCGCGGATGCTCTCGGCCAGCGCGCCCTCGGCGCGGCCGGGCGGCGGGGCGAGGTACGCGTACGCCTCGGCGAGGTAGAGCGCGACGCGGCCGTCGCCGTCGCCGACAGGCTCGACGCCGCGCCAGATGACCTCACCGGCCGCGCAGAGCGCGTCGAGATCACCGGCGCGGTAGCCCTCGACGCGCGCGGGCAGGATCTCGGCCTCCAGGGCCGAGGCCGACAGCGGCGCGCCCTGGAGCTGCTCCAGCGCCGCGAGCAGGCCGTCGAGCCCCCGCCGGCGGCGGTGCAGGTTGTGCCAGTCGGCGAGGAAGCGGGCGTACGCCTCCGGCGGCACCGGCTCGACCTCGGCGCGCAGCCGGGCCAGCGAGCGGCGCTTCAGCGAGCGCAGCACCTCGGCGTCGCAGAACTCCCGGCCGCGGCCGCCGGGGAGGAACTCCCCCTCGACGACGCGGCCGCGCTCGGCGAGCCGCGCGAGCGCCGCCAGGACCGGCGCGGGGCCGAGGCCGAAGCGCCGGGCCACGTCCTCCGCGCGGAAGGGGCCGTGCGTTCGCGCGTAGCGGGCCACGAGCTCGGCGAGCGGATCGGCCGCCGGCTCGAGGAACGCGATCGGCAGGCCGGGCGGCGGCACCACGCCGAAGGCGTCGCGCAGCCGGCCCGCGTCCTCGGCGGCGGCGAGGCGGCGCTCGCCGCCGAGCTGGATGTCGATGACGCGCCTGTCGCGCACGAGCTCGTCCATCCAGGCGGCGGCGCGCTCGCGGGCCGCCTCGGGCGGGACATCGGCGCCCGCCGCGCGCGCCGCGATCTCGTCGCGCGTGAGGTCGCCGAGCGAGAGCAGGAGATCGTGCACCTGATCCTCGTGCTTGAGCGGCATGCGGCCGTCGAGGCGCTGGAGCGACGCCTCGAGGGCCACCACCGCGTCGGCATCGAAGAGCTCGCGCAGCTCGGCCTCGCCGAGCAGCTCGCGCAGGCGCGCGTGATCGATGGCGAGCACCTGCGCCCGGCGCTCGGCGAGCGGCAGGTCGCCCTCGTAGATGAAATTGCCCGCGTAGGCGAAGAGCAGCGTGGCCGCGAACGGCGACGGCGCGCGCACGTCGACCGTGACGACGCGGACCTTGCGGGCCGCGATCTGCCGGAGGAGGTCCTCGAGCGCGGTGAGGTCGAAGACGTCGCGCAGGCACTCGCGGTAGGTCTCGAGCAGGATCGGAAAGGAGCCGTAGCGCGACGCGACGGCGAGCAGGTCGGCGGCGCGCTTGCGCTGGGCCCAGAGCGGCGAGCGCTTGCCGGGGAACTTGCGCGGCAGGAGCAGCGCCCGGCCGGCGCACTCGCGGAAGCGCGAGGCGAACAGGGCGGTGTCGCCGAGGCCGCGGACGAGCAGGTCCTCCACCTCGTCGGCCTGCGGCAGGAGCTGCTTCGCGTCCGGGGGCGACTCGGACTCGGGCAGCCGCAGGACGATGCCGTCGTCGGTCCACACGGTGTCGACGGCGAGGCCGAGCTCGAGGCGGCACTTCTCGGCGATGCAGGTCGACAGCGGCGCGTGCACGCGGCCGCCGAACGGCGACAGGAGGCAGATGCGGTAGTCGCCGACCTCGTCGACGAACCGCTCCAGGACGATGGCGCGATCGCTCGGGACCTCGCCCGTGGCCGCGGCCTGATCGCGCACGTACCGGACGAGGTTCCGCGCGGCGCGCGCGTCGAGCCCGTGCTCGTCGGCGAGCGCCCGCTCGGCCTCGTCGTCGGACAGCGAGGCGATCCGCCGCGCGAGGGCGCCGATGGAGGTGCCGAGCTCGGCGTTGCGCCCGGCCTGGTCGCCGCGCCAGAACGGCATCTTGCCCGGCTCGCCCGGCGCGGGGACGACGAGGACGCGGTCGTGGGTGATGTCGGTGATGCGCCACGACGAGGCGCCGAGGAGGAAGACCTCGCCCTCGCGGGCCTCGAAGACCATCTCCTCGTCGAGCTCGCCGACGCGCCGGCCCGGGCGCGCCGCGTCGCCGCCGGCGTCGAGGAAGACGCCGTAGAGGCCGCGATCGGGGATGGTGCCGGCGTTGACGACGGCGAGGCGCTTGGCGCCCTTGCGGGCGCGCACGGCGCCGCCCACGCGGTCCCAGACGATGCGGGGCCGGAGCTCGGCGAACTCGTCGGACGGGTAGCGGCCGGAGAGCATGTCGAGCACGCCCTCGAAGCTCGCGCGGGGCAGGTCGGCGAACGGCGCGGCCCTGCGCACGAGCGAGAAGAGCGCGTCGACGTGGAGGGTGTCCATCGAGGCGATGGCGACGATCTGCTGGGCGAGGACGTCGAGCGGGTTCCTCGGGTAGAGGGTCGCCTCGACCTTGCCCTCGCGCATGCGGGACGCGGCCGCGGCGCACGCGAGCAGGTCGCCGCGGTGCTTGGGGAAGACGACGCCGCGCGAGGTGCCGCCGACCTCGTGGCCGGCGCGGCCGACGCGCTGGAGCCCTGCGGCGACCGACGGCGGCGCCTCGAGCTGGATGACGAGGTCGACGGCGCCGAGATCGAGCCCGAGCTCGAGCGACGAGGTGGCGACGATGCACGGCAGGAGGCCGGCCTTGAGCCGCTCCTCGATCTGCTGGCGCTGCTCGCGCGCGATCGAGCCGTGGTGCGCGAGCGCGACCTCGGCGCCCGCTGTGTCGTTGAGCGCGGCGGCGAGGCGCTCGGCGAGGCGCCGGCTGTTCACGAAGATCATCGTCGTGCGGTGGGCGCGCACGAGCTCGACGAGCCGCGGGTGGATGCTCGGCCAGATCGAGCGTTGCGCCGGGTCGGCCGGCCCTGGCGGCGGCCCCTCGCCTGCCCGCGCGACCTCGCCGAGCTTGGTCATGTCCTCGACGGGCACCTCGATGCGCAGCTCCAGGGCCTTCGGGGCGCTCGCGTCGACGATCGTCACCGGCCGCGGCGCGAAGCGCGCGCCCGCGCCCTCGATCTCGCCGCCCCCGAGCATGCGCGCGACCTCGTCGAGCGGCCGCTGGGTGGCGGACAGCCCGATGCGCTGCATGGGCCTTGGCGCTTGCCGGAGGGCCTCGAGGCGCTCGAGGGACAGGGCGAGGTGCGCGCCGCGCTTCGTCGCGACGAGCGCGTGGATCTCGTCGATGATGACGGTCTCGACGTTGCGCAGCCGATCGCGCGCGTTGGCGGTGAGCAGGAGGTAGAGCGACTCCGGGGTTGTGATGAGGATGTCCGGCGGCTTCCTGGCGAGCCGCGCGCGGTCCTCGGGCCTTGTGTCGCCGGAGCGCACGCCGACCTGGGGGACGCGGTAGGGCAGGCCGAGCCGCTCGGCGGCGGCGGCGATCCCGGCGAGCGGGGCGCGCAGGTTCCGCTCGACGTCGATGGCGAGCGCCTTGAGGGGCGAGACGTACACGACGCGGCAGCGCTCGGCGGCCTCGGGCTCCGGCGAGGCCATGAGCCGGTCGATGGCCGCGAGGAAGGCTGCGAGCGTCTTGCCGGAGCCCGTCGGGGCGAGCAGCAGCGTGGAGGCGCCCTCGAGGATGGGCGGGAAGCCCTTGGTCTGCGCGGGGGTGGGCGCGGCGAACGCTCCGCGGAACCACGCCTGGGTGGCCGGGTGAAAGCGGGCGAGCGGATCGGTTTCGGGGGAGCGTTTCTTGGCCATCGGCGGCGATCGCGCGGCGCGCGGAGCCGGTCAGCGCGGCGCCTCGGCCCGTGCGTCTGTCTCCACGCGGTCCCTCCTGAGCGGGGGGCTGCGGGGCTCTATGCAAGAGCCATCCCTCACGGCAGGAGGTCGCGCAACTGCTCGTTCGCAGGGCCATCCAGGGCGAGTGTGGGCCGCGCCGGCGGGGGGGTCCACGCGGCGGGGGCGGGCGGGCGCTGGCCATCCGCCGAGGCGGGCGGCGGGAGAGCTTGCGCATCGAACACCGCCCGGCATGTCTCCCTTCGGGCCATGCTGGCTGGGACGTTTCGTTGCGCGCCACACAAGGCGCGCCTGAGACCTCGAGCCCGCTGAGACCTTATGGCACCTCGGTCGGTGCTCGGCGCGCCCGCCCGCCCCCGCCGCGTGGACCCCCCCGCCGGCGCTTGCGGAAGTTGAGGGGGGTCGGGCGGAGCTGCCGCCGCCTCGGTAGGGGATAAGGCCCCCGGGTGCTCGCCGGGGCGGCGCGGGGGCAGCGAGCTACAGAGCCCGGCAGCACGCCGAGGTGCAAGCGCCCGGAGCGGGCACGCGGGCGGGTCAGGCGGCGCGCGGAGGACAAAAAAAAACCTGCGCACAAGCGATGCCTGTGCGCAGGTTCGAAGAAACCCCGGCGGCGTCCTACTCTCCCA
>NZ_JEMA01000211.1:2742-12339 GCF_001589285.1 Sorangium cellulosum | reverse complement strand
CCCCACGCCGCTGCCCCAGGAGCCCCGCGCCGCGCGCGCGGGCGCGCGGGCGCGGCCCNCCCCGCGCCGCGCGCGCGGGCGCGCGGGCGCGGCCCTCGTCCGCCGACATGCAGGCAGGCGCCCTCGACGGCCTGCTCGCCATGGCGCGCGACCAGGGCGCGAGCGACCTCCACCTCGTCGCGGGCCGCCCGCCGCTCCTGCGCGTCGCGGGCGAGCTCGTGCCGCGCGGCGATCCGCTCGACCCGGCGGCTGTCGAGTCGCTCCTGCTCCCGCGCGTCCCCGCGCGCCTCGCGCCGGTGCTCGCGGCCGAGGGCTCCTGCGACTTCGCCCTCGATCTCGGCGCGCTCGGCCGCTTCCGGGTGAACATCGCCCGCCACCGCCAGGGCTACAAGGGCTGCTTCCGCCTGATCGCGCGCAGCATCCCCACGGTCGCGTCGCTCGGCCTGCCGGACGCCATCGGGCTCGCCACCCGCCATCACCAGGGCCTCATCGTGATCACGGGGCCGACGGGCCACGGCAAGACCACGACGCTGACCGCGATCGTCGATATCCTGAACCGCGAGACGAGCCACCACATCATCACGGTCGAGGATCCCGTCGAGTTCGTCCACGCGCGCGGCAAGGCGATGATCAGCCAGCGCGAGGTCGGCACCCACACCCGCTCGTTCGAGAACGCCCTCAAGGCGTCGCTGCGCGAGGACCCCGACGTCATCGTCGTCGGCGAGCTCAGGGACACGGCGACGGTCCGGATGGCGCTGGCGGCGAGCGAGACGGGCCACCTCGTGCTCGGCACCATGAACACCCCGAGCGCGGCGAAGACGATCGATCGGCTGATAGACCTCTTCCCGCCCGGCGATCAGCAGCAGGTCCGCGTCACGCTCGCGGGCGGCCTCCGGCTCATCGTCAGCCAGCGGCTCCTGCCGAGCGCCGACGGCCAGCGCATGGTCGCCGCGGCCGAGGTCCTGCCCGGCTCTGTCGCGCTCTGGAACCTCATCCGCGACTCCAAGACGTTCCAGATCCCGAGCCTCCAGCAGCGCGGCAAGGGCCTCGGGATCATCCGCCTCGACGACTCGCTGGCCGAGCTCGTCCGCGCCGGCAAGACAACGCTGGAGGCGGCGCTCGACGTCGCGGAGGCGCCCGACGAGCTCGAGGCCGTCCTCGCCGGCAAGCGGCAGCCCGCGCTGACGCCCGACAGGCGGCCGCCCGCCCCGCCGCCGGACGCCTCGAAATCTGCCGCCCCCGAGGCGGGCAAGGGCCTCTTCGAGCGCGCGGGCGCGCTGTTCGGGAAGAAGGGAGGCTAGCGTGGCCAGGATCGACCGCCTCTTCGACGAGCTCCTGTCCAGGAAGGGCAGCGACCTGCACCTCGGCGTCGGCTATCCGCCCCTCGTCCGCGCCCGCGGCGAGCTGATCGCCGTGCGCGACACGCCCCTCGACTCGGCCGAGATGGAGGCGCTCCTCTTCGAGATCACGACCCCCGAGGAGCGGCGGCGGATCGTCGACGAGCTCGACCTCGACTTCGCCTACTCCTACGGCGACAAGGCGCGCTTCCGCGCCAACTACTTCCACAAGACCACCGGGCTCGCGGCCGTCTTCCGCACCATCCCGAGCAAGATCCTCTCCCTCGACGACCTCGGCTGCCCCGAGACCATCCGCCGGCTGTCCGAGCGGCCGAGCGGGCTCATCCTGATCACGGGCCCGACGGGCTCCGGCAAGTCCACGACGCTCGCGGCGATGATCGACCACATCAACCGCTCGCGCGCCTGCCATATCCTCACGATCGAGGATCCGGTCGAGTTCGTGCACAGCCCCATCCGGGCGCAGATCACGCACCGCGAGGTCGGCCCCGACGCGGGGAGCTTCGCGAGCGCGATCCGCAGCGCCGGGCGGGAGGACGCCGACGTGATCCTGATCGGCGAGCTCCGGACCAACGAGACAATGAAGCTCGCCTTGCAGCTCGCGAGCTTCGGCGTCCTCGTGTTCGGCACGGTCCACACGAACAGCGCCGCGGCGACGATCGACCGCATCATCAACGCGTTCCCCGCCGACGAGCAGCTCCAGGTCCGCGGCATGCTCTCCGAGAGCCTCGCCGCGATCATCGCCCAGCAGCTCCTCCGCACGAAGGACGGCGCCGGCCGCGTCGCCGCGCACGAGATCCTCGTCGGATCGAGCGCGCTCTCCGCGATGATCCGCGAGGGCAAGACGTTCCAGATCACGAACCTGATGCAGGCCGGCCGCTCCGCCGGCATGCAGACGATGGACATGGCGCTGGAGCGCCTCGTCAAGAAGGACACCATCTCCGTCCAGGCGGCGCTCGAGAAGGCGATCGACAAGGACAGCTTCCAGCGCCTCTTCGCCGATCCGCAGCCGCTGTCCTGATGAAGAAGTGTTTCGCCGGGACCCGAGCAGCGCCGCGCGCGCCCGGATGGGCGTATCCTCGCAGGAACGAACCATGCAGCCGACCCCACAGGACAGCCATCCGCTCGACCTCGACGCCTACCTGAGCCGCATCGGCTACCGCGGGGCGCTCGCCCCGACGCGGGAGGTGCTCGACGCGCTCCACACCGCGCACGTCCGCTCGATCCCGTTCGAGAACGTGGACGTCCTGCTCGGCCGCCGGATCCGCATCGACCTCGGCGGCGTGCAGGCGAAGCTCGTCCAGGCGCGCCGCGGCGGCTATTGCTTCGAGCACAACACCCTGTTCGTCGCTGTGCTGCGCCGGATCGGGTTCAAGGTCACGACGCTCATCGCGCGGGTGCGCCTCCAGCAGAGCGACATCACCCCGCGGTCTCACATGCTGTCGCTGATCGACATGCCCGGCGGGCCGCTCCTCGCGGACGTCGGCTTCGGCGGGCCGGGCCTCTCGCGGTCCGTGCGGCTCGTCGAGGGCGAGCGCCAGCCGCAGGACGTCGATGTTGTCAGCCTCCGCCGGGAGGGCTCGTCGCTCTGGGTGCTCGAGTCGACGATGGGCGAGCAGCCGCAGGATCTCTACGCGTTCACGCTCGAGGAGAGCTACCCGGTCGATTACGAGGTGGCGAACCACTTCACCTCGACGCACCCGGGCTCGCTGTTCGTGAACAACCTGATCGCGGCGCTCCCCACGCCGGAGGGCCGCGTGACGCTGCGCAACCGCACCTTGGGCGTGCTCCGCCACGGGCAGCTCGAGCGCGTCGAGCTCGACCGCGAAGCGATCGTCGGCGTGCTCCGGGATCGCTTCGGGCTGGACCTCCCGGCCGGCGCGCAGCTCTCCTGCCCCGGCCTCGACGCCTGAGGAGAGGAGAGGGCTACTTCCGGCGGACGCGGGCGCGCATGTGCTCGGCGCCGGCGAGGCGCGCGAGGAGGGTCAGTGGACGCGGCCGATGCCGCGGCGGATGAACGCCGAGCGGCTCGCGGCCGCGTCAGCGGGCGCGCCGAGCCGCGCCGCGGGCGCGGGGGCCGGGGCAGGCTCGCAGACCAGCGCCGCCATATCCTGGTTCCGGCGCCCCAGATCGTTCAGCGTGCGCAGCTCGCCGGTCACCGGGTCAGAGATGGTGATCCCGGTCATGAAGCCCGACAGGGACGTCTCGCCCCCGGGGAACCTCGGGTTGACGTGCAGGAACCCCGTCCCGGTCTCCGCCCCGCCGTGGCACCCGTTGCAGGTGTTGAGCGAGAACTTGTGCCGCGCCTCGTTGTTGAGGATGCCCGGAGCGGTCCACGCCGTGAGGTTGTTGAACGACGAGCCGCCGAGGAAGGGGGCGCCCTGGAACATCTCGGGCACCGTGTGCCGCTCCGCGATGATGTCGGCCTCGTTCTGGTTCACGAAGTCCGCGAGCGTGGGCAACCCGTCGAAGCCGAGATCCGGCGTCAGCTTCACGGTCTCCGGGCGCAGGAAGCCCGTATCCGCCGAGAGGACGAACTCGCGCAGCTCCCACGGCCCTGCGAGCGCGATCTCGTTCGTGCGGATCTGCCCGATCGAGCTCCCGTTCGGCCTGCCGGGCGCCGCGTTCCGGCCCGCGAAGCGCGTGGTGATCTCCTGGAGCGCGGCGTTGTACTCCTCGGACGGGAAAGGCAGGCTGCCGAGGGCGTGCCACGCGTTCGCCCAGCCGAGCACGTCGGCCTCGGTCGACGCAGGGAGCTTGTACTCCAGGATCACGGTGAACTGCTGCGCGAAGCCCTGGCTGAAGACGCCGAACACGAACCTGCCCTCGCCCGCGTGACCCTCGGCCAGGTTCCGCACGTCGATGCGGTTGACGATGCCGAGCAGCAGGAGCGGCGCCTGCCGGAGGTCGAGCGACCCGTCGGCGTTCCTCGGCCACTCGTCGAGCACGACCTGCTGGATGGCGGGGCGCGCCGGGATCGTGAAGCCGTTCACTACCTGATCGGTCATCCACGTGGTGAAGAGCTGCTCGACCATGGCCGGCGCGTCGGCGGCCGTGGGCGCCATGTCCTCCATCAGGCGCGCGAACGTCCACGCGCCCGTCCGCGGATCGTCCGGCGGACCCTCGAACGTCGTGCGGATCGGATCCTCGACCACGCCGAGGTGCTTGACGAAGATCTCTCGGCTCGTCCTGACGAAGCACCCCGTCGGCTCGCTCAGCTCGTAGCTGAGGGTCCCTGACGCCGCGAGGAACTCGGGCGAGTTGAAGTTGAACACGGAGAACGGGATCTGGTGGAGTCCGGGCTCCGCGTCCTCGCTGCCGGTCACGGTGACGGGGAACGTCACCGTGGTCCCGGGCTCGACGCCGGGGAAGAACTGGGGATCCGCGAAGACGCTGATCCCCGCGTCGCCGGAGGACTCAAGGAAGTAATCCCCCGGGAAGCACGCGCCGACATCGTTGTTGGTGACGGCGACCTGGTACGTCACGGGCGTGTTCGGCGCGACAGGCCTGCTGCTCTCCGGCGTGACAGTGAGCGTCGCGGGCTGCCTGATGCAGGAGAGCTGGCTGATCTCGTTGACTGTCGTCGGGCTGGCGGAGAGCCAGACCTCGTCGAGCAGGCCCATGAAGCGCTGCTTCTGCGGGTTGTTGCCGATGTGGATCGGCGCGTTGATGTCGGCGATCGTGCCCGGCGCGCTGATCTGGCCGAACTGCTCGCCGTTCAAGAAGAGTCGCACGAACCTGCCGTCGTAGATGCCCGCGACGTGCGTCCACACGTTGGCCTCGATCGCGGCGCGGGAGGTGACCGTCCGCCCGCCCTGGAGGGTCACGGAGAACCGCACCTCGCCGTTCCGTACGACGAGCGCGAAGCTCGAGTCTCCGTGGCCCTTCTCCTGCGCGATCGTCCGCACCGTCGACCCCGACACGGAGGTCGGGTTGACCCACGCGGCGACCGCGAGGTTCTGCCCGAACGTGAAGCGGGGATCGTCGTCGACGGTGACGGTGTCGTTCTTGTGGTCGAAGGAGATGCCGAGGCCGCTGATGCCCGCCGCGCAGGCCGCCCCTGCGGAGCGGGTGGCCGTCGAGCCGTTGCCCGACGAGTCGAGCAGCTCTGTCGTCGAGCCGCCGCAATCGTCGAACTGCCAGAAACCGACGCCCGGCGGGCCCACCGGCGGCTCGACCGGGCCGCCGCCCACGCCGCCGCCATCGCCGCCGGTGCCGGTGGTGACGCTCGTGCTGCTGCTGCCGGTGAAGCCGCCGGTACCGCCGCCGCCGACGCTGACTCCCACGGTGACGGCGATCGCCGAGCCGGTCGGCCCGTCCGCCTCGCCGAGGGCCAGTTCCGCATCATCGAAGGAGCCTTCATCGACGCCATAGCTTCCGCATGCGGCGGCGCCCAGGGCGACGAGGGCGAGCACCGCAGCCGAGCTGGTTTTGATTGCTAGAGGATGGGCGAAGCCGAAGGAGAGGTTCCGCATCTGCGTTCTCGTTGGGTAAGAGTTGACTGCACGAGCGCCGGCCGATCGCAGCACGAGCTGCAGCCGGTGACGCGAGCAGGCGTCGGTGTGACCCGACCGGGCTATCCGGGCTTGGGCGCCTGGGCGAATCGCCTCTTGGCAACCGCTATGCCCGAGCTGACGGAGCGCTTTCCCCCCTGCCGCGTCGATGCCGGTTGTGCCTGGCCATGATGTCGAAGCCCGACTCTGGCACACCTGGCTCAGCTACAATACGACACCGGATGGTCTCGTCTCCAGACAAGCACGCTTCCAGCACTTCCGTTCGTGCGTGCGGCGAGGCGCCCGGCGTGTCCCGCCGCGCAGCGGCGGCCCCGCCTCCGGCAAGATTCCGGCGCGCGGTGGTCTATCGGTCCTCTCACGGACTCTGATAGACGCGTTCGACGGCGGAGCTCATCCGCCTTGAAGAAGGGCCCGGCGCGGCGCCCTCGGCCTCGGCGCCTCTCGTGCGCCTGCCCGCCGAGGGGGGGCAGGCCGGGGCCGTCTCCCGCGCGGGAGCGCTCCGCTCAGGTGCTCCAGCGCGGGCCTTGAGGCGTGTCTTCGAGCACCACCCCCGCCTCGGCGAGAAGGTTGCGGATGGCGTCCGCCTTGGCGAAGTCCTTCGCCTTCCGCGCGGCCAGGCGCATCGCGATCAGCCGGTCGATGGCGGCGTCGCCGCCGCGCCCCGCCGCGCCCTCGGCCGGCGCGAACGCGTAATCGGCCACGAGCGCCGGATAGAGCGCCGGCTCGACGACCTCCACCCCGAACACCGCCAGGTGGCGCGCGATGGCGCGGTAGACCGCGAGCAGCGAGGCGCGGTCGTCGCACTGCTCGATCCCCGCCGAGTAGAGCGCGCTCACGTAATCGAAGAACGCGGCCACGGCGTTCGGCGTGTTCAGGTCGTCGTCCATGGCCTCGATGAACCGCGCGATGAAGCGCTCTGTGTGCTCCCCGAACCGGCCGTGGACATACTGGTGGCGCATGCGCGGGACGCGCTCCTCCTCGGGCCGCTGCGACGCGTACGCGCCCGCGGCGAGGGGCTCGTCGCCCGCGCCGCGCAGCTTCTCCGCGAGGACCGACGCGAGCTTCTTGATGCGCGCATAGCCCTGGGCGGCCTGCTGGAGCAGCTCCCAGCCGAACGGGAGCTTGCACCGGTAGTGCTGCGTCACGAAGAACCACCGCGCCTCGTCGTGCCCGTGCCTGGACAGGAGCTCCTCGATGCAGATGACGTTGCCGAGGCTCTTCGACATCTTCATGTCCCTGAGATCGAGGTGCTCCGGGTGCAGCCAGTAGCGCACCCAGGGCCTGCCGCAGAGCGGCTCGCTNAGGTTCTCTTCGCTGTAGTTCAGCTGGCTGCGATAGTGCCCGGACATCAGGAAGTAACGCACCGTCTCCGCATCGTAATGGCCGAGCACGTCGCGGATAGTGAAGAAGTTATCCAGCGATTTGGACATCTTCTCTTTGTCGATCATCACCATGCCGGAGTGCATCCAGTAATTNATGTCCCTGAGATCGAGGTGCTCCGGGTGCAGCCAGTAGCGCACCCAGGGCCTGCCGCAGAGCGGCTCGCTCTGCGCGATCTCGTTCTCGTGGTGCGGGAACATGTTGTCGATGCCGCCGCCGTGGACGTCGAAGTGCTCGCCGAGCAGCGCCGTGCTCATCGCCGAGCACTCGATGTGCCAGCCGGGGCGCCCCGTCGGCCAGGCGTCGTCCCCGGTGCGCCAGGCCGGCTGGCCCGCGTCGGTGGGCTTCCAGAGGCTGAAGTCCGCCGGGTGCCGCTTCCGCGCGAAGTCCTCCTCGACGCGGCCGCTCGCGCCGACCTCCTGCTCGTCGACCTTGCGCCCCGAGAGCTCACCGTACGACGCGCAGGTGGCGACCTCGTAGAAGACCTCGCCGTTCACCGTGTACGCGTGGCCCTTCCCGATCAGGCGCTTTATCATGTCGACCTGCTCGTCGACGAAATCGGTCGCGCGCGTGTAGACGGCGTAGTCCTTGATGTGGAGCTTGCGGCAGTCGCGCCGGAACGCCGCGATGTTCCGCTCGGCGACGTCGACGGCGCCCTCGCGCTCGCTCGCGCGCTGCATGATGCGGTCGTCGATGTCCGTGTAGTTGATGATGCTCAGCACATGATAGCCGCGGTACTCGAGGTAGCGGCGGAAGACGTCCCAGAAGCAGTAGGTGCGCGCATGGCCGATGTGCATCGGAGCGTAGACCGTGAGACCGCATGTATAGATGCGCACGATCTTCGGCTGGGCGGAGACGAAAGGCTCCTTCTTCCTGGTGAGCGTATTATGGACCTTGAGCGGCATCGGCCACCTGCGTGAATGTGCGAGCGTTCCCCTGGACCGGCTACGCTACCCTGGCCCCGCCGCCCGGTCAACGCGGAACATCGCCACCTTTTGCGAGGTTTCCTGAGGTTTTTCGGGCCTTTCCGGCGCGTCTCGTGCCCTGGCTGCCCTGGCGTCCGCGCGGGCGAGGCGGCGCTTCTCCCCGCGATCTGCCGCGTTTCGCCGCGTTTCGCCGCCGGCGCATTCGCCCCGCTGCTGGCCTGTCGCGCGCCGAGGATGGACACCCGTCCTCGCGCCGCGCCTCGCGCTGCTTTGCGCGGTGCTCGCCGCGGTGGACGCTTGCGGCCGTCGCCTCTTCAGTCTACGCCGCCGTGCATGCACACCATGTCAAGAACGGTCCTGTTCGTCCTCGCCGGCGCGCTCACCGCCTGCGGGGGGAGCCCCCCGCCCGTCGAGAGCGCTCCGCCGCCGGCCCCGCCCCCCACGCAGGCTCCGCCGCCCGCGGCGCCGACAGCGCAGCCGGAGGTCGCGGCGCCGCCCCCCGCGGATCCCGCGGAGGAGAAGAAGAAGGCAGAGCTCGCCAAGCTCGCCGAGGACATGAAGGCCATGGAGGCCAAGGCCGACCAGGAGGCGGCGCGCTTCGACGACGCGCTCAAGGCCGAGGTGAAGGCGCTCGTCGCGGCCAATCACCCGAACACGGGCGCGGCGCTGCGCGCGGCGCTCAAGGGGAAGCACCGCGCTCCGGGCAACGCCGAGCGGGACGCGGCCCGGCACCCTGTCGAGACCCTGGAGTTCTTCGGCCTCAAGCAGACGAGCACCGTCCTCGAGCTCGGGGCGGGTGAGGGCTGGTACACGGAGCTGCTCGCGCCGGTGCTCGCGAAGAAGGGAAAGCTCATCGTCACGGCGTATGATCCGAACGGCCCCGCGGACTCGCGCAACACCCTCTACGGAAAGCGGGTGAGGCGCCTGCTCGACAAGTCGCCCGACCTGTTCGGCAAGGTCGAAGTCGCCGTGATCGACCGCGACGCCCCGAAGCTCGGGATCGAGGGCAAGGTCGACGTCGTGATCGCCATTCGCGAGGCGCACGGCTGGCATCGAAGCGGCAAGTTCGACACCTACGTCGCGGAGGCGTTCAAGGCGCTCAAGCCGGGCGGCGTCTTCGGCATCGTGCAGCACCGCGCCAAGCCCGACGCGAACCCCGACGAGAGCGCGAAGCAGGGGTACCTCCCGGAAGCGTGGGTGATCCAGAAGGTCGAGTCGGCGGGCTTCAAGCTCGGCGGCAAGTCCGAGGTGAACGCCAATCCGAAGGACACGAAGGACTACCCTGAAGGGGTCTGGACGCTGCCGCCGAACTTCCGTCTCGGCGACAAGGACCGCGCGCGCTACGCCGCCATCGGCGAGAGCGACCGCATGACCCTCAAGTTCGTCAAGCCCGCCCGCTGACCCGCCGCGCCCGGCGGCGCC
>NZ_JEMA01000211.1:0-2674 GCF_001589285.1 Sorangium cellulosum | reverse complement strand
GGGAGCCTCACGCCGGCCAGCACAAGGACATCGCGCGTGCGCGCCGGGGCGCACCTCGCCGGTCGCCTCGACCGCCGCCCGCCTCACGCGGGCGGGTGATCGCCGGCCGGCGGCCGGGCGACAACGCGGCGCATCGGGATCGTGGCGCCCGGGGCGCCCGAGGCGCGGTGGGAGGCGAAGCCGAGGCCCTCGAGCACGGCCGGCGACGCATAGATGCCGGGCGCCGCCGCCTCCGGCAGGCACGACGAGAGCTCGAGGACGTTCCCGCCCACCATGGACCCGTCCTCGGTGAGCACCACCTCGCCGGCGTGGAGGCACAGGCGGATGCCGACCCGCCGATCGCGCTGCCCGGCCCGGTCGAGCCGCTCGTACAGCGCGATCGCGGCCGCGATCGCGCCGCGGCGCGCCTCCTCGCTGCCCCGCTCGTCGCGCGGCCAGTCCGCCGAGAGCAGCACGCTGGTGCTCGTGACGGCGAGCGGCGAGAACCCGGCGGCCCCGAGGTCGGTCATCGCCTGCGGGAGCACGGCCTCGAAGTCGGTCAGGAACGAGTCGGTGGGCGCCTCGAGCGCCCGGGCCTCGGCGAGCACCTCGACGAGCAGCCCGATCGCGAGGCGCCTGACCCGGCCCCCTTCCATGGCGTCGGGGCGGACGACCCGCTCCGTGGCGGCCCGGACCTCCTCCAGGAACGCTGTGACGTCGGGCTGGCGGCCCGCGGGGTCCTTGCTCATGGCCCGCACGACGATGTCGTCGAAGGCCGGGTCGACCGGCGCGTGCAGGCTCGGGCGGGGCGGCGCCTGGTGCAGGTGCAGGTGGCGCAGCACGGGATACGCGCTCGCCGAGAACGGCATGGAGCCCGCGATCATCGTGTAGAGCAGCGCGCCCAGCGCATAGACGTCGGTGCGCATGTCGACGGGCCGATTGAGGAGCTGCTCGGGCGACATGAACGCCGGGGTCCCGACGACGTGCCGCGACGACGTGAGCGAGAGGTCCGTCGTGTCGAGCAGCTTCGCGATGCCGAAGTCGAGCAGCACGACCCTGGGGCTCCCGCTCGGCTGCTCGCCCTGCTCGCACAGGATCACGTTCGACGGCTTCACGTCCCGGTGGATGATCCCGACCGCGTGCACAGCGGCGAGCGCGCGGCAGAGCGGCTCGAGGATCGCGAGCGCCTCGTCCGCCGGGAGCCGGCCGCGCGAGAACAGGTGCTGCTCGAGGCTCCTGCCCTGCAGCAGCTCCATGGCGTAGTAGGGTCGCCCGTCGTCGAGCCGCCCGACGTCGAGGATCTCGACAACGTTCGGGTGCCGGATCCGCCCGATCGCGTCCACCTCGCGCTGGAAGCGGAGCACCACGTCGGCGCGCGAGACGAGCTCGGCGTGCATCACCTTGACCGCCGCCGGCGCCCCGCTCGCCGCGTGCACAGCGCGGTAGACGACGCCGAACCCGCCCTCGGCGATGACGCCGTCCAGGAGGTACTCGCCGGCCCTCAGCGCCGCGGCGATCGGGATACCAGGGGGGTCGCCGTCTCGCTCGCGCGTCTCGAGCGTGCGCTGATCCCATGTCGCCGACGTCCCGAGCGGCGGCTCGCCCGCGACGGACGCATGGGTCGGCGGCGCGACAGCGGACGGCTCATCGTCACGAGAGGAGTTCTTCATACCTGACAGGTGTGGAGTTCGCGCGCTACTGTAGTCGTAAGCCGGGGTCCAATGCGACCCTTGGCTGCCTCGGCACCGCTGAATCATGCACCGTTGCGCGGTATGTCACGGGCGGCTCATGGGGGCTGCGCCGTGCGTCAGAGACGGCTTCGCGCCGCCGCCCGGCGGGCGCGAGGCCGTGGAGCGCGCGGCGCCCGCCGTCGCGGGCTTCACGCTCCTCGGCCCGCTCGGCCACGGCGGGTTCTCCGATGTCTGGGCTGCGCATCGGGACCACGACGGCGCGCCGGTGGCCATCAAGGTGGCGCAGCAGGCGACGCGGCTCGTCCGCGACCGATTCCAGCGCGAGGCAGCGCTCGCCGAGCGCGTGGGCGTGCCGCACGTCGCGCAGCTCTACGAGCGCGGCGAGCTCGCCGACGGCCGGCCTTACCTCGCGATGGAGCGGCTCTTCGGCCGCACCCTCGCCGAGGAGCTCGCCGCGCTGCGCGCGCCGCTCGATCCCGACCGCGTCGCCGGGCGCGCGGACGCGATCCTCGCCGTGCTCGAGGCGACGCACGCCCGCGGCGTCGTCCACCGCGATCTCAAGCCGGAGAACCTCTTCCTGCTCGGATCGAGCGGCCGCGCGGTGCTGCTCGACCTCGGCCTGGCGAAGCTCGCCACCGCCGACGGCCAGCCCGCCGCGTCCGCCTCCGCGACGCGCGTCGGCGACGTCATCGGGACCCCGGAGTACATGGCCCCCGAGCTGCTCCGGGGCGACGCCGCGCGGATCGACGCGCGCGCGGACATCTATGCGTTCGGCGTGATCCTGTTCGAGCTGCTCACGCTGCGCCCGCCGTTCGTCGGCGACGGGAACGCCGTCGAGCACGGCCACCTCGCGCTGCGCCCGCCGCGCCCGGGCGACCTCGCCGAGGTCCCCGAGGGGCTCGAGGAGCTCACGCTCGCCTGCCTCGCCAAGGACCCGGCCCGCCGCCCGGACAGCGCCGCCGCGCTCCGGCGCACCCTGCACGCCCTGCGCGCGCGGCCCCCCG
>NZ_JEMA01000210.1 GCF_001589285.1 Sorangium cellulosum | reverse complement strand
GGGGTCGCGCAGCGCGCTCGCGAACAGCGCGTGCCCCCACGCCTCGCCGACAGCGCGGCGCAGCGCCGGCGACAGATCCGGCGCCCCGGCGAGCAGCGCCAGCGTCTCGTTGAGCCAGCGCGCCAGCCCGGGCGCCTCCGCCGTGACATGCACCGCCGGCGGCAGCAGCGCGAGCCAGGGCGCGCCCGCCGCGTCGAGGTGCAGGTCGACGATCACGAGCCGCGTCTCCGGCGCGGCCGCCGTCGCCAGGGCGCCGTCGCCGACCGCGCGCATCCCGACGCAGACGGCCTCCGGGTGCGCGAGCGGCGTCGACGGCCGATCGCGGACGGCGTGCTCGTCGGCGCGCGGCAGGAACACGAGCTCTCCCGGGCCCAGCGCGAGCCGCCGGCCCATCACGTCGACCCAGCCGCCGCCGTGCATCGCCGCGTACACCCGGGCGGACGCGCGCTGCGCCGGCCGCCGCTTGCCCCAGCGATCGCCGAGCGCGAAGCGCAGCACCTCGGTCTCGCGGACCACGACGCTCCGGGCCAGCTCGTCGAAGGCGGCGGACATGGCGCCATCGACTCTACGGCGCGCGACGGCCGGCGCCAACCCTGGACGCGCGGATCGCGGAGCCGGACGCCCGGCGATCGCGGCGTCCCTACGCTGGGCCTCGTCACAACGCACGACGGCCTCGCCGCCACGAAAGGAACGATCCCGATGGACCACCTCAGCCCGCAATCCCCGCCGCATGCATCACCCGAGCCCCCGCCGCTCACCGCCGCGCAGGCGCTCGACGCGCACCTCGCCCTCATCGGCCGCGACCCGGAGCGCTGGCTCGACCTCTTCGCCGACGACGCTGTCGTGGAGTTCCCGTATGCGCCCGCGCTCGGCGCGCCGGCCGTGCTCGAGGGCAAGGCGGCCATCCGGCGCCACTTCGAGGGCATGCTGGAGCGCTTTCGCGACCTCTCGCTCCGGGACCTGCGCCGTTACCCGACGACCGATCCCGACGTCGCGCTCGCCGAGGTGCACGGCTCGGCGACCATCCTGCCCGCGGGCAGGCGCTACGAGCAGGACTACGTGATGCTCGTCGTCACGAGGAACGGCAAGGTCGCGCGGTACCGCGAGTACTGGAATCCGGCGCCCGCGCTCGAGGCCTTCGGCGACATCGACGCGCACGCCGGCGCANCGAGGCCTTCGGCGACATCGACGCGCACGCCGGCGCAGCCTCCGGCGCGGCCTCCGGCGCGGCCTCCGGCGCGGCCTCCGGCGCGGATCGCGCGGTGGCGCCGTGAGCGCGCGCGCTGACAGCGGCGCTCCGCGCGTCCTGCTGACCGGCGGGACCGGCACCACC
>NZ_JEMA01000209.1 GCF_001589285.1 Sorangium cellulosum | reverse complement strand
GCGCGCGTCCAGCGGGCGCTGTCGGTGTCGCCCGCGGCGCCGCCGCCGACGGCGCCCGCGCCGCGCTCGCTCCGCGGCACGGACGTCGACGGCGCGGTGATCGTCGACGCGCACGGCGACCTCGTCATCGGCCCCGAGATCCTCGCGCTGTTCGACCACTTCCTCACCGCCACGGGCGAGGAGCCGGCGGCGGTGATCAGGGCCCGCATCGTCGCGGCGATCCGGGAGCGGGCCGGGGGGCGGGCGGCGGACCAGGCGATCGCGCTGCTCGACCGGTACCTCGGCTACCGCGAGGCGGCCAGCGCGGAGCTTGTCGCGCCGGAGGCCGATCCGGCGGCGCGGCTCGTCGCGCTGCGCGAGGTGCGGCGCGCGCACTTCGGCGAGGCGGCCGCGACGCAGCTCTTCGGCGACGAGGAGCGGGAGGGGGAGGCGGCGATCGCGCAGGCCCGCATCCTCGCGGACGCGACCCTCTCGCCCGACGAGCGCGACGCGCGGATCGCGGAGGTCGAGGCGACGCTCCCCGAGGACATCCGCGAGGCGCGGGAGGCGGCGGTGCGCCCGCTCGTGCAGCAGGCCGAGGAGCAGGCGCTCCGGGAGGCGGGCGCCTCGGACGAGGCGCTCCACGCGCACCGGGTCGCGACAGTGGGCGCCGAGGCAGCGGACCGGCTCGCGGCGCTCGACAGGCAGCGGGCGGCGTGGCAGGAGCGCGTCGACGACTTCGCCGGCGCGCGCGCCTCGATCGAGGCGACAGTTGTCGATCCGGAGGCGCGGCGCGAGGCCGAGGAGGCGCTGCTCGCGGGCGCGTTCACGCCCGAGGAGCGGCTGCGGGTGAGGGCGATCCTGGGCCTGCCGCCGTGACGAGGGGCGCGGCTACATCGCGCCGTGGATCGAGAGGCCGAGTCCGTCGGGGCTGACGAGCGGGGCTGCGCCCACCTGGAGCACGCGGCCGTGCTTCATTGGCACGCGCAGCCGCGCCGGCATGGCGACGCCGCCGAGCAGCATTCCGAGGCCGACGGCCTGGCCGACGCCGAGGACGGAGAGGCCGATCGCGCCGGCCGCGGAGGGATGCGCGGTGCCGAGGTGGATCCAGGGGCCGGCGAGGGGGATCATCAGCGAGGCGGGGCTGGGCGCGCGCTGATCGCGGCGCGGGGCGAGGGAGCAAGCGCATTTTGTGCACTGCGACGCCATCCGGACCTGCGGCTTCTCCAGGGAAAGGCCGGCTGCGGCGATCGCGGAAGCGGTCCAGAAGCCGCCCAGGGTCGACGCGCCGGCGATGATCCAGCGCCGCTTCTGGGGGTTCGCGGCGTACGTGGCGTGGGTGGCGGGCGCGGACGGCTGCGCGGCCCGCTGCGGCCTGACGCTGCCTTGCGCCGACGCCTGAGGCGAGATGGCCTGTGTCGCGTCGGCCGCGGAGGCGCTGGAGAGCCCGAGACAGACGCCGATTCCGAGGAGCCCGGCGAGCCCCTGGACGACGCCTCTCCCTCTTGTTGACCCACGGCTGTTTCTCCCCGTCTTCGAAGTCCGCATGATCCCCTCCCGGTGCCACAACGCGCACCTGCGCAGGAGAGAGCAAGCTCCGGGCCCCTGTGGAGATGGCGCCGTGGAGGAAACCCGAGCGGCGCTGGAGGGGGCGAGGTGCTTGACTTTCGAGAAGACCTACGGAGTTTCATGTGCACATGAAGCGGCGACTGTCGCGCAGGCCAGGATCGAGGCCGAGCGCCGCGCGCAACCTCGACCGCGTGACCGAGGACGGCAGATACGGGATCGTCGGGGAGAGCAACCTCGAATTCGCGGCGATCGACTGCCGGCTCGGCCGGAAGACAGCGCAGCTCGCGCAGCGCGGGGAGCCGAACGCGCTCCTCGAGGAGAGCCTCCGGTAGCGGGCGTCGACCGGGCGAGAGCAGGGCTGCTCGCGCAAACAGGTAGGCGTACGCTCCCGCGGCAGGAGGGGCCTTCTCTCCTTCGATGAGCGATGGATCACGATCTCGTGGGACGAGAGGATCGAGGCCAGGCGAGCGAGCGCGGCCTCGATCGGGTGTTCCACGGCGCCCGCTCGCGGGTCCACGGATTGCTAGGGCGCGAGGCGGGAGGTTTCTCATGACGCAATCCGCCATCTATCCGAGCACCGAAGAGTTGCTGTCCCCCGAGGTCACCCGCCCCGGCGCCGCCGCGCCGGCCGTCCAGGAGAACGCGGCGATCCCGTCGAAGCTGCTCTTCGGCGTCCTGCCCATCCGGCGCGTCGTCCCCCAGGACGTCCACTCCGTCCTCGACTACTCGAACGGCCTCATGGTGGCCATGGCCGGGCTCGCCTCCAACCGTCGTGAGGCAAAGATCGCCGGTGCGATCCTGGGCGCCTCGGTCATCTCCGTGTCGTTGCTCACCGATTACCGGCTCAGCCTGGCGAAGCTGATCCCGATCGAGGTGCATGAAGTGCTGGATTATGCGTGGGGCGCGGCGGTGATCGCGGCGCCTTTCGCGCTCGGGTACACGAAGCGCGCACGGCTCGCGGCGATGGTCCAGATCGCCACAGGGGCCGCCAACATCCTGGGATCGATGTTCACCGACTACCGCGCGGCGCGGGGGCGCATGCAGTCGGCCACGTAGGGCGCGTGGACCAACAGGCAGGCTCTACGCCGCCCCCTCGCGGAGCCACTCGCCGAACCGCTCGCCGATCATCAGCGCGGTCAGGTTCGTGTTCACGCTCGGGATGGTCGGCATGATGCTCGCGTCCGCGACGATCAGCCCCTCGACGCCGCGGACGCGCCCCCGCCCGTCGACAGCGGCCGCCGGGTCCCCCTCGGGCCCCATCGGGGCCGTCCCGCACGGGTGGTAGCCGGAGCCGCAGCTCCGGTAGATCCATCGCTCCAGCGCCTCGCGCCGCATCAGCGTGCGCTCCGTGGGCCAGAGGAACCAGCCGAGCTCGCGCATCGGCGCTGTGCGGGCGACCTCGTACGCGAGCTGCATCGCGTCGACAGCGCGCGCGAGGTCGTCGCGGTCGACGAGCATGTTCGAGACGATGCGGGGCCGCGCGTGCGGGTCCGCGCTGAGGTGCTCGATGCGGCCGACGCCGCGCGGCTTTCCGATGCAGCACGCGATGGCGAACGCCGGGATCGTGAGGCGCGGGTGCAGCGGGAAGAACGAGCCCGGCTGGAGCTGCATGTCGTTCGGATAGGCGCTGCCGCGCGACGTGTAGCGGAGCACCGTCTGGACGAGCGGCTGGCGCAGGACGTCGATCAGCCCGCGGCGGCGCGGCCACAGGCCGATGGCGGCCCCCGGGTGATCGAGCAGCCGAGCCCCCACGGCGGGCACGTCGGAGACGAGCGGCACGCCGAGGCGCGCGAGCTCTGCGCGCGGCCCGATCCCGCTGCGCAGCAGGATCCCCGGCGTCGCGATCGCGCCCGCGCTGAGCACCACCTTGCGCGTCGCGACAACCTCGACGCGCCCGTCCGTCTCGATCTCGACCCCCTCGACGCGGCGGTTGCGCACGAGCACCCGCCGCACCGTCGTGCGCGCCCGGAGCCGCAGGTTCTCCCGCCGGCGGACCTCGGCGGTCAGGTAGCAGCGCGCCGCGCTCATGCGCTGGCCGTCGATCTTGTTCATCGCGTGCGGCCCGACGCCCTCGGGCGCGCGCGGATCGTTCGTGTCCGCGCACGCGGGGTGGCCGAGCGCCCTGCACCCGTCCACGAACGCCGCCTGCCAGGGCACGAGCTCCTCGCGCCGGGCGCGGCGGATGGGCACCGGGCCGCCCTTGCCGTGCCAGGGCTCGCCGAAGTCGCTGTCGTCCTCGAGGCGCTTGAAGTAGGGCAGGCAGGCGTCAAAGCCCCACTCGGGCAGGCCGAGCGCGGCCCACTCGTCGTAATCGTACGGCTGGCCGCGGATCGCGATGCACGTGTTCACGGCGGACGAGCCGCCCACCACCTTGCCGCGCGGGAAGAGGAACATGATCTGCCCGGGCGTCGGCCTGTGGCGGTAGCCCCAGTCGTGCGCGAGCCACGAGTTGCGGGTGCCGTCCCGCAGGTCGGCGGGCAGGCGCTCGGGGTCCGGGTAGTCCGGGCCGGCCTCGAGCAGCAGGACCTCGCGATCGGCGCGCTCGGTGACGCGCGCGGCGATCACGGCCCCGGCCGAGCCGGCCCCGACAACGACGAGCTCAGCGGCGCTGTCCGGGCGGGACGAGGACGACAACGAGGATCGCAACACCTTGGAAACACGACCTACACGGGATCGCGTCGTCCGGCAACGTGCCCTGGAAACTGTCCACGCCGTATCACTGCCGTGCAGTCGCAGAGCGCCGCGCGCGGCGCGCCCGGGAGGTCCATTGGAAACACCGAGGTTCATACAGGGTGTCTATGCGTTCGAGGGGCAGGGCCTTGAGCGGCCGGCCCCCCTCCGCCCCGCGATCGGATACACAGTCCCGCGGGACAGGCGCGCGCAGCTCATCTACCTGCGCGCGGGCAACTCCAGCGCCGAGCTCATCTACCTGCTGCTCGCGCGCGACGGCCACCCGATGCGCTATTTCCCCGTCGGCGCGAAGGCGGCGATCCACGTGCCGCTCGTCATCGTCGAGGACATCGACCCGGAGAGCGTGCTGGAGCTCTCCGTCGGCGCGCCCGAAGGGGTGCGCGGGCTCGCGACCATCGACATCGGCCTGGCGGAGATCTGAGCCATGAGCTCGACGCGGAGGCGGGAGAGGCCCTGAACGACGGCCGGCGTCTCGAGACGTACCCTGTCCGGCTGAGCGCGACGAACCCGATCGCGGTGAGGCTGGTGAAGGTCGAGAAGGACGGGGGGCTGAGCGCTCCCGGCACGCCGGGGGCTTCGTGGCGCCCCCTGGAGCGCGCGTCCGGGGGTACGCTACCGAGGCGCGATGCGCGGCATCGCCGAAGGGTCCCCTCTCGCCATGTTCCACACAACGACAGCCGCACCGCTCGCTCCCGGCACGGTCCTCGGGGGCGACTTCCGCATCGTCCGGCCCCTGAGCCAGGGGGGCATGGGCGCCGTGCTCGTCGCCGAGCAGATCTCCACGGGCAAGCCGCGCGCGGTGAAGCTCATGCACGCGCAGCTCGCGCAGGACCCGCACTTCCGCGAGCGCTTCGAGCAGGAGGCGAGGGTGGGGGCGCGCATCGAGAGCGACCACGTGGTCGAGGTGGTCGCCGCGGGCGTCGATCCGGCGACGCAGACGCCCTGGCTGGCCATGGAGCTGCTCGACGGGTCCGACCTCGCGGCGGTGGTGGCGCAGCGCGGCCCGCTGCCGCCCGACGAGGTGCGCGAGCTGATGGGGCAGCTCTGCCACGCGCTCGCGGCGGCCCACCGCGCGGGCGTCGTGCACCGCGACATCAAGCCCGAGAACGTCTTCATCGCGCGGCCGCGGCAGCAGAACGTCCGCTTCAAGGTGAAGGTGCTCGACTTCGGCGTCGCGAAGGTCGTGGCCGAGACGCGGGCCACGTCGTCGATGACAGCGTCGGTCGGGACGCCGCTCTGGATGGCGCCCGAGCAGACAGAGCTCGCCGCGCAGGTCACCCCCGCGTCGGACGTCTGGTCGCTCGGGCTGCTCGTCTTCTACCTGCTCACCGGGCGCCTCTACTGGGTCGAGCCGGTCCGCGGGCCGAGCGCCTCGGTCATGTCGCTGATGCGCGAGGTGCTGTTCAACCCGCTGGACCCGCCGTCCGCCCGCGCCGCGCACCTCGGCTGCCCCCACGTCATCCCCGCCGGCTTCGACGCCTGGTTCGCCCGGTGCGTCGCCCGCGACGCCCGCGCGCGCTTCCCCGACGCGGCGCAGGCCATGGCGGCGCTCGACCCCGTGCTCGCCGCGGCCGCGCACGGGCCCGCGGGGTCGCACCGGCCCCCGGCGCCGCCGCCCGCCCAGCCAACGCCGGCTCTGCCGGCCTACCCGGGGCCGACCCACCCGCCGGTCGCCCGCACCGAGGTCGGCGGCATGGTCGGCGGCACCTCCGCGCTCGTCCTGGTCCCGGCGCGGCGCAGGATGCCCGTGGGTCTCCTGCTCGCGATCGTCGTCGGCGGGCTGCTCGCCGTCGCCGCCGTCGTGGCCCTGGGCCTCGTGATCTACCAGCGCCTGAGCGCGACCGAGGGCACCGTCACAGCGCCGCTCGTGCCGTCGTACGGGGGCGCCGGCGCGAGCAGCGCTCCCGAGCTGGCCGGCACGTACGACATCACGTCGTCGCGGAACCCGGGCGGGCAGGGCAGCTACGCGGGCAACGTCCTCCTGTCCAGGAGCGGGGACACGTACCGGATCGCCTGGATCATCACGAAGGGCGCCGGGTACGAGGGGATCGCGCTCGTGCAGGGGCAGACCCTCGCCGTGGGCTGGGCGAGCGGCGGCCCGTACGGCGCGGCCGCCTACCGCATCGACGGCGATCGCCTCCGCGGGCAGTGGATCTCGACGGACCGGCCTGGTCAGATCGAGGTCGAGACGCTGCAGGGGCCCGAGGGCCTGACCGGCAGCTACCGCATCGTGGAGGGCGCCCGCAAAGGGACTGTCGTCCTCGCGCCGGCGGGCGACACGTACGCGGTGACCTGGACGCTGAGCACCGGCACGCTGAAGGGGGTGGGCCTCCGCTCGGGCGACCAGCTCGTCGTGGGCTGGTCGCCGGGCCAGCCGGTCGGCGTGGTGAGCTATGCTATCGAGGGCAGGCAGCTCGCGGGGCGGTGGGCCACCCTGGGCAGCACGCAGGCGGGGGTCGAGGCGCTCTTGCGGCGGTGATCCCGAGAGGCGCTAGCGCGCCGCGGGCGTCGGCCTGACACGCGTGCCATGGGTCGCCCCGGCGCGCGTGGTGCAAGGCCCCTGGACAGCGGCTCTCTTGCGTCCGCGCACGTGGCCTGCCCATTGCTACGCCGTCGCCTCGATCCACGGCGCTTCCGCCGGAGAGAGGATGGCCCCCATGACTCGATCCCTTTCTTGCCTCGTTCGACTCGCCCCCTGCGCGCGCAATGCCGTCGCGCTCGTCGCCGTGCTGGCCATGAGCGCCGCCGCGTACGGCTGCGTCACGCTGAGTTGCACGGAGGTAGGCTGCAACGACAGCTTCTCCATCATCACCACGACGGCGGACAGGAGCTGGGCAGCGGGAGAGTACGCCCTGGAGATCTCGGTGGACGGCGACGAGGTGTCGTGCTCCTACACCTGGACGAACACGCCCCAGCCCGGCGGAGGCGGCGTGTTCGTCCAGTGCAGCGAGACGGTCACTGTTTCGCTCAATGCAGCGACACGCTGCACGCAGACGACGAGCGGCGACGCCATCTCGCAGTCCTGCACCCCGATCCCCGGCCAGTTCGTCCAGGGGATCGCGGTTCGCGGCACGCCGGCGCGCGTCGATGTCGTGGTGCGGCGGGACGGCGCCGTCGTCGGAGAGCGGAGCTTCACCCCCCAGTACCAGGTCTCGTACCCGAACGGCGAAGCGTGCGGGCCCGAGTGCCGGGGGGACGCGCAGGAGTGGGAGCTCCCGTAGCCGCGTCCTCCAGCGATCGGCGGATCGACGTCTCGGCTACGCCTTCGGGGACCGGGGCGTGAACTCCCAGACGAACTTCCCCTTGCCCTTGTTCTCGTCCGCCGGCGTCAGCACGAGCCCGTCGATCGAATCGACGACGCACTTCGACACCTCCTTCGAGGCGGTGGTGCCCGCCTCGTCGACGACGAGGTCCGTGAGGCGGCCGCTGTCCTCGAGCACGAGGAAGGTGACGGTGACCTTGCCCTCGGCGCTGGGATTCCGGGCGAGCTCCGCGTCGTAGCACGCCCGGATCTGCTCCTCCCGCGTCGCGAGCAGCGCGGCCGTGTCGTCCCGGTACATCTCCGGGCTACGCAGGGCGAAGGAGCACCCCGCGGACGCGCTCGACGAGGCCACCAGGACAATTCCGAAGAGCCATTGCTTCATGCGCGCCTCCTTGCCGGGAGCAGCATTCGTGGTTCGACCCAGGACCAGCATCTATTGCTCTCCCCCCGCGGCCTTCGCGGCGTCCTGCTCGACGATGTTGAACTCGACCCGGCGGTTCTTCTCACGCCCCTCCTCCGACTCGTTGTCCGCGATGGGCTTGGTCTCGCCGTAGCCCTTGGCGGTGAGCATGCCCTGAGCGATCCCGTGCTGGACGAGGTACTCCATCACGGCCTTCGCGCGGCGATCCGAGAGCCTCAGGTTGTGATCGTCCGATCCATCGGAGCTCGCGTGCCCCTCGATGGCGATCTTCTTGATGTGCGTGTGCTTCTTGATCGTGTCGACGACCTCGTTGAGAAGGCTGTGCGACTCCGCCCGGATCACCGCCTTGTCGTGCTCGAAGAGGATCTTCTCGTTGATGACGATCTGCTTCTCCGTCACCTCCACGCGCTTCTTCTCGGGCGGGGGAGGCGGAGGGGGCGCGGGCGGCTGGCCCACGATCGTGAACGCCCGTCCCCCTTCGAACGCGGTGACGCCGCCGCAGGCCGTCGCGCCGAGGCTCACGCCCACGAGCAAGGCGAGGGCGAGTCGAGGCGAGAGGCCAATGGGTCGCCGCGACGCGCGATGGGCGCCGGGCCAGGAGCGAGGGCCGGGACGGCGCCTCGCGCTTCGGTTGTCGAAGAGTTCGTTCATGGTCGAGACTCCATGGGCCGCTGTCACGGGCCCAGGTCGCTGGGTGGCGCGCTCAGCGCGAGCACGACGAATCCCGCCGAACCGGGTGGGGTCGGCTCGCAGGCGAGCTCCATGCCGCGCACCCTAGCCCAGAACGTGCGTGGCGAGCTAGCCTGGACTTTCACCAAATGGCCCCACGCCGCCGCGCCTGCGACACCCTCGCTGGCCCTTGTCCCAGCGCGGGGAGCGGCTTCGCGGCTCTGCAGCGCGAGCCCCTCCGAACCGGGCGCACAAATTTCGCGCCACGGATGCGACGGGCGGCCGGCAACGCTCTTTCGATGGATGCGCCGGTGCGCTCCGCGCGCTCCGGCGGCTGCGGCGCTGCCCCGAGCCGCCCCGCTCGCCGCGGGCACGCCTGAACACCGCTCACCGCGCGCCGAACCTCACGTCGAGGTCCGGGTACTTGCGGGCGAGGTACTCCAGGGCCAGCCACGTGTGACAGTGCCGAACGTCGGGCTGGCGCGCCGTGGGGCAGTTGCAGCCGAGGAAGACGTCGCCTTGCCGGGCCTCCTGCGCCAGCTCCTCGAAGCGCTCTGCTTGCTCCGCAAACCGCTCATCGAGCACCGCGATGTAGGCGGCGCGAAACCGCTTGAAGCCTGCCTGCGAGGGGTCGGACAGGAACTCTTCGACGATGTCCGGAGTGGGCCTCAGGATGTGGTGCGTGTGTTTGCGCGTGTCGTACCGCTTGCCTTCCGGCAGCGGATCGCCCTCCGGACGGTGTCCGCGAACGATCTGGTAGCGTGCAAGCATGCGCTCATTCCTCCTTTCGTCTGCGTGGACTTGACCTGTCATGGCGGGCCGGACGAGGCGCCGCTCAACGCGCCGCGGGCGCGCGCGCCACGCGGCCGCCCACGACCACCATCTCGATCGGCGTGTCGACGAGCGAGCGATCGGGCGAGAGATCGCGGCCGAGGACCGTCAGATCGGCCACGTAGCCAGGCGCGATCCGGCCCCGCTGGCCCTCGGCCCAGGCCGCGTACGCCGGCGCCGCGGTGAAGGCCAGGAGCGCCTCGTCGAGGTCGAGCCGCTCCGCGGGCATCCACCCGCCCGGGGGCTGGCCCGAGAGGTCCTGCCGGGTCACGGCCGCGTGGAGGCCGAGCAGCGGCGAGACCTCCTCCACGGGGAAATCCGAGCCGAAAACGAGGCGCGCGCCCGAAGCGCGCAGCGACCGCCAGGCGTACGCGCCCCTCAGGCGATGGGCGCCGAGCCGCGCGGGCGCCCACGCCATGTCGCTCGTCGCGTGCGTCGGCTGCATCGAGGCGATCGCGCCGAGCGCCGAGAAGCGCGGCAGATCGTCGGGCGAGAGGATCTGCGCGTGCTCCACCCGGAACCGCAGCGCCGCCGCCCGCCCCGGGCCGAGCGCCTCGAACGCGTCGAGCACGGCGCGGTTGGCGCGGTCGCCGATCGCGTGCACCGCGAGCTGGAAGCCCGCGTCCGCGACGAGCCGCGCCGCGCGCGCGAGCGCCTCGCGGTCCATCAGCAGGAGCCCGCTCGTCGAGGGCTCGTCCGCGTACGGCTCGAGGAGCGCCGCGCCGCGCGAGCCGAGCGCGCCGTCGGCGAAGAGCTTGACCCCGCGCAGCACGAACATCGCCGTGCCCGTCGCGTCCACGTCGGGCGCGCGCCCGCTCAGCCCCTCGAGCCTCCCTTCGCCCGCGAGGTACGCGTGGACGCGGATCGGCAGCCGCCCGGCGGCGGCGAGCGCGCGGTAGACCGCCGCTGTCTCGTCGTCGATGCCCATCTCGTGCACGCCCGTGAGCCCGGACGAGAGCGCCTCCTCGGCCGCGCGCAGGATGCGCCGCTCGCGCACGGCGGGCGGGTCGCCCGGGATCCTGGCCTCGACGAGGCCCATCGCGTTATCGACGAAGACGCCCGTCGGCTCGCCCGCCGCGTCGCGCAGGACGCGCCCGCCCGGCGGATCCTGCGTGCCCCTGCCGACCCCGGCCGCGCGCATCGCCGCCGCGTTCGCCCAGAGCGCGTGCCCGTCGACGCGGCGCAGCGCCACCGGGTGCTCCGGCGCCACCGTGTCGAGCGGGGCGTGCGTGGGGAACGCGGCGCCCGGCCAGAGGTTCTGGTCCCAGCCGCGCCCGGTGATCCACTCGCCCCTCGGGCGGGCCTTCGCCGCCTCGGCCACGAGCGCCGCAGCCTCCTCGGCGCTCCTCGTGCCGCGCACGCTCAGCGTCTCCAGCGCGACGCCGAGCCCGTAGAGATGGGCATGCCCGTCGACGAGCCCGGGCACGACAGCGCGCCCCGGCAGCTCCACGACGCGCGTCCCCGGCCCGACGAAGGCCTTCGTGTCGGCCGCGCTGCCCACGAAGACGATCCGCTCGCCGCGCACGGCGACCGCCTCGGCGCGCGGCTTCCCGGGGTCCATCGTCCGGACGACGCCGGCCGTGATCACGAGATCTGCGGGCATCACGGGAGTCGAGGGCGCCGCCGTCGCGGCGGGCGGTCCCGGGGAGGCGCAGCCGAGGTTGAGGCTGCCGACGAGGCTCAGGAGCGTCGCTCGGAGCACGTTCGACATGAGCGCCACCCTAGCACCCGCGCGGGGCGCGCAACGGGGGCCTGCGCCGCGCGCCGATCAGGCGGTCACGCCGGTTATTTCAGGTAAGCGCCGCAGCGCCCGTCGCCGCCCTCGACGTCCTTCGCCGTCGCCTTTCCGGGAGGGAACGCCCCGCGATCGCAGAGGGCCGCCAGGATATCGAGGAGCTCCTGCGCCATCTCCTTGCCTGTGCTGCCACGGACCTGACGGCCCATGGGCGAGCCCGGCTGCCCATTCAGGATCTTGTGCCAGTCCTCGTACGCCTTCTGCCGCGCGTGCGAGCCGAGCGAGTAGGCGCCGTCGTCGAACAGCATCTTCGTCCCGTCGTCGCCGTGGCACGAGGCGCACCGCTCCTTGATGAGGGCCTTCCCGCGCGCGGCATCGCCGCCCGCCAGGAGCGCGTAATGCCCCTGGGCCGGCGGCTTGATCGTGAAGATCTGGTCGGGGTGCGGGAGCGCGCCGTCGCGGACGCCGATCACGAACGCGGCCATGGCCTCGATCTGCGGGGGCGTGAGCGCGTCGCCGTACGCGGGGATCTCGCGATCTCCCTTCGTGAACAGGGCGACGAGCTCCTCTTGCGTCTCGCGTCCGCCGAGGAGGTTCCGCGAGACGGCGTATCCCTTCGCCATCGCGCTCGGTCCATAGATGCCCTCGCGCCCCTTGAGATCCCAGCCGAAGAAGTTCTTGAGCCGGTAATCATGGCCGGCGTCGTTGTTCATCGCCTCCCCGGATCCGAGCTTCAGCGTCCCGTTGCCCGCGGGGCCGCCTTGACCATCCAGGACCCCTTGGGTCTTCGGGCTATCGGGGACAAAGGTCGAGAACGGCGGCTTTTTCCCATAGAACTTGTCGAAGAGCCGGCCGCCGAGCGCCGTGTCGACAGCGGGCGTCGCCCGCGTGGGCGGCGTGGGGGCAGGGGTGGGCGCGGGAGCTGCGGAGTCTGCAGGCGGCTGGGTCGGCTCCTGTGCCGGGGTGGCAGGGCCGCAGGCGGCTGCGCAGGCGAGGAGCGCTGGAAGCGAGGCCGAGAGGGTAACGCGACCCACGGCGAGCGCGCGGGAGCGGGCACGGACGAGCACGACAGACTCCTGGAGAGGGGGATTCACGGGGCCACTGTATTCACCTCCGGCCCAGCGCCGCAACGGCGACGGCAGCCCCGTCGTTCCGGGAGCGAACGAGCGGCCGGTACGGATCCTCCATCGCCGGCCTGCGGATCCGCGGCGCGCCGCGCAGCCGTTCGAGGGTGTCCAGCAGGCTTCCAACGGCGCCCTCCTGCATGCTGGCGCGCCGCGCTCCGTCGAGCGTTCATGCGTAAGGACCGTTCTTGTTTGCTCGCATTGTCCGTTCTCCTCGCCGCGTGCGGCAGCTCCCCGGCGGATACGCCGTCGGAGGGCAGCGGCGGCGCTACCGGCGCCGGGGGGACCGGCGGCGCCGGTGGAACTGGCGGAACTGGCGGCACCGACGGGATCGGCGGCGCCGGCGGCGCCCCTGTTGCGGAGAGTCTTACCTGGAAGAAGATCGACGCGGCCGGGCCGTCCGCCCGGACCGCCACCGCGATGGCGTACGACGAGCAGCGCAAGGTGGTCGTCCTCTTCGGAGGCCTCGAGTGCGCGGACTTCCCCGATTGCACGATGGAGAACGACCTCGAGGATCTCTGGGAGTGGGATGGCTCGACGTGGACGCAGATCGACAAGGCCGCCGTATGGCCTGGTCCCCGCAGCCGCCACGCCATGGCGTACGATCCGCTGCGAGGGCAGGTGGTCCTCAACGGCGGCGGCGGCGGCATGATGGGCTGGAACGGCTCCACCTGGGAGGAGGTCACTGCATTCTGCAATTTCGGTTGCCCCCTTGACCGAAAAGACCACGCGCTCGCGTTCCACAAGGGCCGAGGCCACCTCGTCGCCTTCTCCGGGGTCGGCTCCGCCCTCAACGACATCTCCATCTCCGTGCGGGCCGACTCCTACGAGCTGATCGACGACTTCTGGCACCCCATCGACGGCGCGGAGCACCCCGACGGCCGCGTGGGCTCGCAGCTCGCCTACGACCCCGTTCGTGACGTCCTGTGGCTCTTCGGTGGTTCGTCCGAATACTCCGCGAGCTTCGACGGGTATCCCAACGACGTATGGGCGCTCGACGACAGCGGCTGGCATCAGGCGAACGCGGGCGGCACGCCAGGGGACACGCTGCCCTGGGGGCGACGACAGGCCATCTTCGCCTGGCATCCTGCGCTCCAGCAGGCGGTCCTGTTCGGCGGATTCAGCTATCCTGTCACGCAGACGGTGGAGCCGCTCCACGTACCGGAAGCCCTGTCCGTCTGGACGTGGGACGGCGACACATGGCACAACCGGCCGGACTGGTTCTTGAAAGACGCGTTCCGCAGCGATCAGGCAGCCGCGCAGGACCCAAGCACGAACGGGATCGTGCAGTTCGGCGGCGAGAACTTCGTCGAGAGGCCCACCGCGGACACGCACGTGTTCGGCCCGCTCTGAGCGCTGATGCGCTCGCCGGGCGCGCCCGGCCATCCGTGGACGAGGCAGGCTCCGCAGGAGCCCAGGAGCGCCGTCGCCCTCATCGCCGGCGCCGGTTGCCCGAGACCTTCGACGCATCCGCAGAGTACAGTGGAACGGCGATGCGCGCTTCGGCCCTCGTCGAGGATCGGTTTGAGATCGAGCGGCTCGCCGGCTCCGGCGGAATGGGCGACGTCTACCGTGCGCGCGACCTCCTTTCACCGCGACCTCAAGCCGAGCAACCTGATGCTCGTGGGTGGCGCCATCGAGCGCGCCACCCTGCTCGACTTCGGCATCGCGCGCGACCTCCGGCTCGCGCGGAGCCTGACGGCGCCCGGCGCGATCGTCGGCACGCCCGGGTACATGGCCCCCGAGCAAGCGCGCGGCGAGTCGCCGGTCGACGCCCGCGCCGACCGTGGAGATCACGACCGCGGAGCGCCGGGTCATGTGCGTCATCCTCGCGGCGGACGGCAGCGCGGAGGTGGAGGCGACGCTCTCCGAGGCCGAATGCGCCTCTCGCACCGAGGCGCTGCGCCACATCGCGGCGCGCCACGGCGGGCGCCTCGATCTCCTGCAGTCGCAGTGGCTGCTCGTCGCGCTCTCTGGCGCCGAGGCCCCGATGGATCTCGCCGCGCGCGCGGCCCATTGCGCGCTCGCCCTGCGCGCGGAGCTCGGGGGCGTGCCGGTGTCCGTTGCCACGGGTCTGGCCGAGGTCGCCGGGCGCCTGCCTGTCGGCGCGCTGATTGACCGCGTCGTGCAGCTCTTCCCGCAGCGCCCTCGGGCGCCGGAGCCGGGCATCCGGCTCGACGGCGCGACAGCAGGCCTGCTCGCCAGGTCGTTCGATGTGGAGCACGTGGCCGATGGCGCCTGGCTCCGTGGCCCGAAGGCGGAGCCGGACACCGTCCCGCGGCTCCTCGGCAAGCCGACGCCCTGCCTGGGGCGCGAGCGCGAGCTCGCGCAGCTGGCGGCCGAGTGGCGCCATTGCGTGGACGAGCCGTCCGCGAGCGCTGTGGTCGTCGTGGGCGCCCCGGGCCTCGGCAAGTCGCGTCTGGCCTGGGAGTTCCTCCGCGCCCTCAGGGAAAACGGCGACGCACCCGAGATCTGGATCGGCAGGGCCGATCCGATGGCCGCCGGCTCCGCGTTCGGCCTGCTGGCCCAGGCGCTCCGCCGCGCCATGGGCATCCTCGACGGCGAGCCGCTGGAGGTACGGCGGCGCAAGGTGCTCGCCCGGGTCGAGCGGCTCGGCGGGCTCGGGGCCAAGGCCCGGCACGTCGCGGCGTTCCTCGGCGAGCTCGTGGGGGCGAGGTTCCCCGAGGAGGGCGACGTGCAGCTCCACACGGCGCGGCAGAGCTCGATGCTGATGAGCGATCGCCTCCGCGAGGCGTTCGAGGATTTCGTCTGGGCCGAATGCCAGCGGAAGCCGGTGATCCTCGTGCTGGAGGATCTTCACTGGGGCGACCTGCCCACGGTGACCCTGGTCGACCGGGCGCTCCAGCACGCGAGGGACCTGCCTTTCTTCGTGCTGGCGCTCGCCCGTCCCGAGGTTCACGAGCTCTTCCCCGCGCTCTGGAGCGAGCGTCACGGGCTCCGGATCGGCCTTGCGCCGCTGCCGCGGCGCGCGAGCGAGCGGCTCGTGCGGGAGGTGCTCGGCGACGCCATGGATGCCGCTCAGGTCGAGCGGCTCCTTGCGCGCGCCGAGGGCAACGCGTTCGTGCTGGAGGAGCAGATCCGCGCGGTGGCCGAGGGCAGGAGCGAGGGCATGCCCGAGACGGCGCTGGCGCTGGTGCAGGCGCGGCTCGAGGCGCTGGACGTCGAAGAGCGACGCGTGCTGCGAGCGTCTTCGGCGAGACGTTCTGCAAGGGGGAAACGATTCGGAGACGCAAAAACAATCCTGAGTGGTTCCGAATGGTTGACTGCTGTGCCCGGCATCTGCGGCGCCAAGTGCGGGGAGACCGGGGGAGCTGTACGGGGCCATGGACGCGCGCCCGTGTCGGTGGTCGCGGTCGCGGGTCGCCAAGGGCGCGGCTTCGGATCGCTCCGCTTGGGGCACGCGCTCGGGGCTGCGGTCGTTCACCATCCAGCAGCTCGACAAGGATGAACTCGGCGCGGCCGCCGTCGAGCACATGGGGCCGGAGCCGATCGGCGCGGCCCCTCTCCGCCCCTCCGGTCGTAGAGGCCGAAGCGCATGCCGGGAGCACGGTGCCGCTGCCATCGTCAAGCGCCATCGTGCGAGGCGCAGCGGATTTCTGGGCGAGGGCCGTTCGCCTGCCAAGTGGTTGACGAACACCCCAGTGGTTGGCCGAATGCGCACCCGCGCGCGCCCGGGACGGTCGATGCCTCCAGTTGAGTCCGACTGGCCGATTTTCTCTTTGACGTCCACGCCACCGGTCCGGAAAATCGTCCGCATCCCCACAGTGTGCGAGGCGATCTGACCCGGGCTTCGGCCATGTCTATGTGCTCATACGGCAAGGTCTTCGTGCTCTGCGCTTGTGGGCTCGCCGTTGTCCCGGCGCCGGCACAAGCCATCGAGGTCAGCGGAGGCGTGAGTGTGGGTGGGATCCAGATCGGGACCGAGCCAAGACTTGCGGTGAGTCCTTTCGTCGGATGGCTCTGGCGCAGAGAGAAGGATTTCCGCATCGAAGTGCACAACATGCTCAGCATCGTCCCAGGCGCACGTGTAGGCGTCTACGATCGAACGGCACTCACTCTTGGTTACGTCACGAAGACAGGCAATGTCAGTCTTGGGCCGTCCCTTTCGTTCTATTCGATGCCCGTATGCGGGATCATGATCTGTGACCGTGTGATGGGACTTGCTCCAGGTGGCCGCGCACAATCCGACTGGTTCGTTACTGGGCGTCTGGGCGCGTCCGCAAGCGTCAATGTAGACTGGGCTGGCGGGAGTAGCCTTGTTCTTCCTGATGGCTGGGTCGTGATGGTTACCGCTGGGCCAATTTGGAGGTTTGGTGGGGAGTCAAAATGAACAAGTTGGTAACTGTTCTATGTTTCTGTTTGATGGGATGCAACTTCGATGTCGGAGACTGCTACCTCCGAAGTGAGGGCGAGGGAGGTGTCGGCGGTATCATCATAACCGCGACAGGTGTCGGCGGCTACGGCTTCGGCTCGACGGGGTCCGGAGGCTTCGGGCCCGTACCGCCACTGGAGCCGCAGGACATGGATCCGTCTCCTCCCGTCTGCAACATCGTGACCCAGAGCCCATGCCACGAGAAGTGCCAGGCGGACTACGAGGCTGATTCTGTCGCATGTGGCAAACCTGAGAGCGAAGCGCAGCGAAGGGCATGCGGTGATAGCGCCTATGTGAAGTATCGTAGCTGTCGGGAAAGATGCGAAAACAGCCCTTGTCTGAAGATTTGCGAGGAAAGGGCGGAAGCTTGCGAGGCGGAATGTCGCAAACTCCCTGAGGCGGATAAGCCGGCTCGTCGGAGATGCTGGGAAGCGTGCAACAATGCTTATGCTGAATGCATCAAGAGATGCAAGGACTGATCAATGAGCGCTCATGCGACCACTAGAGCGTTGACGCGCACGCTCCAAATGACACTGGCCGGATCGAGCGACGTTCACGATGTCGTCGTTCGTGTCTGGCTTCCAGAGCGAGATCCAGCTCCGGGTGGGGACTTTCGTGCACTGGTTGAGATTGACGGATTCGATATTCCGTATTCTCGGTATTTTTGCGGCGTCGACGAGTTACAAGCGTTCCTCGCGGGGTGCTGGACTGTGCCGCAAATCCTAACCATGCTCGCCCCAGCCGGGGCCAGTTTGACATGGCTCGGGGAGGGCGACCTCGGGTTCGGGACTTCTTCTGCAATCCCTTGAGGGGGCGCTGACAGTCACGCGAAAGCGGACGAGGCGCCCGTACTTCCAGAACGCCCCTGTACGGGCGTGCCGCCACGTGGTGATCGCACTCGCGCATGAGTGCTCGCTCGTCCTCAGTGTCGTTCCGGTGCAGGCAGACGCATCCGAGCTGAACGCCGGAATTAACTTCGGGTGGCTCCAGGCTGGCACCGGATGGTGAAGGCGAGGCGCCAGCCTCCATGGTCGCTTGGGCTTCCAGGTTCCTGGCGAGTTGACCGTTCGACCGGAGGCCCGGAGCTTCCTCCTAGCTAGACGTCGTGGAGATCCGCGCCGCTGTCCGCCTGTTGTAGAGCCCGCTGCTGGATGGATGATGCAGACACATCGGTCCAAGGATGGAGAGTCTATGAAGCACAGCATTGATGAGCTGCTCGATATCGTCTATCGATACTATCCCCGTGGGGTTGGGATGATGGATGACGGCGATATCGACGTCCAGCGATGCATGGAGACCGAAGAGCACGACAGGCTGGTGCGCGCGCGGATCCAGGCATCGAAGGGCGACCGATGGCGCGACCTGCGGCGTCGCATCCGAGACGGATTCCCTGGTAGGTTCATGAACCACTCGCTGCATCTCCCCGCCGGAGGCTGCGACGCCTGTTACTCTTTTTCGATCAACATGCCGGAGTCTACGGGGCGAAAGCTGTGGTTCCACGTCAGCTTTCTGGTTCCGTACTACATCGTCCATAGCGAACGCGCGATCGATATCGTGAAGCGAACGAGGGACTCGTTCTCGGTCAAGTTTCTCGGGTTCCATTTTATCGTTCCGCGCAGCCCGTTCGATCCGCGGTTCGTCGCTCGTCCTGACGATGGACGAAAGTTCGCCATCGTCAGGAGGGAATACGCCACCTTCGATCTGTTGCCCGATGAACAGCCATGCGCGGAGTGGATTTCCGGCGATATCGAAGCGACCTTCGGGTGCGAACGCATGCCGCCGGAGATCGGCACCGTGCTCGTGCCCGATGTGATGCCGGGCCTGCGCCTCCCCGGGGAGGCTAGACTCTACGACTGCCTGTTCACGGACCAGCACAGGTGGGTGGAGCCATCGCCGTCCGATGAGCCGGCACCCGGCGTCCAGATCGAAGCGAGCAACCTGACGCAGTCGCTCATCGCGGTGCTCACGGTGCTCGCGGCGCTCTACTGCATCGTGTGGCCCCTGATGCCAGAGATGCAGAGCGGTTCCTGCTACCGCGTGGTGGAGACGGATGGAGTCCTTCGCAAGGACGAGTTGATCGACGCGCTCGCGAAGATTCGCGTGCTCCTCGACCCGCCGATGACTCCATGGGGCATCGCTGCGAAGCGCGAGTTTGAAGCTGCCACCCGTGAGCTCGAAGCGCTGGTCGCTTCGTGGGACGGTGAAGGCGAGCCGCCGGCCGCCATGGTCGCCTGGGCCTCGAGCTTCCTGGCGAGTTGGCCCGTGAACTCGGAGCCCGTGGCGTCGTCGTAGCACCACTGCTGGAAGTCGCTCCGAACAGCAGAAAAGCCGCCGAGATCGCCAAGAGGAGAGCCGAGGGGGCGATCCCGGCATGTCCCCTCCTACTCCCACGGTTTCTTGGCGTCACGGCGGTTCGCTTCGCTGCCCGCCCTCCTGCAATCGTGGCAGCCGTCGTGGAGTCCGTGCCGCTCTCCCAGGACGTGACTTCGGCTATTCGGGAAACCTAAGCGTCTCGTGGGCCTCGCCGCTTTCCCCCACCGTCGTGCTGCCATCGTAGTTCCAGCTCGTGCCGCCCTGGCCCGGCTGTCCGATCTCGAAGGTGACGCCCTCGAGCGTGAGCTGATCGTCGTCGAGGTAGGCGACGCCGATCGAGTCGCCGCCGCGCCCCGGTCCGCCGTAGCCGCCAGGCCCTCCCTGGCCGCCGCGGCCCCCCATGCAGGCCTGAAAGACGTCTAGCAGGGCGGCGCCCGGTGCGCCTCTGCCGCCTCTGCCGCCCTCCTGGGGCGGCCCGCCGTCGCCGCCCGTGCCGCCGGGACCCGTGATGATCGCGCTGTCGCGCACGGTCAAGCGGGCGTGAAGCGCGACGACGCCGATCGCCGGATGTCCATTCGCTCCCCCGCGGCCCCCTCGGCCACCACAACCGCCGGCCCCGCCCGAGCCTCCTCCCGCGCCTCCGTTGGAGGCCACGCCGCACACGGCGAGTCCGCCGCGACGACCGCCGCCCCCGCCCCCGCCTTGACCCGGCGTGCCCCAACTCCCCTCGGCCCCCGTGTCGCCCTCCCATCCTCTCTCGGTGAGGCGCCCGATGCCCTCGCCGGGGGCGCCCTGTGTTCCCGGAGCCCCGGGGCCCCCGTCGGACCCGTCGTAGCAGCGGACATTCTCCTGCTCCGCCGTACCACCGATGCCCGAGGGCGATGGTTGTCGCTCCGGGACGGGCTCACCGTCGCCTCCATCCTCGGCGCTGTCGGCCAGCCCGTCCCCTCCCTTGCCGCCGATGCTCGTGAGCCCGCTCTCGCACCGGTTCACGGCGGCAGCCCCGCCGGCGACGATGGCCGCCGAGCACGCCTCCGCGGCGAACGTGCCGTCCTGTCCGTCGGGGGGGCTGTAGAAGGGCCACTTCTCGCCATCGCTGCCTCCCCTTCCGCTGAGTACGCGGATCTCGCTCCGCAGGATCTCCACCGCCGTGTTGGACTGAGCGATCACGCCGATCGTGGCTGACGTGTGGAAATCGAGATCGGCGAGCGTCGAGACGCCGTCCGCTGCCCCCTGGTCGTCGGGGCCCGCGGGCTCGATCGTCATCAGGGTATCGTAGAACTGCCTGTAATACAGCGTGGACCGCGGGCGCGTGGAGTCGGGCACCCATTTCCGGCAGTTGAAGCCGCCGAGGATGTCCACGCCAGAAGGCAACGTGATCGGCTCCTCCTCGAAGATGTCGTTGCAGAGGAACACGCGCCCTCGTCCAGCGCGCGCGAGCTCGATGGCACGCGCGACGGTGTACACCGGCTTCGCCTTCGTGCCGGGGTTCCTGTCGTCGCCGCCACCGTAGTTTCCAGCGACGAACACGCCGCAGCCGTCGTCGACGATACGGGCGGCGACGTGCTCGATGCAGACCGACTCCGGGGGCGGCTCGTCATCACACGAGGTGCCCTCGCAAGGCGCGCCAGGGTCGTTCACGTCGGGCACAGTTCCGCAGCCGGTCGCCCACGGTGACAACAGAAGGCACAGCGTAGCAGCAGTGGACTTTCTCATGTGCGTCTCTTGAGGTGTGTCGCCAGCGCAGGGCGGCTCATTGAGGCGGTTCGGGATCTGGCGCATCGAACCTGTACCAGAACAGCGCAGGTCCCGCTTGCCCCCGGCCTGGTGCGTCGTCGGTGACTGCATTGCTAGGACGACCACCCTGGCCAGGTTGTCCGGGCAAGACGATCGCATCCTCCAGAAGGTTCACGGAGGCGCTCATGGAGGCGATGCCGAAGGACGCCCCCCCGAGACCGCCGCCGCCGTCGCCCCCGCGGCCGCCGTTGCCTCCGGCTCCGCCGCTGCACCCACGCCACATATCACCGAGACCCGCGGGGGGCGTGCCACCGGAACCCCCGACAAACCCGCCTCCGCCGGGTTGGCCCGTTCCGCCGACGCCGCCATCGCCGCCCTTGCCTCCGAGGACCTCGCTGGCCTTGACCGTCAGGGCGCTCCCTTGCAACGCCATTATCGCGATGCTCGCGCCGCCGTAGTCGCCCCCCTGGCCTCCCTTGCCACCGCAGCCGCCGCTGCCCCCTGATCCTCCGGCCGCACCGCCCTGGGGCCGGCCTGTCGGACATGCGAACGTGAGGCTGCGCGACCTGTTGCCGCCACCCCCGCCGCCGCCTTGGCCGACGCCGCCCCGCTTGCCGTCCTCGCCGCGGACGCCGATCCATCCGTCAAGGCCCAGACGACCAACGCCAACCGCTCCGGCAGCGTGCTCCGCATCGGCGCCGTCTGCTCCGCGGCCCCCGTTTGTGCACGGCATGCCGGACGCGCCGCGGCCAGCCAGACCGCGGTGGTCCGGATTGCCGGCCGGCTCCGGCAGCCCTGGAGCACCATCCCCGCCCGTCTCCATCCCGCCGTCTCCGCCGTACCCGCCCGTCGACTCGATCCCATCGCCGCACGCCGTCACGACAGGAAGGGCGCCCATCGCCACGTCGGCGGTGCAGGCGTCCGCGCCGTCGTTCCCCACCACGCCGGCGTTCGCGCGGAAGCTCGGCGCGTCATCGCCCGGCTTACCCTCCTTGCCTGCGCCCGCGACGACCTTGCTCGACACCACGTTCGCCTTGGTCCCTTCGCTCAAGATCATCGCGATCGACGACTTGCCATCGCTCGCCGAGGCATCCGCCGCCACGACGCGCACGCCGAAGATCGTCGACGGCCCGTCCTCGTCTTCTCCCGTGATCACCCGCAGCGGGATCCCCACCGGCGGGGCAATGATCGTCGGGTGATCCGGTCCGCCGAACGACCCGTCATACGACCAATCGTCGCCGTGATCGCAGAGGCGCCCGCCCCACAGGTCCACCCCCGAGGGCAGCGCGATCTCCTCCTCGAACAACCCGCCGCACGCGTACACGCGCCGGGTCGGCAACTCGCCGTGGCTTCGCCCGTGCGCGGCGAGCCCGATCGCGTGCTGCAACGTCCTCACGGGCGCGCCCTTCGTTCCGGCGCTGTTGTCGT